>NZ_SGTX01000003.1:0-336121 GCF_005435025.1 Halorubrum sp. CGM4_25_10-8A | reverse complement strand
TTCGAGTCCCGCCCGCCCACACCACAACCGCACCGCACGCCTCCCCAGCCTCGTCAGCCGCCGTCGCTTCGCTCCGGCAACTGACTCCAGCGAGGGACCGAAGGTCCCTCTGGCAGCCGGCGCGTAGCGCCGGCGACCTCGCGCACGCTGGCTTCGCGGCCTGCCGGCGGCTCGCAGGCACGCGCCACCGCGACGGTCGTTTACAACCGATACCGCGGCGGTCACCTATTTACCCACCCGCGCCCACGACCCGGCAATGACCGCTTCACGCGCGCCGGCCGAGCCGGCGGTCCGGGAGTTCGAAGCGACGGTCGACCGCGTCGACGGCCGCGAGGTCGTCCTCGACGAGACGTACTTCTACGCCGAGTCCGGCGGCCAGCCCGCCGATCGGGGGACGCTCGACGGCCACCTCGTCGACGACGTGACCGAACGGGGCGGAGACGTGGTCCACGCTCTCGACTCCGACGCCGACCCCGACTTCGCGCCCGGCGACGAGGTCACGGGCTTGGTCGACGACGCGTTCCGGACCTACTGCGCCCGCGCACACACCGCCTCCCACGTGCTGTACGGGGCCGCGCGCCGGATCGCCGAGGACCTCGGCTACGCCGGCTTCGACATCTCCGAGACGAAGGTCCGCGTCGACCTGACGACCGCCGAGCCGTTAGACGACGGCGACCTGATCGAGTTAGAGCGGCTCGCGAACCGCGCCGTCTGGGACTCGCTGCCCGTCTCGTGGGCGACCCACTCGGCCGAGGCGGCCCGAGATGTCGACGGGATCGCGTTCAACACGAAAACGGAGGAGGGTGCGATGAGCGGCGGCGCGGTCCGGGTCGTCACCGTCGGCGACGCGGACGACCCCTGGGACGTCGCCGCCTGCGGCGGGACCCATGTCGAGAACACCGCGGAGATCGGGCCGATCGCGGTGCTGGACCGGTCGAACCCCGGCGAGGGCGTCACCCGCGTCGAGTTCGCCGTCGGCCCGACCGCTATCGACGAGCTCGGCGCGGTCCACGCCGCCGCGCTCGACGCCGCGACGACGCTGGACGCGCGCGTCGGCGACCTCCCCGACGCGGTCGACCGCCTCCGCGGGGAGGCCGACCGGCTGGAGGCGGACCTCCGCGAGGCGCGCGGGGACCTGCTCGCCGCCCGCCTGCGCGACCTCCCGACGACCGAGGTCGACGGCGCGCAGTGGGCGGTCGGGACCGTCGACGACGCCGACCCGAACGAGCTCCGGGAGCCGGCGACCGCGCTCGTCGGCGGCGACGCCGACGCGGACGACGGCCCCGACGCCCTCGCCGCGATCGGTGCGGGTGACGCCCCGTTCGTCGTGGTCGCGGCCGCAGAGGACACGGCCGTCGACGCGGGCGACATCGTCGGCGCGATAACCGCCGAGTTCGGCGGCGGCGGGGGCGGCGGCCCGACGTTCGCGCAGGGCGGCGGCCTCGACGCCGACCCCGCGGCCGTCGCGGCGTGGTTCCGGAAGCGATGACGGGCAAGCTGGGTCCCGACGCGCTCGCCGCAGCGCTCGCGGCGACCGGCACGCCAGACGCCGCGGTGGCGCAGGGGCCG
Organism: Halorubrum sp. CGM4_25_10-8A; assembly: GCF_005435025.1. NCBI lineage: Archaea > Methanobacteriati > Methanobacteriota > Halobacteria > Halobacteriales > Haloferacaceae > Halorubrum > Halorubrum sp. CGM4_25_10-8A. Next base: position 334,552 of record NZ_SGTX01000003.1, on the reverse strand, counting down.
GCCTACGGGGAGGACGCGGCCGCGATCGACCTCGGCGACGCCGCCGAGACGCTCGTCATCGCGGCCGACCCGCTGTCGCTCGCGGCCGAGTCGGTCGGGACGCTCGCGGTCCACGTCGCCTGTAACGACGTCGCCGCGAGCGGGGCCGACCCGCGGTGGCTCACGCACACGCTCTTTTTACCCGACGGCGATCCCGACCGCCTCCGGACCGTCGTCGACCAGGTCGACGCGACGGCGCGCGAGCTCGGGTGCGCGGTCGTCGGGGGCCACACCGAGGTGCTCGACGCGCTCGACCGCCCGCTCTGCTCGATGACGGCGATGGGGACGACGGACCGCTTCGTGTCGAGCGGCGGGGCTGAGCCGGGCGACCGCCTCCTTCTCACAAAGGGGGCGGCGATCGAGGCGACGGCGATCCTCGCAACCGACTTCGGCGAGGAGTGCCGCGCGGCCGGCGTCCCGGCCGCGACGCTCGACGCCGCCGCCGGCTTCCTCGACGAGGTGAGCGTCGTCCCCGACGCGGCCGCGGTCCGGGACGCCGCGACCGCGCTCCACGACCCGACAGAGGGGGGCGTCGCGACCGCCCTCGTCGAGATGGCCGAGGCGAGCGACTCGGTCTTCGCCGTCGAGCGCGACGCGGTCCCCGTCCGCCCCGAGACGCGCGCCTGCTGCGACGCGCTCGGCGTCGACCCGCTCGCGACGTTCGGCTCCGGCGCGCTGCTGGCTGCGGTCCCGCCGGACCGGGTCGACGACGCGCTCGACGCCCTCGACGCGGTCGGGATCGGCGGCGCGGAGATCGGCTCGGTCGAGGGGGCTGCGGGCGACGCCGCGGGCTCGGGCGACGCCGCGGACTCGGCTCGCCCTGCGGGAACCGTCCGAATCGACGGCGAGCCGCTCGCCGAGCCGCCCCGCGACGAGCTGTACCCGCTGTGGGAGGCGCGCGAGGCGGAGGAGTAGGCGCGTCACCGGCGCCGGTGCCGAAGCCGTCCGGGACGCCGGGTCGGCCGGTCCCGCCGATCGCTCACCTTTTTCGGTGAGGGACCGAAGTCGGTGACATGACCGGAGCACGCGTCGGCTCGGCGCTCACCGACGAACAGCAGGCGGTCCGCGACCTCGTCGAGGAGTTCGCGGCCGAGGAGGTTCGACCGACGGCGGCCGAAGCCGACGAGACGGAGACGTTCCCGGAAGGCGTGTGGGACGGGCTCGCGGAACTCGGCCTGACGGGGCTGACGGTCCCGGAAGCGTACGGCGGGTTCGGCGCGGGGAAGACGACGTACGCGGTCGCCAACGAGGCGCTGGCGCACGGGTCCCTCGCGGTCGCGACGGCCCTGTCGGTCCACTGCCTCGCCACCTCCTGTATCGCCGAGTTCGGCAGCGAGACCCAGCGCGAGACGTGGCTCCCCGAGATGGCGGAGACGGGCCGCCCGGTGGGCATGTTCTGTCTCTCCGAGCCGCACGCGGGCTCGAATCCCGCGGAGATGTCGACGACCGCCACGTACGACCCCGAGGCCGACGAGTACGCGCTCAACGGCGAGAAGCAGTGGATCACGAACGGGAAGCGCGGCGGCGTGGCCGTCGTCTTCGCGAAGGTCGACGACGAGGCGCACGACCCCGACGACGACGCGATCACGCAGTTCCTCGTCCCCGCCGACACCGAGGGGTTCGAGGTCGGCAAGAAGGAGGAGAAGCTGGGCCTCCGGGCCTCGGACACGACCGGGATCACCTTCGACGACTGCCGCGTCCCCGCCGCGAACCGTCTCACCGAGCCGGGAAAGGGGCTCTCCGCCGCGTTCCGGACGCTCACCGAGGGCCGGATCGGCATCGCGGCGCAGGCGGTCGGCGTCGCGCAGGCGGCGCTCGACGAGGCGAAATCCTACGCCGAGGAGCGCGAGCAGTTCGACCGACCGATAAGTGACATCCAGACGATCCGGCACAAGCTCGCGGAGATGTCGACCGACGTGTCGGCGGCGCGGCTGCTCGTCCGCGAGGCGTGCCGGCAGGCGGAGGCGGGCGAGGACTATCGCGTCGCCGCATCGAAGGCGAAGTACCGCGCCAGCGAGGCCGCGATGTCGGTGACGAACGAGGCGATCCAGATCCACGGCGGCTACGGCTATACGACCGAGTTCGACGTCGAGCGCCTCTACCGCGACGCGAAGATCACGGAGATATACGAGGGGACGACCGAGGTCCAGAAGACGATCATCGCCCGCGGGGTGTTCGGCGAGTGACCGACGGTGACGGATCTCAGTTCGCCGCCTACGACGCGGTCGTCTACGACCTCGACGGGACGCTCGTCGAGCTCGCGGTCGACTGGGACGCGGTCGCCGACGCGGTTCTCGATGTGTACGCCGAGCGCGCCCTCATCCCCCCGACTGAGGAGCTGTGGGACCTCCTCGGCGCGGCCGACGAGTACGGGATCCGGGCTGAGGTCGAGGAGGCGATCGCGCTCCACGAGCGCCCCGGCGCCCGCGAGTCGACCCGGCTCCCGCTCGGGGACCGACTCGCGGCCGCGACCGCGGACGACGAGTCCGCGGACCCACACCCCCCGGCTGGCGTCTGTTCGCTCAACTGCGAGGACGCGTGCCGCATCGCGGTCGAGACGCACGGCCTCGGCGACGCGCTCGTCTCGGGTGCGATCGTCGGCCGCGACACCGTCGGAAGCCACAAGCCCGACCCGGCGTCGCTGCTCGCGGCGATCAACCGCCTCGGGGAGGCCCCGGAGGACACCCTGTTCGTCGGCGACTCGCAGAGCGACGCGGTCACCGCCGAGCGCGGCGGCGTCGACTTCGCGTGGGTCTCGGAGCTGCTCGCCGAGTAGCGACTCGCACCGCGCCGCCCGCGGGTCAGTCGACCTTCTCCCCCTCGTCAGTCTGTTCGTCGGTCGGCTCGGTAGACTCCGGCTCGGCGTCTCCGGCGTCAGCGTCGGCGTCCCGTTCCGCGCTCGCGTCGGCGTCGCTGCCAGAGCCGCCGTCGCCGGCCTCGGCGCGCCGCGCGTACAGCGCGACAGCGACCGCGGTGACGAACCAGATGGGCGCGCCGATCCGGACCGCGAACGCGGCGCGCGCGCCCCACGTCTCCAGCGTCACGAGCGTCGACAGCAGCGCCGCGGCGGGCGCGCCGACGAGGATGGTGACGACGAACGTCGTCTGCATCACCCACGCGTAGTCCACCCCCTCGTACTCGGCCCGCTCGACTGGTTGCACGCGACCGACTCGGCGGCCGAGCGGCAAATCGGTGGCGGTCGGCGGCGGTACCGGGGTCGCGCCGCCGCCCGGCCGCGCCGCCCCGCCTTTCCGGTTCCCGACGATTTTACGGCGTCGCGCGGGTGACTCCGAGGTATGACCACGACGCGGGGACTGCGGGAGGGCGACGATCCGATCACGATGTTGACCGCATACGACGCCCCGACGGCGGCGATCGTCGACGAGGCGGGGATCGATGTCGTCCTCGTCGGCGACAGCATGGGCAACGCCGCCCTTGGCTACGACTCCACGCTCCCCGTCACGCTCGACGAGGTGGCGAGCCGGACCGCGGCGGTCGCGCGCGCGACCGGGGACGCGCTGGTCGTCGCCGACATGCCGTTCCTCTCGTTCGGCGTCGACGAGGCCGAGTCCGTCCGCAACGCGGGTCGACTCCTAAAACAGGCGAACGCGGACGCCGTGAAGATCGAGAGCGGCCCCCACACCGTCGACACGACCCGTCGCATGACCGAGGTCGGGATCCCGGTGATGGCGCACCTCGGCCTGACCCCGCAGCACGTGAACCGGCTCGGCGGCTACACCCGACAGGGGACCGAGCAGGACGCCGCCGAGGAGATCATCGACCTCGCGGGCGCCCACGCCGACGCCGGGGCGTTCGCGCTCGTGCTGGAGCACGTGCCGGCGAACCTCGCGGGCGCGGTGACCGAGGCGCTGGATATCCCGACGATCGGCATCGGCGCGGGCCCCGACTGCGACGGACAGGTGCTCGTGATCAACGACGCGGTCGGGCTCGGGGAGTGGTCGCCGCCGTTCGCGAAGCAGTTCGGCGACGTGCGCGGCGAGATGGTCGACGCCGTCGAGGCGTACCGGGATGCCGTGACGAGCGGCGAGTTCCCGGCCGAGGAGCACTCGCACGTCGAGGAGTCGCTAGAGGACCTGTACTGAGGCCGCTCGATCGTCCGGGATCAGACCGGGAAGAACCCCAGCACCGTCGGCAGTTCGTTCGGGTCTACCTGCGTCACGGTGACGTAGAGGACAGTGAAGATCACGGCGTTGTGGAGGCCGTGGAGCAGCGCGGGGACGACGAGGTTCTCGGTGTACTCGTACACCGCGCCGAACACGAGGCTCGGCACGAACAGGATCGAGATCGTCGTCAGGCGCGCGGAGAGCCCGCCGGTCAGCGCCATCACGTGGATGGTCGCGAAGATGGCGGCCGCCAGCGCGATCGACGGGGCGGCCGGCAGCGACTCGCGGAGGCGCCCCTGGACGACTCCCCGGTAGAGGATCTCCTCGCAGGGCCCGATGACGAGGAACGACGCGGCGACGAACAGCGGGATGATCGCCGGATTCCCCATCGCCAGCTCCGCGCTCTGGTTCGCCGCGGTCTCCGTCCCGAGCAGCTGGACGATCGTCGAGACCACGAGGATCAGGATCAAGATCACGACCCAGCTGCCGAGGACGATCCCGATCTCCTTGAGGCTCGGCACCCGGACGCCGAGGTACGAGACGATCCCCTCGCGGTCGAAGCCGCGCCACGCGAGGTAGCCGACCGCGAGCCCGCCGAACGCGACGTACTGGCCGAACACCAGCGTGAGGACCACGCTCGCGACGAGCGAGAGCCCCCCGGTCAGCGAGTCGATCGCGAAGACGGCGACCCCGCTCGCGAGCGCGATGACCGGGCCGAGGACGCCGAGGAGGAGGGCCGTCGCGACCGCGACGCCCGGAGAGCCGGCGCCCCCGCCCGACCCGTCCGCGTCGCCGACGGCGTCCGGCCCGACGTCGTCGAACTCGTCCGAGACGCCGCCGTCCGTGGCCCGGTCGCCGCTGGAGGGATCTGTCATTGCCCCGCGTAGGGGCCGCCCGGCAAAATGGTTGTCCGTGTCGGAATCGACGACGGCGCGGTATCGTTCCGAGACGGCGACGGTGCGATATCGCGCGGAGACGGCGGCGCCACGACGCCGTGCCGAAACGGCGACGGCGCCGAAGGCGGGTCCCGACCGCCTACTGGTGGAGCAGCTCGTACCACAGCACCGCGGTGACGGCCCGCCCGTCGCGCAGCTCGTCGTCGACGACCGCGGCGAGCAGGTCGTCGTACGGCACCGTCTCGACCGCGATCGACTCGTTGTGGTCCAGCTCCCGCTCGGCGGTCGGCTCGCAGCCGGTCGCCAGCACGTGGTGGTGGACCGCGTTCGCCATCCCGTTCGTGGGCTCGACGGTCGTCAGCCGCTCGAACGCGTCCGCCTCGTACCCCGTCTCCTCGGCGAGTTCGCGGGCCGCGGCGCGCTCGACCGCGGCGGTCGTCGGCTCTCGGCCCGCGGGGCCGCCGTCCCCCGCCGCCCCGTCTTCCGGCTCCATCGTCCCGGCGGGAATCCCGCGGTTCACCCGGCCGACGGCCTGTCGCCACTCGTCGATGACGACGACGTCGCCGTCGGGCGTCAGCGGCAGCACGACGACCGCCGGCGGCTCGTCGACGTAGTGGAACCCGTCCGTCTCGCCGTCCGGGAAGCGCACCTCGTCCCGGCGCACGTCGAAGCCGGGGCAGGCGTAGTCGATGTCGCTGTCGAGCGTCTCCCACGCGAGGTCGGCGGAATCGTCCATGGATCGCAGTCGTCGCTCGGGGCGTAAATAGCCGGCCGTCGCGCGTTCGATCCGGTCGCACGCCCACGCCGGTCACGCGGCCCGGACGCGGTCGACCGCGAGACGGCCGACGGTCCCGGCGACCCACGCGAGCGTCCCCAGCGCGAGGGCCTCGACCCCGACGAAGACGAGCCCGTCGAGTCCGAGGAGCGCGGCGACGCGCTCCGCGAGGGGCCGCCCGGGCAGGCCCAGCAGGTAGTGGTCGGCGTTGCTCCCGAGCAGCGCTCCGTAGACGGAGAGCCACGCGAGCGCGACCCCGGCCCCTCGATAGGCGAGGCCCGCGGTCACGAGGACGCCGAGGGCCGCGGCGTCGAACGCGAGGAACACCACCCCGCCGGCGTGAGCGAAGAGCCCCAGCCCGTAGGCGGCGAAGGAGACGACAAAGAGCAGCGGCGGCACGAGGAGTCGGTACCGGCGCGGCGAGCCGTTCGAGTTCGAGCCGAGGAGGACGCGACGAGCGAGGGACATGTCTCCGGATCGTTTCGGCCGCCCCATGAATCCACGCGTCGGGCGCGGCTCACGACCAGTCGCCGAGCGACGCCTGTCCGTCCCCCGTCCGGCGCTCTGCCTCGTTCCCCGTCGCGTCGCCGTCCGCGGTCGGCTCCCCGTCTACCCAGTCGGTGAGCTTCCCGCCGTCGCCGTCGGTGCCGGCCGTTCGACCGACCGACCCGCGGGGGCGGTCGGCCGCGCCGTCGCTCCCGTCTCCCGGCCCGTCCCCCGGTTCGAATCCGCCGAGCGTCGCCTGATCCGTCTCGGCGAAGTCGAGCTTGGAGACGCGCACGCCCAGCTTGCGGACGCGGGTCTCGTCGAACTCGCCGAGCAGGTCGAGCGCCACCTCCTCGACGAGGTCGGGGTCGTCCACGGGACCGGGCAGGCTCCGGGCGCGGGTGTTGACGTCGAACGGCGGCTCGACCGCCTTGATCCCGATTGTGCGGTAGAGGCAGCCGCGCTCGCGGGCGCGGCGGGCAACGTCCGCGGCGAGCGCGGAGACGGTCTCGCGCTTCGTCGGCTCGTCGGCGGTCGTCGGGAGCGCCGACTCCCGCGAGAGGCTCTTGGGGAGGCCGGTCGGCGTCACCTCCCGGTCGTCGTCGCCCGCGGCGCGTCGGGAGAGCTCCGGCCCGCGCTCGCCCAGCTCCGCGGCGAGCCGGTCGCGGTCGGCCGCGGCGAGGTCGCCCGCGGTCTCGATGCCCAGCTCCGCCAGCGTCCCCTCGGTCACCGGGCCGACCCCGTGAACGTCGGCGGTCGGCAGCGGCGCGAGGAACTCCGCGACCGACCCCGGCGGCACGACGACCAGCCCGTCCGGCTTGTCGGCGTCGCTGGCGACCTTCGCGGCCGACATGTTCGGCGCGACGCCGACGCTCGCCGGCACCCCGGCCTCCCGCTCGATCCGGTCTTTCACGTGGCGGGCGTATCCCTCGGCGAGCGTCCGCGCCTCCGCGGGGCCGGCGGCCCCGCTCGGCGGCGGGTCGGTAGAATCGTCGCCGTCGTCCCCGTCACCGCCGTCGCTCGGACTCCCGCCGCCACCCCCGGCGACCGCCCACGAGGTCCGGTCGGTGGCGTCGAGGTACGCCTCGTCGATGCTCACCTCCCGGCGCGTGTCGGCGCAGTCGCGTAGGACCTCCTTCACCTCGCTCGCCACGTCCTCGTAGAAGTCGAGGTCGACGGGGAGGTACCGCCCGGTCTCCTCCGGGTCGGGCGCGTCCGGGTCGTCGGGGTCCGCGCCCGCGCGGCGGGGGAGCAGCTCCAAGGCCTCCGAGATCGGCATCGCGCTCTCGACGCCGAACTCGCGGGCCTCGTAGCTCGCCGTCGCGACCGCGCCGATCGACTCGCCCGGTTCGTACCCCATCCCGACCACGACGGGCTCGCCCGCGAGGTCGGGGCGGCGCAGCCGCTCGCAGGAGGCGTAAAAGCAGTCCATGTCGACGTGGCAGACGACGCGGTCCGCGTCGTCGTCCCCGCCGCCGGCGCCCGGGAGCGTCTCCCCGGCGACTGGCGTCCCGCCGGTCATCGATCCCGACTCCGCGCTCCGCGGTCTTAAGAACCAGCCACGCACGCCGGAAGTGGAACGCGGACCGCGGTCGCCGCCGCCCCCGGATCCAGATCCGATAGCCGGGTCGGTAGTCGTTTATTCCTCGCGATCGTTCGTTCACGTATGCCCGCCGCGATCGACGTGTTACACGTCGACGACGACCCGTCGGTCCTCGACCTCACGGAGGCGTACCTCGAACGCGAGATCGACTCCGTGGCGGTGACGAGCGTGACCGACCCCGAGACAGCCTTGGACCGGCTCGACGAGGCCGCCTTCGACTGCGTGGTCAGCGACTACGACATGCCCGCGATGGACGGGCTGGAGTTCTTCGACGTGTTCAGCGACCGCCACGGGGAGACCCCGTTCGTGCTGTACACCGGGAAGGGCTCGGAAGAAATCGCCAGTCAGGCGCTCAACGCGGGGGTCACCGGCTACTTCCAGAAGGGCGGTCCCGAGCAGCTCCGCCGGCTCGCGAACCGCGTCGATCAGGCGGTCGAGGAGCACCGGACCAAAGAGATCGCCGAGCGCTACTCGACGGTCATCGAGGCGCTCGGCTACCCCGTCTACGTCGTCGACGAGACCGGCGTCTTCCGGTTCGTCAACGAGCCGTTCGCCGAGCTCACCGGCTACGACCGCGAGGAGATCATCGGCCAGAAGCCCGGGTTCATCAAGGACGACGCGGCGGTCAAAGAGGCCGAGGACCGCCTCGGCACGATCCTCTCGTCTTCGGGGCCCGACGTCCAGCATTTCGGCGTCGACATCGTCCCGAAGGAGGGAGAGCCGATCCCCTGTCGCGACCACATGGCCGCGCTGCCGTACGAGGGCGACTCGTTCAACGGCAGCGTCGGCATCCTCCGAAACGTCTCCGACGAGCGCGAGCGCCGCGCGGAACTGGAGACGAAGACCCGCGCCCTCGACGAGGCGCCGGTCGGGATCACCATCACGGACGCGGACCGGGAGGACAACCCCATGGTGTACGTCAACGACCGGTTCGTCGAGATGACCGGGTACGACCGCGAGGAGTCGATCGGCGTCAACTGCCGGTTCCTCCAAGGGCCGGACACGGAGGAGGAGTCGGTTCAGGAGCTCCGCGACGCGATCGACGCCGACGAGCCGACGAGCGTCGAGCTGCTGAACTACCGGAAAGACGGGACGGAGTTCTGGAACCGAGTGAGCATCGCCCCGATCTGCGACCCGGACGGGACCGTCACGCACTGGGTCGGCTTCCAGGAGGACATCACGGCGTTCAAAGAGCGGGAGGCGGCGCTCGAACGACAGAACGACCAGCTCGACTCCTTCGCGAGCATCGTCTCGCACGACCTGCGGAACCCCCTCAACGTCGCGCAGGGCCGGGTCCAGCTCGCCCGCGAGGCGTCGGACGACGCGGAGAACCTCGACGCCGCGCTCGACGCGCTCGCCCGGATGGAGTCGATCGTCGAGCGGACCCTCGCGCTCGCCCGCGAGGGAGAGACGGTCGGCGACCCGGAGCGCGTCGACCTCGCGGACGTCGTCGCCGACAGCTGGTCAACCGTCGACACCGCGGACGCGACCCTCTCGGTCGAGACCGACCGCGAGGTGCTCGCCGACCCGGACCGCCTCCGGAACCTCTTCGAGAACCTGATGCGCAACGCGGTCGACCACGCCGGCGACGACGTCTCGATCCGGGTCGGCGACCTCTCGGACGGCTTCTTCGTCGAGGACGACGGGTCGGGGATTGACCCGGCGGTCGCCGACTCGCTCTTCGAACCCGGCGAGAGCGGCGGCGCGGGCACCACCGGATTCGGCCTCGCGATCGTTCAGGAGATCGCCACCGCGCACGGGTGGACGGTCGAGGCGACGACCGGCGAGGACGGCGGCGCGCGGTTCGAGGTCCGCGGCGTCGACAAGCGGACCCCGGCGACCCCCTGAGCCGCTCGGTCTCGGTCGACACCGAGACCGCGGTTCGACGCTCGTCGGCGACCGAAACCGGATCGACTCCCCCCGTTCACAAGCGCCTTTATCATCCGTTCCGAACCCAGAGTGAATGGGGCTCCTCTCCGGCGTCACCGACACCGACCGGCGCGTGATCGTGCTGGCGCTCGCGCGAATGGTCGGCGCCGCCGGGAACTCCTTTCTCATCGTCGTCCTCCCGCTGTACATCACCAGCGACCTCGTCGACATCGAGGGGTTACTCGGCGTCGAGGTCGGGGTCGGCGCGGCCGCGGTCACGCTGACCGAACCGCTCCTCATCGGCGTCGTGCTCTCGCTTTTCGGCTTTCTCAACAGCCTCTCGCAGCCGTTCACGGGGCGGCTCTCCGACCGCGTTGGCGCCCGTCGTCCGTTCGTCCTCGCCGGAATCCTGCTCCTCGGAACCGCGAGCGGGCTGTACACGATCGCGACGAGCTACCCGGTGCTGGTGGCGCTGCGGGCGATACAGGGGCTCGGCGCGGCGCTCATCATCCCCGCCACGGTCGCCCTCGTGAACGAGTACGCCGCGAGCGACGCCGACCGCGGCGGCAACTTCGGCGTGTACAACACGTTCCGGCTCATCGGCTTCGGCTTCGGCCCGGTCCTCGCGGGCGCGGTCGTCGCTCGCGGGCCGTACGACCTCTCCGCCGTCGGGCTCCCGGTCCTCGACGGCTTCGACGCCGCCTTCGTCGCGGCCTGCGCGGGGGCGTACCTCAGCTTCACGCTCGTGTTCCTGCTCGTCCGCGACGCCGACGTCGAGGCCGAGGCGGGCGACGACGTGTCGATCCGGGTCCGCGGCGAGGACCGCCTGCTCGACCCCGTGTTCACGCTCGGGCTCGCGACCGTCGCCATGGGCGCGTGCATCGCCCTGTTCGCGACGCTCCAGAACCAAGTGAACGTGCGGCTCGACCAGCCCCCAGTGTGGTTCGGCGCCCAGTTCGCGGCCGTGACGATAGCGAACGTGGTCTTCCAGGTCCCCGTGGGCCGCGCCAGCGACCGGATCGGCCGCCGGCCGTTCCTGCTCGCCGGCTTCGTCATCCTCGTCCCGACGACGCTGCTTCAGGGGATCGTGACCGAGCCGGCGCTGATGATGCTCGTCCGGCTCGGCCAAGGGATCGCGGTCGCGTGCGTGTTCGCCCCGTCGCTCGCGCTCGCCGGCGACCTCGCCCGCGAGGGGGAGTCCGGGACCACCCTGTCGGTGCTCACGATGGGCTTCGGCTTCGGCGTCGCCCTGGGGCCGCTGGCCTCCGGCTGGCTCTACGGCTTCGGGTTCGTCGTGCCGTTCGCCGTCGGGGCCGCGGCCGCGGCGGTCGCGCTGGTCGCGGTGTTCACGCAGGTGGAAGAGACGCTCAATACCGGCGACGAGCCGGCCGCGGCGGCCGGCGCGGACTGAGCGGGAGAGCGGGCGGAAATCCGCACCCGGCGCTCGTTTCGCGCGTCGTCAACACTCAGCTTCGGCGTAGTACATGCCTCCGCCGTTCTCGTCGACCGGACTGAACGCGGATACACACCCGTCGTCCTCACTCTCTTGTGCCACGCTCTCCGTGAATAGACTGGCTTCGTCGATCGAATCCGCGGATATCGTGAGTTCCAGGTCTCCCTCACCACTCATCCAACTTTCTTTTAAATACACTCCGCCCGTCGCTCCGCCTTGCTTCGGGCCGAATCGGAACCCGTCCTCGGATACGACCTCGTCGCCTCGCTCCGCAACTATCGTGACACCGACGGTCTCGTCCCGCAGATTCACCACGTCTATCTCCCGAATTTCCACCTGCGGGTCGTCGTCGGAAATACAACCGGCGGTGAGCCACCGCGAGGGCTCCGAGGACCTCGCGGCGTCTCCGTTTCGGCACTTCGGTTCACAATCCGGAAACATCGTTTAACCATGCGGCCCGTCGGAGTTCTCTGTTCCGACGAGTACAATCCGAGGCGCGTCCGGGTAGCAGACACGTCCTCTCGGCCCCCTCCGCAGTCAACAGAGCCAAACCGGTCGCGGCCGAACCGCCTCGCGTGCCGAGCGACCGCCTCCGCTGCGTCGACTGCCGCGAGCCGATCCCCGCCGACGCGCGGATCTGCCCGCACTGCCGGACCATCCAGCCGTCGCCGCTGCTGGACGTGGGCGTCGTCGTCGCCGGCGTGTTCGCGCTGCTGTTCGGCGTCGTCCTGACGGTGATGACCGTCGGGACCAGTCGCCTCCTCGGGTTCGTCCTGCTCGTCGTCGGGTTCGGCCTCGCGGTCGGCGGGTACACGCGATACATCGATCGACGAGCGACGAGCCGGGCGCGGTGAGTCCGCCGCTCGCCGCCCGTTTTCCGTCCTCGCGGCTGCGACAATTTAAGTAGCAGCGCGCGCCACGGTACGGACATGCTCACCCCACTCAACGGCGGCTTGGTCCTCGCGGGGCTGGCGCTCGCGTTCGTCGGCGCGGCGGTCTCCGTCTACGCGGTGACGCTGACGGGGCTGCTCGTCGGCGCCGGCGCCGGCTACCTGCTCGCGCCGAACGTCGTCGGCCTCGTCGCGGTCGACGGCGCCGTCCTCACCGCCGGCGCGGTCGCGGTCGGCGGCCTCCTCGGCGGCTTCCTCGCGTACGCCGGGCTCTCCTTCGCGGTGCTCGGCATCGGCGCGGTCGTCGGCGGGTTCGCCGGGCGGTTCGCCGTCGGCCCCTTCTACGCGGCGGACGCCGCGGGGGTCGAGGGGACGGCGCTGCTCGTCGGCGCGACGCTGGCGGGCGTCGCCGTCGGCGCGCTGTTCGGGTTCGTCCTCACCCGGACGACGCTCGTGGTCTCGACGGCGCTCATCGGCGCGGCGTTCGCCTCGCGGTCGCTGACGCCCGCGAGCTTCGAGACGGCCGCCGCGGAGACGACCGTCCAACCCCTCCTCTTCGACCTCTCGGCGCCCGCGTTCCTCGCGGTGTTCGTCCTCGGGGCGCTCTCGCAGCTGGGGCTGTTCCGGTTCGGCTACGTGACGAAGCTCGTCGGGCTGCTGCCCGGCGCGCGCCGGTGGACGGCGGACGACGACCGCGACGCGGACGCGGCCTGACCGCCTCTCAGACGCCCCGACGCGGTCACTCGTACTCGTAGAACCCGCGACCGGTCTTCTTGCCGAGGTCGCCCGCCTCCACCTTGCGCTTGAGGAGGTACGCCGGCTTGTAGCGGTCGCCGAGTTCGTCGTGGAGCGTCTCGCTTGCGTCGAGCGCCACGTCGAGGCCGATGTGGTCGGCGAGTTCGAGCGGCCCCATCGGGACGTTCGTGCCGAGCTTCATCCCGCGGTCGATGTCGGCCTTGTCGGCGACGCCCTCGTCGTACGCGCGGATCCCCTCGTTTATCCACGGCATCAGGATCCGGTTGGTGACGAACCCGGGCTTGTCGTCGGACTCCCACGTCTCCTTGCCCAAGTCCTCGGCGAAGGCGTGCGCGAAGTCGACGACCGCCGGGTCGGTGCGCTCGCCCACCACGACCTCGACGCCGTCCATGATCGGGACGGGGTTCATGAAGTGGAGGCCGACCACGTCGCTCGCGCGCTCCGTCGCGCTCGCGATGGTCGTGATAGACAGCGTGGAGGTGTTCGTCGCGAGGACGACGTCGTCGTCGGTGACGCGGTCGAGGTCGCCGAACACGTCGCGTTTTACCTCGAGGTCTTCGATCACGGCCTCGACGACGAGGTCGGCGTCCGCGAGGTCGTCGAGGGCTGTCGTCCCCGTGATCCGGTCGCGGACCGCTTCGGGGTCCTCGTCGAGCGCGCCCTTTCCGGCCAGCCGGTCGAGGCTGTCCTCGACGCTGTCGAGGCCGCGCTCGACGTACTCGCGCTCCACGTCCCGCATCACCACGTCGTATCCCGCCGACGCCGCGACCTGCGCGATCCCGTTGCCCATCGTCCCGGCGCCGACGACGCCGACGACCTCGATTTCGGAAAGCGTTCGCATGTGACTCGCTGCCGCGCCGCGGCTGGTAAGTATTGCGAAAGCCGGGCCCGAACGCGTTCGCGCCGGAGAAATTAACAATTCGAGTAGTAACGCGTTTCGAAGCCGATCGCGCAAAATCGACCCGAGGCGCCGCTCAGTCGGCCGCTAAGTTTCTTTACGTCCGCCGACTTCACCACAGCCCTTTTTACGTATGTAACGGAACTACGAACTGATGCTTCCTCACGCCGCCGACGACATTTCGCGCGACGGTAAGTCGCTCATCCTCGCGTACGACCACGGGCTCGAACACGGGCCGGTCGACTTCGAGCCGAACCCGGACACGGCGGACCCGGAACGGATCTTCGAGCTCGCCACCCACGAGGCGGTCACCTCGCTCGCCGTCCAGAAGGGGCTCGCCGAGGCGTACTACCCCGACTACGAGGACGAGGTCAACCTCCTGTTGAAGCTCAACGGGACCTCCAACCTCTGGCGGGGAGAGCCGAACAGCGCCGTCAACTGTACGGCCGAGTACGCGGCCGAACTGGGGGCCGACGCGGTCGGGTTCACGGTCTACGGCGGGTCGAACCACGAGGTAGAGATGGCCGAGGAATTCCGCGACGCGCAGGAGGGCGCCCGCGAACACGACATGGCCGTCGTCATGTGGTCGTACCCGCGCGGGCAGGGGCTCCGCAACGACGCGAGCCCGGACGTCATCTCGTACGGCGCGCGGCTCGGCCTGGAGCTCGGCGCCGACGTGGTGAAGGTGAAGTACCCCGGCTCCGCCGAGGCGATGGGCGACGCCGTCGAGATGGCCGGCCCTGCCGACGTCGTCATGTCCGGCGGGACGATGCGCGACGACGAGGCGTTCCTCCGGAACGTCTCGAACGCCATCGACGCGGGGGCCACCGGCATCGCCGTCGGCCGAAACGTCTTCCAGCGCGACGAGCCCGAGCGCATCCTCGACGCATTGGAGGCCGTGATCTTCCAAGAGTCCGACCCGGCCGAGGCGCTGGCCGTCGCCGAGAGCGACGACTGATGTCCTCACCGGACTCGACCGTCGACGCGGTGTTCGACGCGGTCGCGGCGACGGCCCCCGAGATCCGCGCCGCGCTCCCCGGCCGCCGCGTCGAGAGCGGGACGGAGAACGAATCCGGCGAGTCGGTGCTCGCGGGCGACCTGTACGCCGACGAGCTCCTCGGCGACGCGATAACCGCGGTCGACGGCGTCGGCTCGTTCGTCAGCGAGGAGCGTGAATCGGCGGTCGACGCGGGCGGCGCCGTCGGGAGCGGCGCGGGCGACGCGCTCGCCGTCGCGATCGACCCCCTCGACGGCTCCTCGAACCTCCGGTCGAACAACGCGATGGGCACCGTCGTCGGCGTGTACGAAGCGCCGCTGCCCGCGAGCGGCCGCGACCTCGTCGCCGCCGGCTACGTCCTCTACGGCCCGATCACGACGATGGTCGTCGCCGACGAGACGGGCGTCCGCGAGGAAGTGGTCACCGCCGACGGCGACAGCGTCGAGAGGTCCGTCGTCGAGGCCGACCTCTCGCTGCCGGCGACCCCGACCGTCTACGGGTTCGGCGGCCGGGTGCCCGACTGGCCCGCGGACTTCCGCGCGTACGCCCGATCGATCGAAGACGAGCTGAAGCTCCGGTACGGCGGCGCGATGGTCGGCGACGTGAACCAGGTGCTCACCTACGGCGGCGTGTTCGCCTACCCCGCCCTCCGGAGCGCGTCCGAGGGGAAGCTCCGGCTACAGTTCGAGGCGAACCCGATCGCCTACATCGTCGAGCGCGCGGGCGGCGCGTCCTCGGACGGAACCGGCTCGATCCTCGACGTGGAGCCCGAGGCGGTCCACCAGCGCACGCCGGTTTACGTGGGCAACGAGGCGCTGATCGAGCGGCTGGAAGCCGCCGTCGACGCGGAGTAGCAGCGGGGTACCGCTCCGGACGAGCGGCGCGCCGCCCCGGGCCGCCGGCCGACGCGGGCCCGCCGAATCCCGCATGGAAAACTGTTTAGGATCCACCGCAAATCTTGCGTTCATGAAAGTCCACGTCGGCGCGGCGGCGACGCCCGAGGAGGCTGCGGCGATCGCGAAGTCGCTCGCCGAACACCTCGGCGTCGACGTCGACGTCCACGTCGAGGGCGAGGAGACGCCGGTCGCCAGCGCCGAGCCGTCCGAGCCGAGCTACCCGCTCGACGACGACCTCGGACCGACCGACCGCGAGCGCGACCTCCGCGCCGAGATAGCCGACATCCGCGAGGGCGGCCCGGAGAAGTACCGCGACCGCCTCTCGGAGCAGGGGAAGCTGTTCGTCCGCGACCGCCTCGACCTCTGGTTCGGCGGCGAGGGCGGGACCCGCGGGACCGGCGACGCCGGCGCCGCGGACGGCGACCCCGCGGGGGTGAAGTTCGAGGACGGGAAGTTCGCCGCGTTCGACGACTGGCACCCCGACGCGCCCGCCGGCGAGGACGAAGCGGGGAACGATCGCGGCGGCGACCGCCTCCCGGGCGACGGCCTGCTGACGGGCGCGGCCGAGTTCGAGGGGCGCGACGTCCACTTCATGGCCAACGACTTCACCGTGAAGGCGGGGTCGATGGCGTCGAAGGGCGTCGAGAAGTTCCTTCGGATGCAACAGCGGGCGCTGAAGACGGGGAACCCGGTGCTCTACCTGATGGACTCCTCCGGCGGTCGGATCGACCAGCAGACCGGCTTCTTCGCCAACCGCGAGGGGATTGGGAAGTACTACTACAACCACTCGATGCTCTCCGGCGCGGTGCCGCAGATCTGCGTTCTCTACGGCCCCTGTATCGCCGGGGCCGCCTACACGCCCGTCTTCGCGGACTTCACTGTGATGGTGGAGGACATGTCCGCGATGGCGATCGCCTCCCCGCGAATGGTGGAGATGGTCACCGGCGAGGAGATCGATCTGGACGACCTCGGCGGCCCCCGCGTCCACGCCGAGGAGTCCGGCTCCGCGGACCTCGTCGCGCGCGACGAGGAGCACGCCCGCGAGCTGGTCGCCGACCTGATCGGCTACCTCCCCGACCGGGCCGGCGAGAAGCCCCCGCGGCGCGAGACGAAGCCGCCGAAGCTCTCGCCCGACGGGATCGACGAGCTGATCCCCGAGTCGCCGAACCGCCCGTACGACGCCCACGACCTGATCGACCGGATCGCCGACGCCGAGTCGGTGTTCGAGCTGAAGGAGGGGTACGGTCCGGAGATCGTCACGGCGTTCTGCCGGATCGACGGGCGGCCGGTCGGCGTCGTCGCCAACCAGCCGACGGAGCGGTCGGGCGCGATCTTCCCGGACGCCGCGGAGAAGGCCGCGGAGTTCATCTGGACCTGCGACGCCTACGAGATCCCCCTGCTGTACCTCTGTGACACGCCCGGCTTCATGGCCGGCTCGCAGGTGGAGAAGGACGCCATCTTAGAGAAGGGGAAGAAGATGATCTACGCCACCTCCTCGGCGACGGTGCCGAAACAGACCGTCGTCGTGCGGAAGGCGTACGGCGCGGGCATCTACGCGATGGGCGGGCCGGCCTACGACCCTGAGAGCGTCATCGGCCTTCCCTCCGGCGAGATCGGCATCATGGGCCCCGAGGCCGCGATCAACGCGGTCTACGCCCGGAAGCTCGCCGAGATCGACGACCCCGAGGAGCGCGCCGCCGAGGAGGAGCGCCTCCGCGAGGAGTACCGCGAGGGGATCGACGTCCACCGCATGGCGAGCGAGGTCGTCATCGACGAAATCGTGCCGCCCTCGGACCTCCGCGCCGAGCTCGCCGCGCGGTTCGACTTCTATGAGGACGTTCAGAAGGACCTGCCGGACAAGAAGCACGGGACGATCCTCTGACCGGGTGAAACGGGCGGAGCCGGGCTACAGCGCCGCGACGAGGTCGCCGCCGAACAGCCCGACTGCGCTCTCGACGCCGAGCGCGACGGCCAGCCCGATTCCCAGGAGCGCGCCGGCGTAGGCGGCCGACCCGAGTAGCGACGCGGCGGCGAACCGCGGCGCGGACACCGACGACGCGCTCGCGCTGGGCACCGCGAGCCACCCGCGCGTCCCGGGGACGGCGTTCGAGGCGGCGACCGCCGGGAGCCCCCACCGGTCGAGCCAGCGCGTCGCGCCGTCCAGCCGCCCCGCGTCGACCGGGACGGCCCTCGACGCCGTCGGATCCAGGTCGAACCGACGGACGGCGACGAAGAGCAGCGACTGGCCGGTCGTCGCCCCGACGACGGCCGCCGCGAACACCGGGACGACCGCCACAGCGTCGACCCCCGCGGCGACCACCGCTGCGACAAAGAGCGTCCGCGCTGGCAGCACCTTCCCGACGAGGGCGCCTTCGAGCGCGAAGACGACGAAGACTGCGACGGCGCCGTAGGTGCCGACGAGGGCGAGCGCCGTCTCGGCGTGGGCTCCGATCACGACCGCCCTCCGGGCCCCACAGCTAAAACACCCCCCGAGCCGGCTGTTCGCACGCGTCAGGCCGCTCCGCGGACCCGGTCGCGGTCGCCGCCCCCGCCTCGGGTGGCTATTTATCGGCCGCGGGCCTCGTGGACGCATGGTCACCGTCGGCGACACCGCCCCCGACTTCGCCGCGCCCGCGGTCGGCGGGGCTCCGGAGGGCGACGCGGAGCGCACCGCAACCGAACTGGCGCTGTTCCGGTTGGTCGAGGCGCACGACGCCGTCGCTCTCTGTCTCGCGCCCGCGACGTTCGTGCCGCCCTGTACCGCGGCGCTCACCGCGGTCCGCGACGCCGGCTGGCACGACCGCGACGGCCTCGCCGTCGTTGCGCTCACGGGCGACTCGCTGTACGCGGCGTTCGCGTACGCCGACCGGTTCGGACTCCCCTTCCCGGTGGTCGCCGACTTCCACGGCGGCGTCGCCGAGTCGTACGACCTGCTCGCCGACTCGTGGGAGGGGCATTCGGGCATCCCGCGGCGCGCGACGGTCGTGATCGACGGGGACTGGACGGTCCGGTTCGCCGAGGCGACCGACGATCCCCTCGACCGCGCCGACCCGGCGCCGGTCCGGCGCGCGGCCGAGACGCTCCGCGAGATCGGGATCGACGTGGACCGGCCGCGGGTGAACTACGACGGGCCGTGGTGAGCGCGGCGCGGACGAGCGCGACGGCGGCGCGGTCCGTGACTCGCCCGGTCGCGTCACGCGTCGGCGTCGCCGTGGTTATTTGACGCCCCCGCGCGGAGGGGGCGACATGGACGCCGCCTTCGCGGAGTACCTCGACGAGTTCACGCGCCGCGACTGGGAGACGCTCGACCCGGCCGCCGTCGCCGACCCGGTCAGGGTCGCGGTCGTCGGCCTCGGCTGGTTCGCCCGGGAGTGGGCGCTGCCCGGCATCGCGCGGTCGGCGTACACCGAGGCCACCGTCGTCAGCGATGTCGACCCCGCGGCGGTCGAAGCGGTCGCCGCCCAGCGCGACCTGACGGGCCTCACGCCCGAGGAACTGCGATCGGGGGCCGCCGCGGACGCGTACGACGCCGTCTACGTCGCGACGCCGAACGCGACCCACCTGGAGTACGTCGAGGCCGCCGCACAGCAGGGGAAGGCGGTCCTCTGCGAGAAGCCGCTGGAGGTGACGCCGGAGCGCGCGCGGAAGCTGGTGGCGGCCTGCCGCGACGCCGGGGCGCCCCTGATGGTCGGCTACCGGATGCAGACCGACCCTGCCGTCCGGCGGCTCCGCGACCTCCTCGACGCGGGCGTCGCCGGCGAGGTGATCCACGTCCACGCGACGATGTCGCAGACGATGCTCGGCGAACTCGGAAGCGACACGGACCAGTGGCGGCTCGACCCCTCGCTGTCGGGCGGCTGCGCGGTGATGGATCTGGGCGTCTACCCGCTCAACACGACGCGGTTCGCACTCGGCGAGGACCCGGTCCGGGTGTCCGGCCGGACCCGGTCGGAGCACGAGGCGTTCGCCGACGTGGACGAGCACGCCTCGTTCCGACTCGAGTTCCCGGACGACGTCGACGCGTTCTGTACGGTGAGCCAGAACGCCCAGCACGCGAGCCGGCTGGAGGTCACCGGGACAGACGCCAGACTCGTCCTCGACCCGGCGTTCTACGAGCGCGAGGACCGCGGATTCGCCGTGGTTCGCGGCGGGACGCGGGTCGATGTCGACTTCGAGCAGGTCCACCAGATCGAAGAGGAGTTCGCCTACTTCGGTCACCAGCTGCTGGCCGACGAACTGTTCCACCCCGACGGCGAGCACGCGCTCACGGACATGCGCGCGCTCGCCGGCGTCTACGAGTCGGCCGAGACCGGGCGGCCGGTCGAACTCGGCGACTGAGCCGCGACCGCGGCTGCGAGCCCACTACTGTTCGATCCCGTACACGTCGTTCGTCCAGTCGCGGGCCGGGGTGTCGTACACCGGGGCGTCGCGGTCGCGCCCGTCGAGCCGTCGCCGATCGGCCTCGTCGAGCTCCCAGTCGAGGTCGGCGTTGGCCCGGACGTGCTCCGGGGTCGACGAGCGCGGTAGCGGGACGACGCCGCGGTCGATCGCCCACCGGATGATCACCTGCGCCGGGTGCTTGTCGTACTGCTCCGCCAGCTCGGCGACGACCTCGTCGCCGAACACGTCGGTCCGCGCGAGCGGGGCCGCGGCCTCGATCACGGTGTCGGTCTCGCGGCAGTAGTCGACGAGGTCGGGCCGCTGGAACCACGGGTGAAACTCGATCTGGTTGACCGCGATCGGCACGTCGGAAATGTGGTGCGCGCAGCTGAGCTGGTACGCGCTGAAGTTCGAGACGCCGATATCGCGGACGAGCCCCCGCTCGCGCAGCTCCACCATCGCCTGGAGCGTCTCGCGCAGAGAGATGGCGGGGTTCGGCCAGTGGATCAGGTACAAGTCGAGGTAGTCGGTGCCGAGCCGGTCGAGCGACGCCTCGCACGATTCGATCACCGACTCGTAGTTGAGGTTCTTCGCGAGCACCTTCGAGGTGAGGAAGACGTCGTCGCGGTCGACGTCGCTCGCCGCGAGCGCCTCCCCGATGACCGCCTCGTTGCGGTACCCCTCCGCGGTGTCGATGTGCGCGTAATCGGCGTCGAGCGCCGCCCGAACGCTGTCGGCCGTCTCGTCGTCGTCGAGGTCGTACGTGCCCAGCCCGAGCGCCGGCAGCTCCGCGCCGCTCGGGAGCGTCTTCGTTGGTACGGTCACGCGAGGGGGGTTCGCCGGATCACCGATTGAAAGTACCGGTCGGGGAATCTCGTGCGGCGGCGCGTGCCTGCGAGGCCGCCACGCGGCCGAGCAGCACGCGCGAGGGAGTCGCGAGCGAAGCGAGCGGAAGTCAGGCCGGTACATGACCGCAGGGAGTACACCGGCCGAGATTCGAACTCAGAATCAGACGTGCCCGCTCACGGCTCGCTCCGCTCGCCGTTCGCTGCGCGCGACTGATAGCGCTCAAGTCTCTCTCGGTGATTCTGCTCACTTCGTTCGCAAGTCCGCTGAGCGGAGTGAAGCGGACGCTGGCTGGCGCAGTCAGTCGGAAAATGCACCGGCCGAGACTCCCGCAAGCAGAGCGAGCGGGAGTCAGGTCGGGGCACGACCGCAGGGAGTGCACCGGCCGAGATTTGAACTCGGGTTGCAACCATGGCAAGGTTGCGTGATACCACTACACTACCGGTGCGTGCTTCGCATCCGATCGTAGTCCGGGTCGGAGATATAAGGGTTCCGAACGACGGTCGGCGGAAGGGTCATCGGTGCCGCGCCCCCACACGGATCCGTACCCGAACGATGACCGACCTGCCCGACCGCGCCGACCGACGCACCGTCCTCCGCGCGACCGCCGGGCTCGCCGGCATCGCCGCGTTTCCCGCCGTCGCCGGCTGTCTCGGGGGCGGCGGCTCTCCCGGCGGCGACGAGGCCGGAGGCTCCGGCGACGACGGCGGCGACGCCCCGCCGGACGACGGCGCGGGCGTCGCGTACGACGTCGAGACCGTCGCGGAGGGGTTCGAGAACCCATGGGCGCTCGCCTTCCTACCCGACGACGGTCGCCTGCTGGTCACAGAGCGACCGGGACGGCTCTCGCTTGTCGACCCCGCGGACGGGGCCGTCGAGGCGGTCGCGGGCGCGCCAGAAGTGTTCGCGGAGGGGCAGGGCGGCCTGCTCGACGTTGCGGTCCACCCGGACTACCCGGCCGACCCGCGCATCTACCTCACGTACGCGGCGGTGAACGACGCGGGCGAGGCGACGACGCACGTCGGGACCGGACGGCTCTCGCTCGACGGCGGCGACGCGCCGGTGCTCGACGAGTTCGAGCCAATCCGGGTCGCCGAGCCGTTCCGCGGCGGCGCGAACCACTTCGGCTCCCGGGCGACGTTCGGCCCCGAGGGGTCGCTGTTCGTCACGGTCGGCGACCGGCGCGACACGGACTTCGGACCCGACCACGTCTCGCAGGACCGTTCGAACGAGCTGGGCGCGACGCTGCGGCTGACCCCGGACGGCGACGCCCACCCCGACAACCCGTTCGTCGACGACCCGGACGCGGCCGACGCGCTGTACAGCTACGGGCACCGGAACCCGCAGGCGATGGCGGTGCGGTCCGAGACGGGCCGGATCTGGCAGTGCGAGCACGGCGAGGAGGACGGCGACGAGATCAACGTGATCGAGCGCGGCGGCGACTACGGCTGGCCGGTCGCCAGCGAGGCGTGCCGCTACGGGACCGACGACCCCTTCGCGCCGGGCCACGGGGACCGCGACGGCGTGATCGCGCCGGTCCACCACTGGCCGTGCGGGTCCGGCGGCTTCCCGCCGAGCGGCGCGGTCTTCTACGACGGCGACGCGTTCCCCGAGTGGCGGGGCGACCTGTTCGCGGGCACGCTCGCGGCGCGGTACCTCGGGCGGTTCACGGTCGACGGCGACGGCCTCGACGCGACCGTGACCGAGCGCGAGCCCCTGCTCGCCGACCGCGGGTGGCGCATGCGCGCGGTCGCGGTCGAACCGGACACGGGGAACCTCTACGTCGCGGTCGATGACGACGACGCGCCGGTGGCGCGGGTCGTTCCGACGTGAGGGGTCGCCTCCGCGGCGACGCGGATCCGTGTGACGAGTTGGCTCGGATTCGCGGGCGGAATCCCCACGCAGACCCCGTGTGAACGCGGCACAGCCGGATATCGGGACCGCTATCCTTTTACCGTGCCGTCCGGAATCGAAGGTTACAGTCTCGCCACGATGCGTACCGAAGACGGACTCACGATCTGTGTTCCGTCTTCGCTCGTCCGGGAAGCCGAGGACGACCGCGAGGCGACTCGCAAACTCGGCTACGTCGCCCGTGCGGCGGCGGTGTTCCGGGCGGATCGGCTCGTGGTCTTCCCCGACCGGGAAGGCGACGGGCGACGGGGCGGGGAGTACGTCCGCACCGTGCTGGGGTACGCCGCGACGCCGCCGGAGCTCCGAAAGGACCTCTGGGGGCAGCGCGACGAACTCCGGTACGTCGGTGTGCTTCCCCCGCTCCGCGTGCCGTGGCGGACCGGCTCGACCCCTAGCGGGGAAGAGTCGAAAACACAGGGACTCGTGACCGAGGTCGGACCTGAAGGCCGCGTCCGGGTCAATTCCCCGCTGCGGGAACACCCGATCTCCCTGCTCGTCCCCTCCGGAATGGAGGTCGAGCGGGGGGAGCGCGTCACCATCAGGGTCTCTTCGAGAGAACCGGTCCGCGCCCGCATCACCGGGAAGCCGGAGGTCGGCTTCCAGGTCGCGGCCGCGGACCTGTCGGAAGCGCTCGCCGGCGACGGACTGGCCGTCGCGACGTCGCGACACGGAGCGGAACTCTCCGTCTCGCGGCTCGGCGACCTCGTCTCGGACGCCCGCGAGGCCGGCGGTTACACCGTCGCCTTCGGCGCGCCCGAGCGGGGGCTTCCGGAGATGCTCGGGCTTCCGCCCGACCGCATTCGGGCGGCCGTCGCCGACGGCCGCTCGGTCGAACCCGATCCGGGGTTCGACCTCTGGCTGAACACGATCCCGGCACAGGCGAGCGAGGTCGTCCGGACGGAGGAGGCTCTGTTCGCGACCCTCGGCTCGCTCACACTCACGGAGTAAACACATGCCACAACCAAGCCGACCACGAAAAGGCTCGCTGGGCTACGGCCCGCGCACCCGCGCAGACAGCGAGGTGCCGCGCATCCGTTCGTGGCCAGAAGACGACGGGGCCCCTGCGCTGCAGGGATTCGCCGGCTACAAGGCCGGGATGACCCACGTCATGATGGTCAACGACGAGGCGAACTCGCCGCGTGAAGGGATGGAAGAGGCCGTCCCCGTCACCGTCGTCGAGACGCCGCAGATGCACGCCGTCGCCGTGCGCGCCTACGAGAACACGCCGTACGGACAGAAGCCGGTCGAAGAGGTCTGGGCGACCGAGTTCCACGAGGAACTCGACCGCGCGCTCGACCTCCCGGCGGAAGACACCTTCGAGGCAGATGCCGACGAGCTCCGCGCGCTGCTCGACGACGACGTCGTCGACGACGTGCGCGTCATCACGCACACGGCGCCCTCGGAGCTCTCGAACGTCCCGAAGAAGAAGCCCGACATCATGGAGACGCGCGTCGGCGGCGGCTCCCTCGAGGAGCGCGCCGACTTCGCGCTGGACCTCGTCGCGGAGGGCGGCGCCCACGAGTTCGGCGACGTCTTCCGCGCGGGCCAGTACACCGATGTCTCCGGCATCACGAAGGGGAAGGGGACGCAGGGTCCCGTCAAACGCTGGGGCGTTCAGAAGCGGAAGGGCAAACACGCCCGCCAGGGATGGCGGCGTCGGATCGGCAACCTCGGTCCGTGGAACCCCTCCCGCGTCCGCTCCACCGTCCCCCAGCAGGGGCAGACCGGCTATCACCAGCGCACCGAGCTCAACAAGCGCCTCATCGACTTCGGCGAGGGCGACGACGCCTCCGTCGACGGCGGCTTCGTCAACTACGGCGAGGTCGACGGTGAGTACGCGCTCATCAAGGGCTCGCTGCCCGGTCCGGACCAGCGCCTGCTGCGGTTCCGCCCGGCCATCCGGCCGAACGACCAGCCGCGCCTCGACCCCGAGGTCCGGTACGTTTCCACCGAATCCAACCAGGGATAACCAATGAACGCAACAGTACACGACCTGGACGGCGAGGAGGCGGGCAGCGTCGAGCTGCCGGCCGTCTTCGAGACCGCGTTCCGACCGGACCTCATCGGTCGCGCGGTCGACGCCGCTCAGGCCAACCGGAAGCAGGCCTACGGGGCCGACGAGTTCGCCGGGCTGCGGACGCCCGCCGAATCGTTCGGCTCCGGCCGCGGGCTCGCGCACGTGCCACGTTCCGAGAACGTCGCCCGTCGCGTCCCGCACGCCGTGTCGGGGCGCGCCGCGCACCCGCCGAAGGCCGAGAAGGACCAGTCGAAGCAACTGAACGACAAGGAGCGACAGCTCGCGATCCGGTCGGCCATCGCGGCCACGACCGACGCCGAGCTCGTCGCCGAGCGCGGCCACGCGTTCGACGAGGACCTCGACCTCCCGCTCGTCGTGAGCGACGAGTTCGAGGACCTCGAGAAGACGCAGGACGCCCTTGGCGTGCTCGAAGCCGTCGGCGCCGACGCCGACATCGAGCGCGCCGAGGAGGGTCGCTCCGTCCGCGCCGGACAGGGCAAGGCCCGCGGCCGCAAGTACCGCCAGCCCAAGTCCGTCCTCGTCGTCACCAGCGAGGAGCCGTCCCGCGCCGCCCGCAACCTCGCGGGCGTCGACGTCGCGACCGCTCGCGAGGTCAACGCGGAGGACCTCGCGCCCGGCGCGCACCCGGGCCGACTCACGCTGTGGACCGAGAGCGCCGTCTCGGAGGTGGCCGACCGATGAACTCGATCATCGAGCATCCGATCGTCACCGAGCAGGCGATGAACGAGATGGACTTCAACAACAAGCTGCTGTTCCTCGTCGACGTGGACGCGACCAAACCGGAGATCGAGTCCGAGGTCGCCGAGCGCTACGACGTGGGCGTCGTCAACGTGAACACGCAGGTGACGCCGCAGGGCGAGAAGAAGGCGGTCGTCACCCTGTCCGCGGACGACGACGCGACCGAAATCGCCTCGCGTATCGGGGTGTTCTGAGATGGGACGACGAATCCAAGGACAACGGCGCGGACGCGGCGGCCCGACGTTCCGGGCCCCCTCCCACCGTTACAAGGCGGAACTGTCGCACAAGAAGCTCGAAGACGTGGACACGGTCACCGGCGAGATCGTCGGGATCGAACACGACCCGGCCCGCTCGGCCCCCCTCGCGGAGGTCGAGTTCGAGGACGACGACCGCCGGCTCGTGCTCGCGCCGGAAGGCGTGCGCGTGGGCGAGACGATTCAGGTCGGCGTCTCGGCCGAGATCAAGCCGGGAAACACGCTCCCGCTGGCGGAGATCCCCGAGGGCGTCCCGGTGTGTAACGTCGAGAGCAACCGCGGGGACGGCGGGAAGTTCGCGCGCGCCTCCGGCGTGTCGGCGACACTCCTCACCCACGACCGCGACGTCGCGGTCGTCCAGCTCCCCAGCGGCGAAGTGAAGCGACTCGACCCGCAGTGCCGCGCCACGATCGGCGTGGTCGCGGGCGGCGGCCGGACGGAGAAACCCTTCGTCAAGGCCGGCAACAAACACCACAAGATGAAGGCGCGCGGCACGAAATACCCGCGCGTCCGCGGCGTCGCGATGAACGCCGTCGACCACCCCTTCGGTGGCGGTGGTCGCCAACACCCCGGCCAGCCGAAGTCCGTCTCGCGGGACGCCCCGCCGGGACGCAAGGTCGGTGACATCGCATCCAAGCGCACCGGACGAGGTGGCAACAAATGAGTTCAGACTACCGAACCGGCCGCGAGGGCGAGGAGTTCGCCTACCGCGGTCACTCGCTCGACGAGCTGCAGGAGATGGACGTAGACGAGGTCGCGGAACTGCTCCCCGCACGCCAGCGGCGAAGCATCGTTCGCGGACTCGGCACCGAACAGCAGAAGCTGCTGGAGACGGTCCGGAGCCGCGACAAGGAGACGACGGCGGACGACCCGATCCGGACGCACCTGCGCGACATGCCGATCCTGCCGGAGTTCGTCGGCGTCACCTTCGCCGTGTACAACGGCCACAGCTTCGAGCGCGTTCAGGTTGAGCCCGAGATGATCGGGCACTACCTCGGTGAGTTCCACCTCACGCGAAGCACCGTCGAACACGGTCAGGCCGGCATCGGCGCGACCCGGTCCTCGAAGTTCGTGCCCCTCAAGTAACCCATGGGAATCAACTACAGCGTCGAGGCCGACCCGGAGACCACCGCCAAGGGGATGCTCCGCGACCGGCCCATCAGCGTGAAGGACAGCAAGGAGATCTCCCGAGAGATCAAAGGCGAGACGGTCGCCGACGCGGAGGAGTTCCTCCAGGAGGTCATCGACGAGGAGACGTCGGTGCCGATGCGCCAGCACAACGCCGGCGCGGGCCACCGCTCCGACATCGACGGCTGGGACGCGGGACGGTACCCCGAGAAGGCCGCCAAGGACTTCCTCAAGCTCTTGGAGAACGTCAAGAACAACGCCGACGAGCAGGGGTTCGACGGCGAGGCGATGGTCATCAAACACGTCGCCCCTCACAAGGTCGGCGAGCGACCCGGTCGGAACCCCCGCGCCGCGGGCGCGACCGAGTGGAACACCACGCTCGCGGACGTCGAACTGATCATCGAGGAGCCGGAGGCTGACAACTAATGGCTGACGAACACCAATTCATCGAGGACGGCCTGCGCCGTTCCCAGATCAACGAGTTCTTCGCGGACGAGCTCGGCCGCGCCGGCTACGGCGGGATGGACGTCGCCCAGACGCCGATGGGCACGCAGATCGTCCTGAAGGCCGAAAAGCCCGGGATGGTGATCGGGAAGGGCGGGAAGAACATCCGCAAGATCACCACCGAGCTCGAGGACCGCTTCGACATGGACGACCCGCAGATCGACGTTCAGGAGGTCGACGAGCCCGACCTGAACGCACAGATCGTCGCGGACCGTCTGGCGAACGCCCTCGAACGCGGCTGGTACTTCCGGAAGGCCGGTCACACGACGATTGACCGCATCATGGACGCGGGCGCGCTGGGCGCCGAGATCGTCCTGTCCGGCAAGGTCACCGGCGCGCGCTCGCGCGTCGAGAAGTTCAACCGCGGCTACATCAAGCACAACGGCGAACCCGCCGAGGAGGTCGTCGACCACGGCCAGGGCGTCGCCGTCATGAAGCTCGGGACGATCGGCGTCAACGTGAAGATCATTCCGCCGGGGGCGACGCTCCCGGACGACTTCCAGATCCGCGAGGACGCCGAGGTCCCCGAGGTCGAGCAGGCGGCCGCCGGCGCCGGCGACGACGAGGGCGTCGAGGCGCTGCTCGAAGAGGATCCGGAGGAGGTTCCCGACGTGGGCGCCGACGAGGATGTCGGTGTCCCCGACGAGGACCCCGCGGATGTCATCGACGAGGAGGTCGTCGAGGAGGTCGTCGAGGAGACGCAGGACACGGCCACCGAGGCGACCGACGTCGCCGCGGAGGAGCCGGTCGGCGACGCGGACGCCGACGAGCTCGACGAACTGGACGAAGAGATCGAGTCCGAGGCGGCCGACCTCGTCGCGGAGATGGAGGCGGCCGACGAGGAGGAGGAGGACGAATAATGGCGATCCTCTACACCGACGAGATCCGCGACATGACCGCGGCGGAGCGCCAGGTCGAAGTCGAGGAGCTCGAGACCGAGCTGCTCAACTCGAAGGCGCAGCGGGCGGCCGGCGGCATGCCGGAGAGCCCGGGCCGCGTCAACGAGCTCAAGAAGACGATCGCCCGGATCAAGACGATCCAGGCGGAAGAAGGCGACTTCGACGAGGACGAAGCGTAAGATGATCTCCCCCGACACACTCGTTCGGCACGAGCTCGTCGGCCTCCCGGTTCGGGTGGCCGACGCCGACAGCGACGCCCACGTGGGTATCGCCGGTCGCGTGCTCGACGAGACGTTCGGTACCCTCGTGGTCCGAACGGCGTCGGGGGACAAACGCGTGCCCAAGTCGGGCGCGACGTTCGAGTTCGGCGTCGCCGAGACGCCGACCGCTCGCACAGATGAAGCCGCCGGCGACGGACAGTCGCCGGGGTCCGCGTCCCAACTCGGGTCGGATACTACGGGGGTCCGCCCCCGTCAGTCTGGCCCGTCCGGATCCGCAAGCGTCGTCGACGGTGACGGCGCGGGTCCGGCGAGCCGCCGAGGCGAGTGCAAAGACGCGGTCTACGCGACGGTGGATGGCGATCGGTTGCGATATCGGCCCGCCGAACGCACCGAACGAGGTGCCACACAATGGCGATAGGAATCGACGTACCCACGCCTCCGGAGCCAGACAACCCGGAGGATTACGACTACGAGAAATGCCCGTTCTACGGGCAGCTCTCCGTCCGCGGCCAGACCCGCGAGGGAACGGTCGTGTCGACGGATATGGAAAAGACCGTCATCGTCGAGCGAGAGTACGACGTGTTCGTACCGAAATACGATCGGTACATGAAGCGTCGCTCGCGCATCCCGGCCCACGTGCCGGGCGTGCTCGACTCGCTCGAAGTCGGTGACGAAGTGACGATCGCGGAGACGCGACCGCTCTCGAAGACGAAGTCCCACGTCGTCGTCGAGATCCGCTCGGGTGATCAGTGATGGAGGCGCTCAAGGCCGACGTCACGCAGGGGCTCTCGAAGGGCTCGCTGATCACGTGCGCCGACAACACCGGCGCCCGTGAGCTGAAGGTCATCTCCGTGTCGGGCTACTCCGGCACGAAGAACCGCCACCCGAAGGCGGGGATCGGCGACAAGGTGACCGTCTCGGTCACCAAAGGGACCCCGGAGATGCGGCGGCAGGTGCTGGAGGCGGTCGTCGTCCGCCAGCGCAAGCCGATCCGCCGTCCGGACGGCACGCGCGTGAAGTTCGAGGACAACGCGGCCGTCATCATCGACGACCTCGAGGAGCCGCGGGGCACGGAGATCAAAGGCCCCGTCGCCCGCGAGGTCGCCGAACGGTTCGGGAGCATCGCCTCGACCGCGACGATGATCGTCTAACTATGACGAAACAGCCACGCAAACAACGAAAACGGTCGGAGACCGCGCCGCTCCACGAGCGGCAGAATCAGGTCCGGGCCACCCTCACCGACGAGCTCCGCGAGGAGTACGGACAGCGCAACGTCCGCGTCAACGCCGGCGACACCGTCGAGGTGCTTCGCGGCGACGCGGCCGGCACGGAGGCGGAGGTCGTCTCCGTCGACCTGTCCGCCGAGCGGATCACGGTCGAGGACGTCACCGTCGAGAAGGCGGACGGGGAGGAGGTTCCCCGCCCGATTCCGGCGAGCAACGTCCGGGTGACCGAGCTGGACCTCGAGGACGAGCGCCGCGAGGCGCGGCTCCAGGAGGATAACGAATGACGCGACACCAGAAGCGACTGTCAGTACCGAACTCCTGGCCGGTCGAGCGCAAGACGAACACGTTCACCGTGAAGGCGGGCGCGGGCCCGCACGGCGAGGCGGGCGTTCCGCTCGTCGTCCTGCTGCGGGACGTGCTCGGCTACGTCGACTCGACGAAGGAGGCGCGCTACGCGCTGAACAACGACTCGATCCTCGTCAACGGGGACGCCGTCTCGGACGAACAGCGTCCGATCGGGATGTTCGACATCCTGGCGTTCCCCGAGCGCGGGGAGTACTTCCGCGTCTTCCCCGACGAGGGCGGTCGGCTCGCGCTGACTCCCGTCGACGAGGACGCCGCGGGCAGCCGGCTCGGGAAGATCACGAACAAGACCGTCGTCCCCGGCGGCGTCACGCAGCTGACGCTCCACGACGGGACGAACGTCCGCGTCGACGACGACGCGGACTACGAGACGAACGACTCGATCGTCGTCGACAACGAGACGAAGGAGATCGTCGCCCACTTCGAGTACGAGGAGGGCGCCTTGGTGACCGCCGTCGCCGGCCAGCACGCCGGCCAGATCGGCGAGATCGAGGACATCGACGTGACCCTCGGCTCCGGCGACAACACCGTGACCGTCGCCAGCGAGGACGGCGGCTACGAGACGGTCGAGGAGTACGTCGTCGTCATCGACGAGAACTTCACCGACGACGAGGGTGATGCGGATGAGTGAAGCCGAGAGCGCCGACCACGAGATGCGCGAGCCGTCCCTCGAGAAGGTCGTCGTCCACATGGGCGTCGGGCAGGGCGGTGAGCCGCTCGCGGACGCCGAGGAGATCATCGAGGAGATCACGGGCCAGCAGTCGGTCCGGACCACCTCGAAGCGCACCATCGCCGAGTTCGGGATCCGCAAGGGCGACCCGATCGGCGTCAAGGTGACGCTGCGGGGCGAGGACGCGCACGCGTTCCTCGAGACCGCGCTCGATCTCGTCGATGTCTCGCGGAGCCAGTTCGACGACACGGGTAACCTCAGCTTCGGGGTCGAGGACCACACCGACTTTCCGAGCCAGGAGTACGACCCCAACATCGGGATCTACGGCCTCGACGTGACGACGACGATCGTCCGTCCCGGCTACCGCGTCTCGAAACGCGACAAGGCGACGGGGACCATTCCCTCCCGCCACCGGATGACAGCCGAGGACGCGGCCGCGTTCCTCGAAACGAACTTCGACGTCGAGGTAACCGAATGAGCGAAGCGAACAACGACACGGGCGAGCACGCCGCGAAGCGCACCGACTCCCGGCACACGTGCCGGCGGTGCGACCGCGAGCAGGGACTCGTCGGCAAGTACGACATCAACCTCTGCCGGCAGTGCTTCCGCGAGGTCGCCCGAGACATGGGATTCGAGAAGTACAGCTGATCATGACGGGAAACGATCCATTCACCAACGCGCTCGCCGGCATGGACAACGCCGAGAGCGTTGGCCACCTGTCGTACACGGTAGAGCCCGCTTCGAACATCATCGGCTCCGTCCTCGAGGTCCTCTACGACCGCGGGTACGTCGACGGCTTCGAGTACGTCGACGACGGGAAAGCCGGGAAGTTCGAGGTCGAACTGAAAGGCGCGATCAACGAGTGTGGCGCCGTCAAGCCCCGCTACTCCGCGGGTGCGGACGAGTTCGAGAAGTGGGAGAAGCGGTACCTCCCCGCCCGTGACTACGGGACGCTCATCGTCACGACGAGCCACGGCGTCATGAGCCACTACGAGGCCCGCGAGGAGGGCATCGGCGGCCAAGTGATCGCATACGTCTACTAACAATGAACAGAGTCGAAATCGATATTCCGGACGACGTCTCCGCCGAGACCGACCACCTCGAACTCACCGTCGAAGGACCCAACGGGAGCGTCACGCGACGCCTCTGGTACCCCGACGTCGACGTGACGATCGAGGACGGCGCGGTGGTCATCGCGACCGAGAACGAGGACGCGAAGACCAACGCCACCGTCGGCACCTTCGAGAGCCACGTCGCCAACATGATCCACGGCGTCACCGAGGGCTGGGAGTACGCCATGGAAGTGTACTACGCCCACTTCCCGATGCAGGTGAACGTGGAGGGCGACGAGGTCGTCATCGAGAACTTCCTCGGAGAGAGCGCCGCGCGGCGCACCCCCATCCGCGGAGACACGGACGTACAGATCGACGGCGAGACGGTCACGCTCTCGGGCTCCGACAAGGAGGCCGTCGGCCAGACCGCCGCCGACATCGAACAGCTGACGAAGGTGACCGACAAGGACACGCGCGTCTTCCAGGACGGCGTGTACATCGTCGAGAAACCCACCGGAGGTGCCTAACCGATGGCAGACGAACTGGAAGACATCAGCGGTGTCGGTCCCTCGAAGGCGGACGCGCTTCGCGAGGCCGGCTACGAGACGGTCGAGGACGTGAAGGCCGCCTCCCAGTCGGAGCTCTCCGAGGTCGACGGCGTCGGCAACGCGCTCGCAGCGCGTGTCAAGGCCGACGTCGGCGGGCTGGAGGTCGACGAGGAGGCGGACGCGGAAATCGAAGACGAGACCGACGAGGAGGAGCCGGTCGACGAGGCCGAGGAGTCCGAGACGGTCGAGACGGAGCTTCGGCCCCGCGGTCACGCCGACAAGACGCCGGAACTGGACGACGAGACCGCTCGCGCGCTCGCACAGAAGCACCGCGAGGGGAAACCGCAGTTCAACCGGCAGGACTACCACAAGAAAAAGCGGATCCCGACGTCGTGGCGCAAGCCGCGCGGCGGGCTCTCCAAGCAGCGCCGTCGCATGAAGTCGAAGGGGCCGGTCGTCGAGGCCGGCTTCCGCTCGCCGACGGCGTCGCGCGACCTGCACCCGAGCGGCTTTGAGGAGGTCCGCGTTCACAACACGGACGATCTTGAGGGCGTCGACGGCGACACGCAGGCGGTGCGGATCGCCTCGAAGGTCGGCGGTCGAAAGCGCGAACTGATCGAAGACGAGGCGGAGGAGCGCGGCATTCGCGTGCTGAACCCGACCTACGTCGAAGTGGAGGTCGACGATGAGTGATCTGAAGGCGCAGAAACGGCTCGCAGCGGACGAGCTCGACGTCGGCAAGGGCCGCGTCTGGCTCGACCCCGAGGCACAGGAAGAGATCGAGGACGCCATCACCCGCGAGGACGTCCGCGAGCTCATCGAACAGGGAACGATCCGCGCGAAGGACGCGAAGACGAACTCGCGCGGTCGCGCCCGCGAGCGCGCCGACAAGCGCTCGTACGGGCATCAGTCGGGCGCCGGCTCCCGCAAGGGTCGCTCCGGCGCGCGACAGGACACGAAAGACGACTGGAAGGCGCGCATCCGCGCACAGCGGGCCCGCCTGAAGGAGCTTCGCGACGACGAAGACGTGCTCGACGCCTCCGAGTACCGCACGCTGTACAACAAAGCGAGCGGGGGAGACTTCGAGGACGTCGCCCGTCTCGAGGCGTTCATCGAGACGCAGTACGGTTACGAGGTGACGGACTAATGGCGACAGGACCACGATACAAGGTGCCGATGCGGCGCCGCCGCGAGGTCCGGACGGATTACCATCAGAGGTTGCGCCTGCTGAAATCGGGCAAGCCTCGCCTGGTCGCTCGGGTGAGCAACGCTCACGTCAGGGCGCAGCTGGTGACCCCCGGATCCGACGGCGACGAGACCCACGCGGCCGCCTCCAGCGAGGAGCTCGGCGAGTACGGCTGGGACGCCCCCACGGGCAACCTCCCCAGCGCGTACCTCACCGGGTACCTCGCGGGCGCTCGCGCCGTCGACGCCGGCCTCGACGAGGCCGTCCTCGACATCGGGCTCAACACGGCGACGCCCGGCAACAAGACGTTCGCGGTACAGGAAGGAGCGATTGACGCGGGCCTCGAGATCCCGCACAACGACGACGTGCTGGCCGACTGGTCGCGCACGCGCGGCGAACACATCGCCGACTACGCCGAGCAGCTCGACGAGCCGCTGTACAGCGGCGCGTTCGACGCCAGCGAGCTACCCGAGCACTTCGACGACGTGCTCGCGACAATCCAGGAGGACCATGAGTAGACACAACGACGGCTGGGAACCGCGGACGCGACTCGGCCGCAAGGTACAGGACGGCGACATCACGTCGATGGAACAGGCGCTCCAGTCCGGGCTCCCGCTGAAGGAGGCCGAGATCGTCGACCAGCTCCTCCCGGGGCTCGAAGACGAGGTGCTGGACATCAACATGGTCCAGCGCATGACCGACTCCGGCCGCCGCGTGAAGTTCCGTTGCGTGGTCGCCGTGGGCAACCGCGACGGCTACCTCGGCTACGCGCAGGCCCGCGACGACCAGGTCGGCGGCGCGATCCAGAAGGCGATCGACGTCGCGAAGCTGAACATCATCTCGGTGGACCGCGGCTCCGGGTCCTGGGAGGACCAGCCCGGCGGCACCAACTCCTTGACCCGCACGGCGAAGGGGAAGGCCGGCTCCGTCACCGTCGAGATCAAGCCCGCCCCGCAGGGGCTGGGCCTCGCGGCCGCGGAGACGGTCCGCAACATCCTGGAGCTCGCCGGCGTCGAGGACGCCTGGACGAACTCCGACGGCAACACGCGCACGACGGTGAACCTCGCGAAGGCGACGTTCAACGCCTTGGAGAACGCGGCGCAGTCCCGTACGCCCCAGCACGCGCGCGAAGTCCACTACGACGAGGTGAGCGAGTGATGCAGGCGATCGTTCAGCTCCGCGGCGAGGTTAATCTCGGGTCCGGCGTCGAGGACACGCTCGACATGCTGAACGTCGGGCGCGTCAACCACGCGACGCTCGTCCCCGAGACGGACTCGTACAGCGGCATGATCGCGAAGGTCAACGATGTCGTCGCGTTCGGGGAACCGAGCGTCGAGGCCGTCGCGCGAACGATCGCGCGGCGCGGCGAGCCGCTCGAAGGCTCGGCCGACGTCGACGACGAGTGGATCGACGACAACACCGACTACGCCGATCTGGAGGCGCTGGCCGAGGCGCTCGTCGACGAGGAGACCACGCTGCGCGAGCAGGGTCTCTCGCCGACGCTGCGGCTCCACGCCCCCCGCGGCGGTCACGAGGGCATCAAACACCCCGTGATCGAGGGCGGCGAACTCGGGAAACACACCACCGAGGAGATCGACAGTCTCCTGGAGGCGATGCGATGACGAGCAAGAAACGACGACAGCGCGGCTCTCGGACGCACGGCGGCGGCACGCACAAGAACCGGCGCGGCGCCGGGCATCGCGGCGGTCGCGGCGCGGCCGGTCGCGCGAAACACGAGTACCACAACTACGGTCCGCTCGGCAAGCACGGGTTCAAGCGCCCCGAGGACGCTCAGACGGAGGTCCTCGAAGTGAAGATCCAGAAGCTCGACGAGGACGCGGCGCTGTACGCCGCGGACGGTCTCGCCGAGGAGGACGGCGACGCGTACGTCTTCGACGCGCGCGACGTCGTTGAGGACGGCCACGAGGCTGATGTGGTGAAGGTGCTCGGCGGCGGGCAGGTCCGCCGCGAGCTCCGCGTCACGGCCGACGCGTTCACCGCCGGTGCGGTCGAGCTCATCGAGGAGGCGGGCGGCGAGGCGACGCTCTCCGAGCGCGCCGAAGAGCCCGCTGACGAACCGGAAAACACTTCCGACGACGAGAACGACGAGGCGTAACATGAGCTGGAAGGAGGCCGCCGAACCGGTGCTCTCGCGGATGCCCGTCGTGGAGCGGCCCGCGGGACACGTCCCGTTCAGACGGAAGCTTACGTGGACGGCCGGAATCCTGATCGTCTACTTCTTCCTGACCAACATCAACCCGTTCGGGTTGGCGGTCGGGCAGGGGTCGGACTTCTTCGGGCAGTTCCGGTCGGTGCTCGCCGGGTCGTCCGGGTCGCTGCTACAGGTCGGTATCGGACCGATCGTCACGGCGTCCATCGTCCTCCAGCTGTTGGGCGGTGCGAACCTCCTCGGGCTCGACACCGAGAACGACCCGCGCGACCAGGTCCTCTATCAGGGCCTCCAGAAGCTGCTGGTGATCATCGTCTCCGCCCTCACGGCGGCGCCGATGGTGTTCACCGGGGGGTTCCTCCCCGCGGACGACGCGGTCGCGAGCGCGCTCGGCATCGGGACGTTCGGCGTTCAGGTGCTGATCTTCGCGCAGATCTTCGTCGGCGGCATCCTCATCCTGTTCATGGACGAGATCGTGAGCAAGTGGGGCGTCGGCTCCGGCGTCGGGCTGTTCATCATCGCGTCGGTGAGCCAGCAGATCGTCGGCGGCTTCTTCAGCTTCTCCGCACTCGGCGCCTCCGGCTTCTTCGCGAGCTGGTACGGCGTCATCTTCGGCGACGTGCCGGTGTCGATGTCGCCGTTCACGGCGGAGGGGCTCCAGAATCTCCTCTTCGATCCGGGGAACATTCTGGCGCTTTTCACCACGGTGTTCATCTTCGGGATCGTCGTGTACGCGGAGTCGGTCCGCGTCGAGATCCCGCTGTCGCACGCCCGCGTGAAGGGCGCCCGTGGACGCTTCCCGGTGAAGCTCATCTACGCGTCCGTCCTCCCGATGATCCTCGTTCGCGCGCTGCAGGCGAACATCCAGTTCCTCGGCCAGATCCTCTCCTCGCAGTGGGCGGGGATGCCGGCGATACTCGGGACCTACAGCGAGCAGGGGCAGCCCATCGGCGGGCTGTTCTACTACCTGAACCCGATTCAGAGCCGGGGGCAGTGGATGTGGTTCCTCGGTGAGATACCGGCGTCCGTCGAGCCGTGGATGATCGCGATCCGGCTCGCGATCGACCTCGCGTTCATGATCGTCGGCGGCGCTATCTTCGCGATCTTCTGGGTCGAGACTACCGGCATGGGGCCGGAGGCGACCGCGAAACAGATCCAGAACTCCGGGATGCAGATCCCCGGGTTCCGCCGGAACCCGCAGGTCGTCGAGAAGGTCATGGAGCGGTACATCCCGCAGGTGACCGTCATCGGCGGCGCCCTCGTCGGGCTGCTCGCCGTGATGGCGAACCTGCTCGGCACCATCGGGCAGGTCTCCGGCACCGGGCTACTGCTTGCGGTCTCTATCACGTACAAGCTGTACGAGGAGATCGCCGAAGAGCAGCTCATGGAGATGCACCCGATGATGCGCCAGATGTTCGGCAACGAGTAGCGAACATCCACTCCTTTCCGTTCTTCTTCGACCCTGAGCGACTGCGTCGTACTCAGCAGTCTCCTACCGGGGGGAGTCGAAGTGACCGACTCGGACGGCTTCTTCGAGCAACTCGACGAGACCGAGGCGATCGCCGACGATTAACCGGAATCTATCGAAACACCGGTCGAACAGACGGAAGCGGACGCCCCCCGCGCGGATGCGGATACAACGGCCGGCTCAACGTTCACCGAGCCACGACGACGTACGGGTACCTCCGGTACATCGCCAGCTGTCGATTCCGTCGGTGTAAATTCAAACGACACAGTATCGCGCCGAGTCGGTTCCTGACGCTTCGCGTCG
Source organism: Halorubrum sp. CGM4_25_10-8A (assembly GCF_005435025.1). Lineage (NCBI taxonomy): Archaea > Methanobacteriati > Methanobacteriota > Halobacteria > Halobacteriales > Haloferacaceae > Halorubrum > Halorubrum sp. CGM4_25_10-8A. The sequence continues at coordinate 296,965 of NZ_SGTX01000003.1, read as the reverse complement.
ACAACGGATCGAGAACTCGGCGTTAGGGGAGCGGCCGGTCGGGTTCGGCCGCTATCGCCCGCGACTTCCGAGGCGTGACCAGATCGGGTTGTTCCGGCTGGTCGCCTTTCGCTCGGAGACGCACCACTCGGCTCGATCCCACCGAGACCGTCGGCCGCGGTCGCCCCGGCTATACGGCGTCGGACCGATCGCTCGCAGCGGCTTCGTCCGCCGCGTCCTCTTCGTCGTCGCTCATCTCCTCGGCGGCTTCTTCGACCTTTTCTTCGACGGTTTTCTCCACCGTCTCTTCGACCTTCTCGCCGACGGTTTCTTCGACGGTTTTCTCCACCGTCTCTTCGACTTTCTCGCCGACGGTCTCCTCGACGGTCTTCTCTACCGTCTCTTCGACTTTCTCGCCGACGGTCTCCTCGACGGTCTTCTCTACCGTCTCGCCCACGGTCTCTTCGACCTTGCCCGAGACCTCCTCGCTGACCGTGTCGCTGACGTCGTCGGCGACCTCGCCGACCTCCTTGTTGACGGTCTCGCCGACGCTCTTCTCGACCTCCTTGCTCACGGTCTCCTCCACCTTCTCGCCGACCGTCTCCTCGACGGTCTTCTCGACCTCCTTGCTCACCGTTTCGCCGACGGTCTTCTCGACCTCCTTGTTGACCGTCTCACCGACGGTCTTCTCGACCTCCTTGTCGACGGTCTCGCCGACGCTCTCTTCGACCTGTTTCCCGACCTGGTCGGCGACCTCGCGCGTCATCCAGTCCGGATCGAAGCGGGCCATCTTCCACACGACGTGGATCACGTACGACGCGAACACCCCGATCCCGAACGCGATCGCGACGTTGTTCACCTGCGTCGTCGCGATCAACACGATCGACAGGACGATCAGCGCGCCGTACGCGATGTCGGTCGCCGCGTCTACCCGCGCCGGGCTTACCATTCCCGGCCCTCCGTCTCTTCGTCGACCGCGCTCGCCCGCCGCGTGGGATATCCGTTCATACGGTTACCTTGCGAGCCCGCGGCGTAAAAGCCTCCCTCGTTGGGCGTCCGCGCCCCGCGCCCGGAGATCCGGAGCGCACCCCCGGACCCGGAGCGCGACCCTTTTAGGCCGGATGGTCGAATCGAGCGTATGGACATCGAAGAGGGCGGACTCACCGTCTCCGTCCCGGAGGCTCGTGACGGCGCCAGCAAGGGCACCGGCGGCGGCGTCTTCTTCAACCCGACACAGGAGCTGAACCGCGACGTGACGGTCGCGACGCTGCGCGCCTACCGCGACCGCGAACCGCGCGTCGCCTCGTACCTCGACGCGATGGCCGCCTCCGGGGTCAGGGGGGTCCGCGCCGCCGCGGAGGGGTATCGGGTCACCTGCGCCGACGTCGACGCGGACGCGGTCGAGCTCGCCGCCACGAACCTCGACGCCAACGGCCTCGACGGCGAGGCGGTCCACCGCGACGTCAACGCCCTCCTGTACGACGAGGGGCCGTTCGACGTCGTCGATCTGGACCCGTACGGCACACCGATCCCCTTCGCGGACGCCGCGTTCGCGAACGGGCGCAACCTGGTCTGCGTCACCGCCACCGACACCGCGCCGCTGTGCGGCGCCCACCTCAACAGCGGGATCCGGAAGTACGGCGCGGTCCCGCGCAACACCGACTATCACCCCGAGATGGGGCTCCGAACGCTGATATCCGCCTTGGTGCGGACCGCCGCGCGCTACGACAAGGCGGCGACGCCGATCCTCTCGCACGTCTCCCGTCACTACGCGCGGACCTACCTCGAACTGGAGTCGGGCGCCCGCGCGGCCGACGACTGCCTCGACGGCGTGGGGTACGTCGACCACTGCGAGGACTGCCTCTGGCGCTCGGCGACGCCGGGGCACGTCGCCGACCCGGTCGACGCCTGCCCGGAGTGCGGGAGCGACCGCGTCCTCACGGCCGGTCCGATCTGGCTCGGCCCGGTCGCGGACGCCGACTTCGCGCGCGCCGTCCGCCGCGAGGTGACGGACGACATGGGCGAGGCGAAGCGTGCGCGCAAGCTGCTCGGGACGGTCGCTCGCGAACTCGACACCCCCACGCACTACGACCAGCACCGGCTGTACAAGGAGTGGGGTGAGCCCGCGATCGGGATGGACGAGTTCGTCGAGCGCGTCCGCGGGGCCGGCCACGAGGCGAGCCGCGCGCACTACCGTGGCACGGCGGTGAAGAGCACGGCGTCGATCCCCGAGATGCGCGAGGCGGTCCTCGGCGACAACGCGGACTGACGGGGCCGCGGCCGCGTTCGCTCCCGCCGCGAATTCCACCCCACGAGCGCCCGCCCGCGCCGCGCCCGGCACCCTCCCGCTTTTGTCGCGGTCGGTCGAAACACGTGACGTGTCTCGACACTCGCGCACCGCGTTCGGGACGGTTCGACGCGTCGCCGACCTCGCGGTCGACAGGCAGGTGACGTTCCTCGCGGCCGCCATCGCCTACTACGCGTTCGTCTCGCTCGTCCCCGCGCTCCTGCTGCTGGTCGTCGTCGCCACCGCCGTCTTCGGCGAGACCATCGCCGCCGAGCTGGTGGCGTCCACGGGCGAGTTCCTCACGCCGGCCGGCGAGGAGGCGGTCGTCGGGGCCGTCTCCTCGGCCGGCGGGCGGACCGGCGCGAGCCTGCTCGGGGTCGGGCTGCTGATCTGGTCGACGCTGAAGGTGTTCCGCGGGCTCGACACGGCGTTCGTCTCGCTGTACGGCGGCGAGGAGGCGCCCGGCCTCCTCAAGCAGGTCGCCGACGCCGCCTCGGTCGTCGTCGGCGTCGGCGTCGGCCTCGGCGTGATGGTCGCCGTGGGCGCGTTCGTCGCGGCCGCGGACGCGCTTCCCCTGATCGAGGCGGCGAGCGTCCTCGCCCTGCCCGCTCTCCTCGCGGTCGTGTTCCTCCCGATGTACTACCTCCTGCCGCAGCCGGCGATCGCCGTCCGCGAGGCGCTGCCGGGCGCGGCGTTCGCGGCGGTCTGCTGGACGCTGCTTCAGGCCGGGTTTCAGGTGTACGCCGCGGGCGCCGCGCAGTACGAGGTGTACGGCGTCATCGGCGGCATCCTCCTGCTGGTCACGTGGCTGTACCTCGCCGCCGTCGTCGTCGTCCTCGGTGGCGTGGTCAACGTGGTGCTCGCCGGGCGGGGGACTGGCGGCGACGACTCCGGGGAGGCCGGGGGCGGCGGTCCCGCCGCCGCGTTCGACGGCACCGACGACGCCGCGGACCGGCAGTTACAACAGGACCGCGACCGACCCACGGGTATGAACGGCGAGTCGGATCCCGAGGGGGACGACGGCGAACGGCCGCGCGGCGCGCCGGACGTCGCCGCCCTCGAAGCGGAGGTCCGGGAGCTGCGGTCGCAGCTCGACGAGTTCGAGGACGACGTGGAACGCCGGACGGTCGACAAACCGGAGGTCGAGTCGGAGCTGAAGCGGTACGTCCGCTCGCGGATGCGCCGCGGCCACGCCCGCGGCTGGGGCCCGTACCTCGTGCTGCTGTACGGGACCGTGCTGACGCTCGCCGCGTTGACCTCCCTCGACGGGATCTACGCGGTCGGCGCCATCGTCGTCCTCGGACTCTCGACGCTCGGCCTGTACACGATCTTCGTCGTCGTCGGTATCGGCCTCAACCTGATCGAAACGCCGGGGAAGGCGCTCGACTACGCCCGCCGCCGCGGCGATGACTGACCGGACGACGGACGCGTGACGGGACTCGTCGCCGCCGAGCGTGGGATCGGCGAGTTCGCCGTCGTCGACGCCCTCCCGGAGGCCGTTGTCGTGGTCTTCGCGGCAGTCACCCACCTCGCGGACCCGTGGCTGCTCTTCGCCATGCTCGCCGTCGGCTACTGGTTCGCGAGCGAGGGGGTCGCGGGCTCGCCGCGCCGCGCCGGCGCCACGGCCATCGCGGCCGTCACCTGCGCGTACGCCGCGACGGCGCTCGGCAAGGCGTGGTTCGCGGCCCCCCGCCCGCCCGGCGCGATGCCCCCGGCGGACGTGCCGACGTGGCTCCCCGCGCTCCTGTCGGGCTGGTACGAGGCGCAGGTGCTCTCGGACGGGTTCGGCTTCCCGAGCGGGCACGCCACCGGCGGCGCGGCGGCGTACCTCGCGCTCGCACTGCTGTACGACCGGCTCTGGACCGACCGCGCTCGCTACCTCGCGGCCGGGGCGGTCGCCGTCGCCGTCGCGGCCTCGCGGGTCGTCATCGAAGTCCACTACCTCGTCGACGTGCTCGCCGGCCTGCTCGTCGGCGCGGGGACCGTCGCCGTTGCCCTGCGGCTCGCCGGCGACCCGCGGGTCCGCGGCTCGCCCGGCACGGACGCGGCGGCCGGACCGACCGCCGATCTGAACCCCGCACCGGCGTTCGCCCTCGCGGCGGTCGTCTCCGCGGGCGCGCTGGCCGTCGCCGTCGCCGGCGGGCACACGGGGGAAGTCGTCGAGGCAGGGATCGGGATCGCCACCGGTGCCGGGGGCGCGATCGGCTGGCGGTTCGTCGACGGCGAGGAGCCGTCGGTCCCGCCCCGCGTCGCCGTCCCCGCGCTCGCGGTCACCGGCGGCCTCTGGGTCGGCGCGTACGCCTTCGCGGGGACGCTGCCGGTGACGCTGGTCGCGACGACCGCCGCCGTGGTCGCCGTCGTCGCGCTCCCGGCGCTGTCCGGGCGGATCGAGCGGTCGCTCGCCGAGTGACGCGGCGTCGGAAAAAGTCCCGTCGCGGACCGCGGTCAGGGGCTACTCGACTCGGACCGGGCTCAGAACGTCTCCAGGTAGCGGTCCTCCTCCCACTGCGACACCTGGGTGAGGTACTCGCTGAACTCCTGAGACTTCGCCTCGGCGAACTTCTCGGAGGTGTGCGGGCCGAGCGCCTCCTGGAGCACCTCGTCGGTCTCCAGCTCCTCGACTGCGGCGCCGAGGTTCGGGGGCAGCGTCTCGATGCCGTACTCCTCGCGCTTCGCGTCGTCGAACTCGTAGATGTCCTCGCGGACCGGGTCGCCCGGGTCGGCGCCGGTCTTGATCCCGTCGAGGCCGGCGGCGATGAGCGACGCCATGCCGAGGTAGGGGTTACAGGACGGGTCGGGGCTGCGGACCTCGAAGCGCGCGGAGACGCCCGCGGCGTCCGGGACGCGGACGAGCGCCGAGCGGTTCGTGTCGGACCACGCGACGTAGATCGGGGCCTCGTAGCCGGGCACCAGCCGCTTGTAGGAGTTCACGGTCGGGTTCGTGACCGCCGTGAACGCGGGGGCGTGGTTCAGGATGCCGCCCATGAACTGGTAGGCCGTCTCGCTCAGGTTGAACTCGTCGGAGTCGTCGGCGAAGGCGTTGCCGTCCTCGTCGAACAGCGAGATGTGGCTGTGCATGCCCGAGCCGTTGATGTCGGCGATGGGCTTGGGCATGAACGTCGCGTGGAGGTCGTGCTGCTCGGCGACCGCGCGAACGACGGCGCGGAACGTCGCGATGTTGTCCGCGGTCGTGAGCGCGTCGGCGTACTTGAAGTTGATCTCGTGTTGGCCCTCCGCGACCTCGTGGTGGGAGGCCTCGATCTCGAAGCCCATCTCCTCTAAGGTGAAGATGATCTCCTTGCGCACGTCGGACGCGAGGTCCTTCGGGGCGAGATCGAAGTAGCCGCCGTTGTCGTGCGGGATGGTCGTCGCGTTGCCGTCGTCGTCCTTCTCGAACAGGAAGAACTCCGGCTCCGGCCCGATCGAGACGGAGTAGCCCATCTCCTCGGCCTCGGCGAGGACCGACTTCAGGACCTGCCGCGGCCCGCCGACGAACGGCTCGCCGTCGGTGTCGACGATGTCACAGATGAGCCGCGCCGCGCCCGAGTCGCCGTCGTTGCGCCACGGGAGCACCGCGAACGTGTCGGGGTCGGGGACGAGCCGCATGTCCGACTCCTGGATGCGCACGAACCCCTCGATTGAGGAGCCGTCGAAGTAGATGCCTTCGGTGAACGCCTTCTCCGCCTGGTGGGCGGGGACGGAGACGTTCTTCACGACGCCGAGGATGTCAGTGAACTGAAGCCGCAGGAAATCGACGTTCTGCTCCTCGATCTCGTCGAGTACCGCCTGTTCCTCGGCCGTGAGGCCGCCGTCCGGTTTCGCGTGTTCGTCCGTCATGTTCTGGACGTTTGATTCGTTATCTGCCAGTATAAAGGCCTTATCGCTTGGCGCATGAACCGCCGGACAGGCAAAACTGCTGGACGTTCGTAAAATTCTAAACCCCCGAAAGCGTGGTTAGGTGTGATGACGTACGAAAACCTCGACGCGAAGCTCATCAACTCGCTGCTCAGCAACGGCCGCGCGAGTCTCCGGAGCTTGGGCGACGAACTCGACGTATCGGTGACGACCGTTTCGAACCACCTGCGCGACCTCGAAGAGGAAGGCGTCATTCGGGGGTACACGCCCGTCGTCGACTACGACAAGCTCGGCTACGACGTGACCGCCGTGCTCCAGCTCAAGGTCGAAGGGAGCGCGCTGCCGGACGTGACCGAGAAGCTGCGGCAGGAGAAACAGATGGTGAGCGTCTACGAGGTCACCGGGGATTACGACGTGATCGCCATCGGGAAGTTTACCGACACGGACGGGATGAACGACCAGATCAAGTCGATCCTCACGGACGCGGACATCAGGGAGTCGAACACGAGCGTCGTCCTCAACGCGGTCACGGAGAACGAGCAGTTCGACCTCGACGTCAAGGAGTAGTTCGGCCGCCGCCGGGGCCCTCTCCGCGCCGCCGACACCTCTCTTCGTACCGGCGCGAGCCGTCCCCGCGCTGCCCGCTGCCGGCTCAGTCTCTCCGCCGCTCCGCCGCCGCCTCCAGCGTCTCCACCGCCGGGAGCGGCTCGCCCGTCAGCGCGCGGATGTACGCGCCGCCCGCGATGGAGACGTGCGAGAAGTCCGCCTCGCTCAGCCCGTACATCTCGATGGCCCGCGAGGTGTCGCCCCCGCCGACGACCGAGAAGCAGTCCGTCTCCGCGATGGCGTCGAGGACGCCCACGGTGCCGTCGGCGAACCGCTCGTCCTCGAAGACGCCGAGCGCGCCCTTCACGAAGACCGCGTCGGACTCGCGGATCGCCGGCTCGTAGTCGGCGACCGTCGTCGCCCCTACGTCGAGGTACCCCGTCTCCTTCTCGCCGATGTCGTCGACGGGGACCTCAGCGCGCTCGCCGTCGGGACCCTCGTACGCAAGGTCGCTCGCGAGGCGGATCGCGTCGCCGCGCTCGTCGAGGACCGACTCGATCAGCTCGCGGTTCCGCTCCCACTGCTCGTCGAAGAGGTCCATCTCGCCCACGTCGCGGCCGACGGGGTGACCCGCGGCGCGGAGGAATAGCTCGCCGGCGACGCCGCCGAGGAGGAAGCGGTCGACGCGGTCGTCGAGGGCGTCCATTACGCCGATCACGTCGGTCGCCTTCGTCCCCCCGACGACCATCGTGACCGGGCCGTCGAACTCGCGGGTCGCGATCGCGGTGTTCGCCTCGTACTCCGTCTCCATCACGCGGCCCGCGTACGCGGGGAGGACGAGCGGGAAGCCGACGAGCGAGGCGTGCTTCCGGTGGGCCGCCGAGTAGGCGTCGTTGACGTACGCGTCGAACAGCGGCGCGAGCGTCCGGACGAACTCCGTCTCGGCCTTCTCTTCGGGCGACGCCTCCGGAAGCTCGTCGTCGCACATCCGCGTGTTCTCCAGCAGGAGGATCTCTCCCGCGTCGAGCGCGTCGATCGCCTCCAGCGCCTCGTCGCCGTACGTGTCGGCCACGAACCCAACGTCGCGGCCGACGCGGTCGGCGAGGATCTCGGCGTGGCCGCCGAGCGACGTGAAGTCGTCGCGACCGGGTCGGCCCTGATGAGCCAGCAGGACGACGCGGTGTCCCGCCTCGGCCAGCTCGCGGACGGTCTCCGCGTGGCGCTCGAAGCGGCGGTTGTCCTGCGGTGTTCCGTCCTCGATGGGCGAGTTGAGGTCCAGTCGGACGAGGACGCGCGAGTCTGCCGAGAGGTCGTCGAGGGTGTTGAACGCGGGCATGGGTGAGGAGTCGTCGATGAGCTCGTTAAGCGGTTGCGCTCCGGGGGAACGTTGCCGTCCGAAGGTCCGTCCCGTCGAACGGGCGGTGCGTGTCGAGCGCGTCGGTCCCGACGCGCCAGACGAACCGGCCGTCTACGCCTCGTCGTGGACGTACGCGGCCATGTCGAGCAGCCGGTTCGAGAAGCCGTACTCGTTGTCGTACCAGGTGAGGATCTTCAGCAACTTCCCGCCGGCGATGACGTTCGTCGACTGGAGGTCGACGTAGCTGGAGAACGGGAGGCCGACGATGTCGGAGGAGACGACCTCGTCGTCGGTGTAGCCGAGAACGCCCGCGAGCGGACCGGAGTCGGCGGCTTCGCGGAAGGCGGCGTTGACCTCCTCCTCGGTGACGGTCTCGTCGAGGCTGACGACGAACTCGGTGAGGGAGCCGGTCGGGACCGGGACGCGCATCGCCATGCCGTCGATCTTCCCCTCCAGCTGCGGGAGGACCTTCTGCGCCGCGCCCGCGGCGCCCGTCGAGGTGGGAACGATGTTCTCGGCAGCCGCGCGGCCGCGGCGACGCTTGCTCATCGGGCCGTCGATGAGGCTCTGCGAGCCCGTGTAGGCGTGGACGGTGGTGAGGGTACCGGCGTCGATGCCGAACTCCGCGTCGAGCACCTTCGCGACCGGCGTGATGGAGTTCGTCGTACAGGAGGCGTTCGAGATCACGTCGTCGCCCTCGTACTCGTCGTGGTTGACGCCGTAGACGAGCTGTTTGACCGGCTTGTCGCCCTTCGGAGGCGCCGAGATGATCACGGTGTCGGCGCCGCCGTCGAGGTGCGCGCTCGCGTCGTCGCGGGTGCGGAAGACGCCCGTACACTCTAGGGCGACGTCGACGTCGAGCTCGTCCCACGGGAGGTCGGCGGGGTCCTGAACGTTGAACAGCGGGACGGCCGTGTCGCCGACCGTCAGCTCATCGCCGTCGCGCTCGACGCCGTCGAGACGACCCATGACGGTGTCGTACTTCGCGAGATACCCCATGTCGTCGAAGTCCATCACGTCGTTGATCCCGACGAGTTCGATCCGCGGGCTCTCTAACACCGCGCGGAACACGTTGCGCCCGATGCGACCGAAGCCGTTGAGCCCCACCCGCACGACCTCGTCGTCGCTCACGTCGTCACCGGCCGCCAGATTCGATTTACTCATATTCGAAAAAGCCGAGCCGCAACTACTTAAATCCGGCCCAGTCGCGGCGAGACCGTCATAATCGTTGGAATTTGTTACGGCCGGTGTCGCGTTTCGCGGCCGAGGGCCCGCGACGGCGGCCGCTCGTCGTCCGCCGGACCGCTGCTTTCCCGCGGCGGATAGCGGCCGATACGGCGACCGACAGAAGGCTTATCGGGGTCACCGACCTCACGGAAGGTATGGACAGAGACGACCGCGACGATCCGTTCGGAGACTTCTTCGAGGAGATCGAGCGGATGATGAACGAGATGGCCACCGGCGACGCTCCGTCGGCCGACGACGCCGGGTTCGGCTCCGACACCCACGTCGACGCGTACACCACCGAGGAGTCGGTGCGGCTCGTCGCCGACCTCCCCGCCGTCTCGAAGGAGGACCTCTCGCTCCGCTGTGACGGCGACGCGCTCACCATCTCCGCGGTCTCCGACCGGCGCGAGTACGACGAGACGGTCGACCTCCCCGCGCCCGTCGACGAGCACTCCGCCGACGCGACGTTCAACAACGGCGTCCTCGAGGTCTCGTTCGACCGCGACGAGGACAGCGCGTCGATCGACCTCGTCTGAGCCGGCCCGCCTCCCGGGGCTCGCTCGCTCTCCTCACTCCTCCTCGGCGGTCCGCCGGACGAGCGCCGCGAACCGGTCGTAGAAGCCGTCCTCGTACTTCGTCGCGGCGTCGACCGTCGGCCGCGCGTTCGTCTCGTTGACGACGAGCCGGTCGTCGGTCGCGAGCAGGTCGACGCCGAGGTAGTCGATTCCCAGCGCCGCGGCCGCGCGCTCCGCGAGGTCGCGCGCTCGCGGATCGAGGTCGACGCCGCGAGCGGTCGCACCGCGGTGGACGTTGTGTTTCCACCGGCCGGCCGCGAGCGCGTCGGCGTCGAGTTCGCGTTCCACCGCCCCGGCGTACGCGCCGTCGACGACCATCGCGCGGTAGTCGCGCGCGTCGGGAAGGTACTCCTGAAGCAGGAACGACTTGTCGCCGGTCGCGCGGTAGTCGTGGATCAGGTTCAGGTAGTCGACGACGCCCAGCAGCGAGTCGAGGTCGGTCGCGGTCGCGACGCCCACCCCGCGGGTCGCGGAGTTCGGCTTCACGACGACCGGGTAGGAGAACTCGCTCGCGGCGTCGACGACGACCGACTCGTCGACGGGGTTCGACACGAGCGTCGTCTTCGGCGTCGGGAGGCCGGCGGCGGAGAGCGTCGCCAGCACGCCGGCCTTGTTGCGCGAGGTCACGACCGCGTCGCGGCCGTTCACCCACGGCACGCCCAGCCGCTCGTCGACGACCGCGCCCTCCATGAGCCGGGTGGGGTAGACGAGGCCGACGTCGAAGTCGGCGAACTCGTCGGGGTCGCCCGCGCCGTCTCGCGCCGCCGCGCCGCCCGAGACGCGCAGCGCTCGCTCTTTCGCTCGGACGTGACCGACGTCGATGCCGCGGTCCGCGAGGGGCCCGCGCACGCGCTCGAACGTCTCCGCGTCGGTGGTCATCGCGAGCCGGAGCATAACCGTGTTGGGGGCCGTTCGGACTTAAAAACGGCGCGAGCGGAACGACGGCAGCGACGCGTTCCGACGGCCGGTAGCGCGTGCCTCGCGGCCGGGGACTCGGAGGCGTTCACCGTCGATTCGCAGTCTGATACGTACGAATAAGCGGTCGAGGTGTCGGCGAGGTCTCCCGTCGATACGCGCGAAGCGACCTATTGGAGGTGGCCTTCCTCGCGGAGCTGTTCGGCCTCGCTCTTCTCGTAGCGCCACGAGATGTCGGCCTTCTCGTCCTGCCAGTCCCACGGCTCGACGAGGACGATGTCGTCTTCGCGGATCCACACGCGCTTTTGCATCCGGCCGGGGATGCGCGCGGTCCGCTGTTTCCCGTCCGCGCAGCGCACCTTGACGCGGTTCGCGCCGAGCATCTCGACGACCTCCGCGAACACCTCGTCGTCGTCGGGCATCCGGAGGTCGTTCCGACCGCCGCCGTCTCCGTTGCTCATGCGTACGCGGTGATACGCGCTCGCAGAAATAAAAGGGCCGCTCTCCGCCGGGACCGAAACGGCCCTTTTACCTCCGGGGACCGCCGAGGCGACGACATGCGTGACACGCTCGGACTCGAAGGCATCGCCGGCGTCCTCGTCGTCCTCGTCGGTATCGGTATCCTGACCCTCCGCGATCCGGTCGTCGCCGGCGCCCTGATGGTCGTGCTCGCCGGTCTCGCGCTGATCGCGAAGGGGCTCGTCGACACCGCCATGCGATCGTTCGGGCTGAAGTGAACCCTCGGCGGCGGTCCGACCGACTCCGGACGAGCGGCCGTCCGCTCGACGCGGCGTTCACCGTGGTCCCGAAAGAGTCATAATCGCCGACCGTCCCTCACCGGGTATGGTCGAAGTACCTGCCGTCGCGGTCGAACTCGTCGAACTCCTCGCCGCTGCCGTCGGCGCCGGCGCGGCCGCCGCGGTCGGCGTCGTGCTCGAACAGTTCGGGCTCTCCGCCGTCTCCGGCGGCGATCTCGTCCTCGGTGCGTGGGCCGTCGGCATGGGACTGATCGCGCTGTACGTCGGCCTCGTCGGTCTCGGCTACGAGCAGGCGCTCCCGCGGCTGCGCCGCCTCGCGAGCGGCGAGTAACTCACAGGTCCCCGTCCGCGGCGAGTTCGCGCACTCGATCGGCGCGCTCGCGGATCGCCGCCCACTCCTCGTCGTCCTTCTTGTCGACGTGCGAGTACATCAGCCCCATTCGCCCGGTGCCGCGGAGCGTCTCCTCGTTCTCCTTCAGGAAGTCCCAGTAGAGCGCGTTGAACGGGCAGGCCCCGTCGCCCGTGGTCCGCGAGACGGCGTACGGGCAGTCGGCGCAGTGGTCGCTCATCCGGTTGACGTAGCTCCCCGAGGAGGCGTACGGCTTCGAGGAGAGCACGTCCGTGCCGAACGACCCCATCGCGACGACGTTCGGCGTCGTCACCCAGTGGTAGGCGTCGACGAAGCCGAGGTGGAACCACTCGTTCACGTCGGCGGGGTCGGCGCCGTACACGAGCGCGAAGTTCGACAGCACCATCAGCCGCTCGATGTGGTGGGCGTAGCCGAACTCGCGGACGTGCCCGACCGCCTCCGAGAGACACCGCATGTCCGTCTCGCCGTCCCAGTAGGCGGGGGGAAGCTCCCGGTCCTGTTCCAACTGATTCGCCTCCGCGAGCTCCGGCATCGCCTCGCGGTAGACGTGGCGCATGAACTCCCGCCAGCCGATCACCTGCCTCACGAACCCTTCTACGGCGTTGAGCGGGACGGGGGCGGGCTCGTTGCCCCCGGCCGCTCTGCCCCCGGTCGCTCCGTCCTCGCCGTCCGCCGCGTCCCCGCCGAACTCGTCGAGCGAGGTCGCCGTCCCGCCCGCGTCGCCGTGGTCGTCTGGGTCGTACGCGCCGGGCTCGACCCCCCGCTCCTCGTAGGCGCGCTCGACCGCCCGCACCGGCTCGCGCGGGTCGAGCAGCCCGAGGTTGATCGCCGGCGACAGCAGCGAGTGCGAGAGGAACGGCTCGCCGCCGACCATCGCGTCCTCGTACCGTCCGAACGCGGGCAGCCCGTCGCGGACGAACCGGTCGAGCGCCTCGCGGGCCTCTGCCCGCGTGACCGGCCACGCGAACCCGTCGAGCGCGTCGTTCCCCCACGTGTCGAACCGGTCGCACACCCACGCGTGGGTCTCGCGGGTCAGCTCGTCCGGCTCGAACGTCGGCCGCCCCGGCGGTTCCCAGTCCTCCGGCGGCGTCTCCTGATTCAGGTCGTCGTAGTTCCACTCCCCGCCGACCGGCTCGCCGTCGTCCATCAGCACGCCCGTCTCGCGACGGACGTGCCGGTACCAGTGCTCCTGCCGGTAGGTGCGCTCCGCGGCCCCGTCGGCGCCGATCTCGGTCCCCTCGTCGCCGGCCCACTCGCGCCAGTCCGCCGGTGTCGTCCAGAACAGCTCGTTGTCGACGAGTTCGAGGGTGCCGCCGCGCTCGGCGACCAGCCCGCGGAGCCGCTCGCCGGCGCCGTGGCTCGCGGGGCGCATGAGCCGCAGGCGCGGCCCGTCGTCGTCCTCGCCGTCGTTCGCCTCGGCCGCCCGACCAGCGAAGAACTCGTCGAGCCCCTCGCCGAACGACTCCGCCTGAACGTACGTCACGTCGTGGCCGCGATCGCGGAGGTCGTCGCGGAAGTGCCGCATCGCCGAGAACACGAGCGTCAGCTTGTGGGCGTGGTACGGCTTCCGGTCGGCGAACCCGTGCGCTTCGATCAGGAGGACCTCGTCGGCCGCGTCGAGGGCGTCGAGGTCGGGGTTGAGCTGGTCACCGAGCAGCCAGCAGGTCGTCCGGTCGCTCACGGGACGAATAACGCTCCCGAGTCTCATAGCTCCGGCGGCGTCGCTCGACCGCGACCTCCCGGAACGACGCGTCACCCGCGGACTTTTGTCGGCCCCCCGTGTCGGGCGAGCCATGGACGAGATCCTCACGAACTGGCTGCTCGGCCTCATCGCCGCCCTCCTCGCCGTGCTGGTGCTCGACTCGACCGGACAGTCCTTCCTCGCGCCGCTCTCGCCGGTCGCGAACGTGCTCGCGCTCGTGACGTTCCTCGCGTTCGTCATCCTCACCGGGGCGTTCCTCGTGTACACGGCGTCGTTCCGGGACCTCTGATCCCCGCCTCGGGCCGAGCCCGTCGCTGCCGCCGCGCGTAGCTTTTTGTTCCGCCTCGAACTGGTGCGCGTATGGAGTACACCACGCTCGGCTCCACCGGCACCACCGTCTCGAAGATCTGTCTCGGCTGTATGAGCTTCGGCGACCCGGACTGGCGCGAGTGGGTGCTCGACGAGGAGGCGGGCCGCGAGCTCGTCGACCGCGCCGTCGAACTCGGCGTGAACTTCTTCGACACCGCCAACATGTACTCGAACGGCGCGAGCGAGCGCGTCCTCGGTGACGCCCTCGGCGAATACGACCGCGAGGAGTTCGTCGTGGCCACGAAGGGGTACTTCCAGATGGACGAGTCGAACCCGAACTCGGGCGGCCTCTCCCGGAAGGCCATCGAGCAGGAGCTGTCGAACTCCCTCGACCGGCTCGGCATGGAGACGGTCGACCTCTATCAGATCCACCGCTGGGACGACGACACGCCGATCGAGGAGACGCTCGCCGCGCTCGACGACGCGGTGCGACGGGGCGACGTGCGACACGTCGGCGCCTCCTCGATGTGGGCCCACCAGTTCGCCGAGGCGCTCCACGCGAGCGACCGCGAGGGGTACGAGCGGTTCGCCACGATGCAGAACCACTACAACCTCGCCTACCGCGAGGAGGAGCGCGAGATGCTCCCGCTGTGCGAGAAGGAGGGAATCGGCGTGATGCCGTGGAGCCCCCTCGCGCGCGGCTACCTGACGCGCCCGCACGAGGAGGTCGACGCCACCCTCCGCGGCGAGACCGAGGAGCACCTCTACGCGCACCCCTACCGCGAGGGCGGCGGGCGGGCGGTCAACGAGCGAGTCGAGGAGCTCGCCGCGGAGGAGGGCGTGAAGATGGCGCAGATCGCGCTCGCGTGGCTGTTCCACAAGGAGTGGGTCGACACGCCCATCGTCGGCACGACGAGCGTCGAACACCTCGAAGACGCGGTCGAGGCGCTCGACGTCAACCTCTCCGATTCCGACGTGGAGTGGCTCGAAGAGCCGTACGAGCCGGTCCGCGTCTCCGGTCACGAGTGACGGCGGAGCGCGACTCCGGCTGCGCGCTCGGCGACCTAAATCGTGTTTTAGGAATATGTCGATAAGTCATTTGTATGCTAGTGAATGTCACACTCATATGGTCGACGACACCGACCGAACCCCGACCCGGTCGAGGACGGAGTACGCTCGCACCCGGATCCGGTGTCCGAACTGCGGCGACCGTGTGCCTGCGGCCGGCCGGGACACGGACTCGGCGGAGTGCCCGAACTGCCACCGGCTGATTCGGACCTGACGCCGGCTCGGGGCCGCCGGCGGAGCGCCGGTCCGACACCGCCGCCCGCCGGCTATTTATAAACACACCGTCGCGGGCGCCACGACAACCCTTTTCGGCGGCGCCGCCGAACCGTGGCGCATGGCAGACGACGACGCCACCGACCCCGAGAACGGCGAGGGCGGCGAACAGAGCGACGGTGACGACGGCGAGGAGAAGTCGTTCCGCGAGCGCGTCGAGGAGATCCGGGAGCGACGCGAGCAGGAGCGCGAGGAGGGCGACCGGCCCGACCCGGAGGAGATGATGGGCGGCGGCGGGCCGCCGGGGATGGGCGGTGGCGGCGGCGGCAACCCCTTCGCGCAGATGATGTCCGGCATGATGGGCGGCGGCGGCGGCCCCGGCGGCGCGGGCGGCCCGCCCGGCATGGGCGGCGGTCCCGGCGCGGGCGCAGAGCAGGGCGCCCGCGGCGACGACGGCGGCAACGAGGAGCTCGTCCGCGAGGTGCGCCAGCTCCGCGACGAGGTCCGCGACGCCACCCGCCAGCTCCAGCGCATCGCGCAGGCGCTCGAAGACGACTGAGCCGACGGTAACCTCTTTTCGGTCCCGACCGCTCCACCTGACCCGAACAGCGTCACGCTCGTCTATCGACCGGTAGTGAACGCGCGCGGAAGCGTCAACGACCCGCAGAAAACCGCGCCGTCGACCGCGCGCTACCGACGTTCGCGCCGCCCGGCTAACACTCCGACCAGCCGCACGACTCGCACGTCTTACAGCCCTCGGAGTAGTAGAGGTTCATCCCGCCGCACTCGGGACACTCGGGCGACTCGCCCGCCGCGATGAGCTGCTGGGTCGAGTCGTCGGCGCCGGCCGCGTCGTCCTCGCCCGTCGGAGCGGTCCCGCTCGGGGCGCCGGTCGCCGCGCCGGCGTCGACCGCGCCGCCGTCGGTCTGGCTCGGCGGGCTCGCGCTCGACGCGGCCTCCTCGACGTCGTCGAGGCTCTGCTGTTGAGGGATCCCCTTGTCGACGTCGTCGTCGAGGTAGCGCCGCAGCGCGGTGCCGATGGCGTCCGGGATCGACTGGATCTGCTCGCCCTTGTCCCAGGCGACCTTCGGGCTCCGGGTGCCCTGGAGCTCGTCGACGATCTCCTCGGGGTCGACGCCGGAGCGCAGCGCCGTCGAGATGACCTTCGCGAGCGCCTCGGTGAAGGAGTTGGTGTAGCCGCCGGAGTGGCCGATGTTCGCGAACAGCTCGAACGGTCGACCGTTCTCGTCCTCGTTGATGGTGACGTACAGCTTGCCGTAGCCCGTCTCGACCCGCTGGGTGACGCCCGACAGCGAGTCGGGGCGCGGGCTGCGCTCGCTGTAGTCGATCCGGGGCTGCTCGGTCGCTTCGAGCAGGTCTGCGACCTCCGCGTCGATCGCCGCGCGGACGTCCTCGTTGTCGAGGAACGCCTCGACGCCGCCGAAGACCTCGTTGATCTGCTCGACGATGGTCTCCGCGGCCTCGCTCTCGTCGGCGAACTCCGTGTTCTGCGCCCGCGTCGTGAGCACCTGCTTCGAGCGGGTGCCGTCGCGGTAGTAGGTGACGCCCTTCCCGCCGTTCTCGTAGATGTACTCGAAGACCTCCTTGGCGTCGCCCAGCGTCGAGTCGTTGGGCGCGTTCACGGTCTTCGAGATGGCGGAGTCGACGCCCTTCTGACAGGCGACCTGGACGCCGGCGTGGTCCTTCGCCGAGAGGTCGCCGGTGACGACGAACAGCTCGCCGATGGCGTCCGGGACGGTGTCGAGCCCCTCGACGCCGTCGAACGCGTTTTCGGCCATCTGCGCCTGCGCCTCGCGCTTGACGGCCTCGACGTCGACGTCGTT
Source organism: Halorubrum sp. CGM4_25_10-8A (assembly GCF_005435025.1). Lineage (NCBI taxonomy): Archaea > Methanobacteriati > Methanobacteriota > Halobacteria > Halobacteriales > Haloferacaceae > Halorubrum > Halorubrum sp. CGM4_25_10-8A. The sequence continues at coordinate 279,960 of NZ_SGTX01000003.1, read as the reverse complement.
GGCCTCCAGCGTGCGCAGGAAGTAGTCGTCGAACTCGACGAGCATCTCGTCGCCCTGGACGTCGTCGGAGACGTTCTTGTAGTAGGCGACGTTGTAGATCGGCTCGCAGCCGCCGGTCGTGTTGCCGATCATCGACGTCGTGCCCGTGGGGGCGATCGTCGTCGTGTTGTGGTTGCGGATCGGGAAGCCGTCCGCCCACTCGTCGGCGTCGAGCCCGGTGAAGTGCTCGAACCAGTCGCGGTGCTCGGTCGGGTTCGCGTACTTCGAGTCCGCCCAGTCGTTGAACGTCCCGCGCTCCTCGGCGAGATCGTGGGAGGCAAGCTTCGACTCGTGGTTGATGTGGGTCATCAGCTGCCGGGCGATCTCGTTGCCCGACTCGGAGCCGTAGCGGACGCCGAGCTGGACGTACAGCTGCGCGAGCCCCATGATCCCGAGCCCGATCTTCCGCATGTCGCGGACCTTCTCCTCGATCTCGTCGACCGGGAAGTCGGACATCGTGACGACGTTCTCGAGGAAGCGGGTGCCGTACGCGATCCGCTCTTCGAACTCCTCGAAGTCGATCGCCTCTTCGAGGAACGCCTCGACTGCGGCCGCCTCGGAGTCGTACTCGTCGGCGTGCTCGTCCGACCAGACGCGCCAGTCGGGCGCGTCGAGGTCCGCGAGCGTCGAGAGGTTGATGTGGCCGAGGTTACAGGCCTCGTACTCCTCTAACGGCTGCTCGCCGCAGGGGTTCGTCGCGAGAATCTGGTGCTCCGGGTGCTCCTCCACGTCGAAGGAGTGCTCCTTGTTGATCCGTTCGAGGTAGACGACGCCCGGCTCCCCGTTCTCGTGTGCGCCCTGGATCATGTGATCCCAGATCTCCGCCGCCGGGACGGAGAGCTCCTCGCCGACCTCGACGTGCTCGCCGAGCCCGAACATGTCGTAGAGCTCCTTCGTCTCCGGGGTGGCGACGTGGGGCTCCTCGGTGCGGGGGTTGGTGAAGGTGAACTCCTCGTCGTTCGCCAGCGCCTCCATGAAGTCGTCGGTGACGCCGACGCTGATGTTGAAGTTCGAGAGGTGTCCCTCGACCGCGTTCCGGAGGTGCTCGGGCACCTTGCCGTCCTCGTCGATGAGCTCGCGGGCCTCCTCCAGCGCGTCCGCGAAGGAGTTGTGCGTGAAGTCGTCGGGGTCGTTGAGCCGCAGCGAGTGGGCCAGCGAGACGTCCTTGTTCTTCGCGTGGATGAACTGGATCACGTCCGGGTGCGAGATGCGCATGACGCCCATCTGGGCGCCGCGGCGCGCGCCGCCCTGCGCGATCGTCTCGCACATCTGGTCGAACGTCCGCATGAACGTGATCGGGCCGGAGGCGATGCCGCCGGTGGAGCCGACGGAGTCGCCGTACGGCCGGAGCTTCCAGAACGCGTACCCCATGCCGCCGCCGGACTGGAACACCTCGGCCGCCTCCTTGGCGGTCTGGTGGATGTCGGTGATGTCGTCGCCCGGCGAGTCGACGAAGCAGGCGGAGAGCTGCTGGAGCTCGTCGCCGGCGTTCATCAGCGTCGGGGAGTTCGGCATGAAGGAAAGCGACTCCATCCCCTGTCGGAACGTCTCGGCGGTCGCCTCGACGTGGTCGCGCACCCCGTCGGGGAGCTCGGGAACGACCGTCTCGTACGCGAACTTGTTGACGTTGTGGGCCGTGAGCGTCGCCTCCGCGTCGTCGTCGGCCGTCGTGCCCGCGCCGAACACGTCCTCGGCGAGCTCGTCGCGCCGCGGGTGGTCGGGCTTCAGCTGGTCGGGCGTGACGGTGACCTCGACGCCCTGGTTTTCAGCCTCGAAGACGGCCTCCGCGAGCGCGACGTTTCGCGCGACCCGGTCGAAGAGTTCCTCCTGGTCTTCGATCGGTTCGCCGTCCGCGTTCTTCCGGAGGTAGCGCGCGGGCAGGATGTTCTGGTAGGCGTTGCCCGTGAGGCGCTCCTCCATCGTCTCGCCCGTGGTTCGTTTGATCGGCAGTTCGACTCCGTCGGCGGAGACGCCGTCGCTGCTCATTCGGCGGCCACCCCGCTGGCTTTGCGTGGAATATGGATCATCTGTAGTGTTGGTGTACTGGCGAGGCGGGCCCTTGTACGTTCGGATGTTCGGCCCCGCCCGGCTTCTACATGTCCGATTCGGTATGTAACGTCTCTCCGGCGCGCCTGACGCTGAATCCGGTACGTCGGTAATGAACGGGTTCTGGACACATAAGCATAGGTAGACCGGAGTGAAACTGGTCGTCGATCGAAAAAACCACACGATGTGAGCGGTCTCCCACGGGAACAGAAGGGGGGTCGATCGAGGCGGCAACCGCCGGCCCAGCCGGCGCCCGATACCGCCGTGTCGGCCGATGTCGGGCGGATCCACGCTCGGCCCCATCACCGGAATGCCTGAAGACCTATCAGAACTAGTAAACGACTTCCGGCTCCTCCCACAAGCTTATGCCCGGCGTCGCCGTGGTCCGGGACATGACCGCAACGTCGCTCGCGCTCGCGGGGCTCGCCGCGCCGGCACAGGCCGCGCTGCTCGGCAGTCAGGTCGGGCAGCTCCTGGTCGCCCTCGTCGCCGTCGCGCTCGTCATCGTCGTCGGCAAGTTCGTATTGAAGCTCGCGTGGCGGCTCGTCACGATCGGCATCGTCGTCGTCGCGGCGTTCTACCTGCTGTCGACGCTGGGACTTGTCTAAAAACCGCCGCGGGCCGGCCGCCGGTTCGGGTCGAAGCGCCCGGCTTACTGGAACGCCGCGCCCGGTTCGGCCTCGGTGCGGTCGACCTCCGACCGCTTGAACTGCTTTTCTATCTCCTCGTAGCGCTCGCGCGTCTCGGGGGTGACGCTCGGGTTCACCCCGCTCAGCGCGTCCTCGAAGTGCTCCATCGTCACGCGGACGTTGCCGACGGACTCGCCGACCTCCTCGCGCGTGACGCTGCCGATGAACTCCCGAGAGGCGTTCATCGACGCCTCGCGGGCGACCGCCTCGATGTCGGCCCCCACGTACCCCTCGGTCTTGCGGGCGAGGGCGTCGAGGTCGACGTCGTCCGCCAGCGGCTTATCCCGCGTGTGGACCTCGAAGATCCGGCGGCGCGCCGCCTCGTCGGGCACTGGCACGTGGACGTGCCGGTCTAAGCGACCGGGGCGGAGCAGCGCCGAGTCGATGAGGTCGGGGCGGTTCGTCGTCGCGACGACGACGACGTCCTCCAGCGACTCGAGGCCGTCGAGCTCCGTCAGCAGCTGGGAGACGACGCGCTCGCCCACGCCGGAGTCGCCGGAGTTCTTCCCGCGCTCGGTGGCGATCGAGTCGATCTCGTCGAAGAACACGATCGTCGGCGCGTTCTCGCGGGCCTTGCTGAACACCTCGCGGACGCCCTTCTCGGACTCGCCCACGTACTTGTTCAGCAGCTCGGGCCCCTTGATCGAGATGAAGTTGGACTCGCTCTCGTTGGCGACGGCCTTCGCGAGCAGGGTCTTCCCCGTGCCCGGCGGGCCGTACATCAGGACGCCCTTCGCGGCCTGCATGTCGAGCTCGTCGAACACCTCGGGGTACTCGAGCGGCCACTGGATCGTCTCGCGGAGCCGCTCTTTCGTGTCGCCGAGGCCGCCGACGTCGTCCCAGGTGGTGTCGGGGACCTCCACGAACACCTCCCGCAGCGCGGAGGGTTCGATCCCCTTGATCGCCTCCTTGAAGTCCGACTCGGTCACCTGGATGCTGTTCAGCACGTCGGCGTCGATCTCGTCCGATTCGAGGTCGATCTCCGGGCGGATGCGCCGCAGCGCGTGCATCGCGGACTCCTTCGCCAGCGATTCGAGGTCGGCCCCGACGAAGCCGTGCGTGTTCTCGGCGTACTCGTCGAGGTCGATCCCGTCGGTCAGCGGCATGTTCCGCGTGTGGACCTGAAGGATCTCCTTGCGACCGTCCCGGTCGGGGACGCCCACCTCGATCTCGCGGTCGAAGCGGCCGCCCCGTCGGAGCGCCTGATCGATGGCGTCGACGCGGTTCGTCGCCCCGATGACGACGACCTCGCCGCGCTCTTCGAGCCCGTCCATCAGCGAGAGCAGCTGCGCCACGACGCGGCGCTCCACGTCGCCGCCCGCCTCCTCGCGCTTGGGCGCGATGGAGTCGAGCTCGTCCATGAAGATGATCGACGGCGACTCCTCGGACGCCTCCTCGAACACTTCGCGGAGCTGCTCCTCGCTCTCGCCGTAGTACTTCGACATGATCTCCGGGCCGGAGATCGTGTGGAAGTTCGCGTCGATCTCGTTGGCGACCGCCTTCGCGATCAGCGTCTTCCCCGTGCCCGGCGGGCCGTGGAGCAGGACGCCCTTCGGCGGGTCGATGCCGAGGCGCTTGAACAGCTCCGGGTGCCGCATCGGGAGCTCGATCATCTCGCGGACCTGTTCGAGCTCGTCGTCGAGCCCGCCGATGTCCTCGTAGGTCACGTCCGGCCCCTCGCCGGTGCCGCCCGCGGCCTCGCCGCGGTCGGCGATCTCCTCGGCGGAGATCTCGGAGATGCTGATCTCCGTCTCGTCGGTGATGACGACCGTGCCGCCGGGGCTCGTCTCGGCGATCTTCATCGGGACCGCCTGCGACTGGCCGCCCATCAGCCCGAAGCCGAGCGAGGTCCGGATCGTCTGCCCCTCGGTCACCGGCTGACCGGAGAGCTTGTCCCGGATGAACGGGGCGATCTGCCCCCGCACCCGCAGCTGGCTGGGGAAGGCGATCGTCACCGCGTCCGCCCGCGAGACGTCGACGTCCTCGACGGTGACGCGGTCGTCGATCCCCACGTCGGCCTCCTGGCGGAGGCGCCCGTCGATGCGGATCACGCCCGTCCCGTCGTCCTCGGGGTAGCCGGGCCAGACGCGGGCGATCGCCGCCCCGTCGGCGCTCTCGACGCGGACGATGTCCCCGCCGGAGAGCCCGAGCTCGTCGGCCGCGACGCGGTCGATTGCCGCCAGGCGACGGCCGGCGTCCTTCTGTTTCAGCGGCTTGACAGTGAGCTTCATCGGTCGCCCTCCACGGTGAGCACGCCGTTGTTCACCGCCACGTCGGCGGCCGTCCCGGGCAGCTCGAACTCCGATTCGACCGGCCCGTCCGGTCCCTCTACGACGACGATCGCCGTCTCGCCGACGGTGTCGACGGTGACGGCCTCGTCGTCGACGTCGAGGTCGGCGGCGACGGTCCAGCCGTCGTCGTACTCGTACCGGCGCAGCAGCGCGCCGTCGCCGGTCGATCGGGTCTGTATGTGATTCATCCTAACTACGAGTTAGTCGCGTAAGTATTTAAACTTGACGCTCAAAATCGCATGACGTGAGTGCCTCTTTGTACTAACGGTAGTGTAGCGGTTCGAGCGATTCCACCGCCGACCGTCCGCCGTCGTGCGGTCGGACCCGCGGCGCCGATCGAGTCGCCGAGCGCGCGTCGGCTCCCTCGGGCGCTTATACCGCTCGGCGCCGAACCGCCCGGACATGGAACGGGTCACCCACGACGGTCGCGCGACGGCGTACCGCCGCTTCGACCGCGGCGGCGACGGGCCGACGGTCTGCTTCGTTCACGGCAGCGGCGGCACGAAAGACATCTGGAAGTCGCAGGCCAGGCTGGCCGACCTGGTTCCGAGCGTCGCCGTCGACCTCTCCGGGCACGGCGACAGCGACGACGTCGCGACGCCCGCCGGCCCCGAGACGCTCGACGCGTACGCGGACGACGTGGTCGCGGTCGCGGAGGAGACGGGGGCGACAGTCCTCTGCGGCAACTCCCTCGGCGGCGCGGTCGCGCTGCGGGTCGCCTTAGAGCGCGACCTCGCGCTCGACGGCCTCGTCCTCGCGGGCACGGGCGCGAAGCTCGCGGTGGCCGAGCCCCTCCGCGGCGCGCTCGCCGACGATTTCGAGCGGGCCGTCTCGCTGCTCCACGAGCCGGACCGCCTCTTCCACGACGCGCCGCCCGAGTACGTCGAGCTCTCCGAGGCGGCCATGCGCGAGTGCGGGCGAGCGGTCACCGAACGCGACTTCCTCACCTGCCACCGGTTCGACGTCCGGGAGCGACTCGGCGAGATCGGCGTCCCGGCGCTCGCGCTCGTCGGCGCGCACGACGAGCTCACGCCGCCCGCGTACCATGAGTACCTCGCGGACGGGATCCCGGCCGGAGAGCTCGCGGAGGTCCCCGACGCCGCGCACCTCGCGATGCTCGAAGCGCCGACCGCGTTCAACGACGCGCTCTCCGCGTTCCTCGGTCGGCTGTAGGCCGCCCGTCCCGCCGGTCGTCGGCTCGCGACCGCGTGGACCAGCCGACCGCCGCGAGATTTAGGTCGGTCGCGCGTCCCGTGGGCACATGGTCGACAGCGACGACGGCGATACCGGCCGTGCCGACGGGTCCGGAGCGCCGGCGGGCGCCGAACAGCCTCCGGCCGAACCGCCCCCGGGCGACCCCGACATCGACGACCTGCTCGCGAAGCTCGACGCCCTGCGCGACACGGTCGACGAGGGCCACGAGCGCGAGGAGGTTCGACAGACGATCTCGCTCGTCGAGCGGATGCCCGGGAGCGGCGCGCTCGCGGAGCGGATCACGAAGTACACATCCAGAGACCTCGCCGAGTCGTTCGTCGGGGCGGTGCTGTTCGCGCTCCCGCTGCTCGTCGAGGGCGGCGTCTTCGAGATCGCGGCCTGGTTCGCGGCGACGACCGTCGCGGGCGTCCCGGTCCTCCTGATCGGCCACGTCGGCTTCGTCTTCGTCGCGACCGCCGGGCTCCTCTACTACGCCGACTTCCGGCAGATCGCGATCCACCACCCGATCCTCGGCGTCATCCCGCGCCGCTACGCCGGGGTCCTCCTCGTCTCGCTCGCCACGTCGGCGGCCATGCTGCTGTTCTGGGGGCGCCTCCACGAGGGCGACCCCACCGCGCTCGAACGGGTCAGCCGGGTCGCGGTCGTCTGGGCCGCGGCGGCGTTCGGCGCGGGCCTCGGCGACATCCTCCCCGGCGAGTCGCAGGGGGACGACCTCGGGAAGTTCGACCTCGACATCGGCGACCGCGACTGAGCCGCCTCCCCGGGAGCCCCACTCGCTCCACGCCACCTGTGGCACTCGCTCCGCGCCACCAGCGGCACTCGCTCCGCGCCACCAGCGGCACTCGCTCCGCGTCACCCGCGGTGGATCTTCCGCCCCGATCCGCCTTTTCCACAGGTTTTTCGCCGCGGCGATCCTACCGACCCCTATGTCAGCGCTACGCGACGCGCTCCGGGACCTCCCGGACGCGGTGTTTGCGGACCTACTCGAGTCCGACGACGGGTACGTCCTCGTCGTCGACCTCCCGGGCGCGACCGCAGCGACGACCGAGGTGCTCGTCGAGGACGGTCGTATCGACATCGAGGGTCGCCGCGAGAAGGCCGTCCCCGACGGGTTCGAGTACGTCCGGGAGGACCGCCCGCTGTTCCTCGACGCGGAACTCCCCCTCCCGAACGACGCCGACGGCGCGGGCGCCGACGCCGAGATCGACCGCGGCGTCCTCGAAATCTCCCTCCCCAAGCGAGAGCGCGACGTCTCCCGGACCATCCCCGTCGACGACGCGGACGACGAGGGCGACGCCTGACGGGTGGTCACGCTGGTCAACCTTCACGCCTACTGGCGGTTCGTCGTCGTTCTGCGGCAGTTCTCGCCGCTCATCGTCGCCTACTGGCGTGACCGTCGCCGGTACTTCCTGTTCGGCGGGAGCCGAGAGGTCGACGCCGAGACCCAGCGCGAGCGCGCCGCGGTGCTGCTCGACATCCTGCTCACGCTCGGGCCGACGTTCATCAAACTCGGACAGATCCTCTCGACGCGTCCCGACATCCTTCCCCCGGCGTACATCGAGGTCTTGGAGGGACTCCAAGACGACGTTCCCCCCGCGCCGTGGGAGGAGTCGCGGGTCGTCCTCGAAGACGAGTTCGGGCCGATCGACGAGACGTTCGACGACTTCGACCGCGACCCGATAAGCGGCGCGAGCCTCGGACAGGTGTACACCGCCACCTACGAGGGCGACGAGGTCGCGGTGAAGGTGCGTCGGCCCGGCATCGAGTCGCTCGTCGAGGCCGACCTCCGCACGATCCGCTGGTCGATCCCGCTGGTCAAGCGGTTCACCGGCGCCGGCCGGTCGTTCTCCCTGGAGAACCTCGCCGACGAGTTCGCCAAGACGATCCGCGAGGAGATGGACTACGCCCGCGAGCGGACGATGCTCGAGGAGATCCGCGGCAACTTCGCGGACAACGATCGGATCCGGATCCCGGAGACGTACGAGTCGGTGTCGGGGCCGCGGGTGCTCACCATGGAGTACGTCCCGGGCACGAAGATCAGCGACATCGACGCGCTCGACGAGGCTGGTCACGACCGGACGGCGATCGCGGAGATCCTCCAGGAAGTGTACCTCCAGATGATCATCGACGACGGCGTGTTCCACGCCGACCCGCACCCGGGGAACCTCGCGGTCGCGGACGACGGGTCCGTGATCTTCTACGACTTCGGCATGGCGGGGCGGGTGGACCCGTTCGTCCAGGAGAAGATCGTCGAGTTCTACGTCGCGGTCGCGCGGCAGGATATCGACGCCATCCTCGACACGCTCATCTCGATGGGGACCCTCTCGCCGGAGGCCGACCGCGAGGTGATGGGGAACGTGATGGAGCTCGCCATCGCCGACGTCCGGGGCGAGGACGTCGAGCAGTATCAGGTGAACCAGATCATCGAGCAGGTGGAGTCGTCCATCTACGAGTTCCCGCTCCGGCTCCCGCCGAACCTCGCCTTGGTCCTCCGGGTCGCCACCGTCGTCGAGGGGGTCTGTGTCACCTTAGACCCCGAGTTCGACTTCATCTCGACGGCGACCGACTACCTCCGCGAGGAGGGGTACTACGAGCAGACCGCCCGTGACCTCGCCGAAGACGCCGGCCGACAGGTACAACAGACCACCGAGGCGCTGTTCACGGTCCCGCCGAAGGCCGACGAGTTCCTCGACCGCGCCAACCGCGACGACCTGACGGTCAACGTCGTCTTAGAGGATGACACGAAGGTCTTAGAGAAGCTGGCGATGCGGATCGCCTACTCGGTGCTACTCGCCGTCGGCGTCCTCTCGGCGACGATCCTCTACTCGTTCGCGAACAACTGGCGGCTCGCGCTCGTCGTCCTCGCGCTGGCCTCGCCGCTCGCGATCGCCTTGTACCGATCGTTCCGGAAGAAGCGGGGACTCCGCACCACGCCGCAGTTCACCCGCCAGGGGATGAAACAGCGGCGCGACGACTGACTCGGCGACGGGGCGCCACTCAACGGCACAGCGACCGGACCGGCGGCGCGGCGACCGACTCAGCGGCCTTTTATCGACTCTCCTGTCGCCCGACAGATCCACACATCTTCCGCTTCCTCGACCGCGTACTCCCGCGCCGTTAGCCACTCGCGGAGGGCGGCGGGGTCCGGGCTCATCGTCCCCTCGTCCGCCGCGCCTCCCTCCGCTGACCCCGACTCGTGGACCTCCACGACGAGCAGCGGACGGTACGTCGCGAGCGTCTCCGCCGCGCCCCGGAGGACCGCCCCCTCGCGCCCCTCGACGTCGACCTTCACGGCGTCCGGCGGCGGGACTGTCCCGCCCCCGTCGGCTCTCTCGTCGCCGACGCCCTCGACGAGTTCGTCGAGCCGTCGGACCGGGACCGACTCCGTCCCGGCGACGCTCGCGCCCCACCTCGTCGCCAGATCGCGGTCGAACGCCGAGCACTTCGAGAACGTCGATCGATAGAAGGTAAGCGTCGCGTTCGCGTCGCCCGCGCCCGCCCGCCTGAGGTCGAGCCGATCGCCGAGCCCGTTCCGCTCGGCGTTCCGCGCCAGCCGGTCCGCGCTCTCGCCGTTCGGCTCGAACGCCACTACGCGACGGTCGGTCCCGCGGGTCAGCGGGATCGCGTGCTCGCCGACGTGCGCGCCCACGTCGAGGATCACCGCGTCCTCCGGGAGACGGTCGAGCGCGGCCAGTCCGGGGTCGTCGCCGTGGGGGTTCGTCGGCTCGTAGCTCCAGTACGTGCCGGCGACGGTCCGCTTCGGCGTCGCGACGCCGAGCGCGTACGTCAGGTCGGCGAGCCGGTACAGGGTTCGAAAGCCGAGCCGCTCGACGCGCGACCGAACCAGCGACGGCAGCCGTGCTATCGAGGGCATCGCGGTGTCACGCGCCGATGACCTGAATCGGGACGAGGAGGAAACAGAGCGCGCCGACGGCGAACGTGACGGCCCCGACCGCGATCCGCGGCAGCCCCAGCCCGTCCTCGTCGGCCGGATTCGCGGGTCCGTTGAACGCGATGACCGTCGCGAACACGCCCCAGAACGCCCACAGCCCCACCGACTCGTTCAGGCCGAGCCCCCGCCAGAAGTAGAGGTAGGCGGCGATGGCGAACAGCGCGCCGGGGACGAGCGCCGCCACCGTCTCCTGTCGCGGCCCGAGCATCGCCCGGACCATGTGGCCGCCGTCGAGTTGGCCGACCGGGAGGAGGTTCAGGACGGTGAAGAACATCCCGACCCACCCGCCGATCACCACGGGGTGGGCGGTGAGCCGCGGGTCGCCGTAGCTCGTCGGCTGGCCGAGGGCGCCGGCGATGAAGTCCAAGAGTGGCGGGTTGTTGAACCGGATCACCGCGCCCGACGAGTTCGCGAGCTCCGCCGGCACCTGGATCGGGTCGAGCGAGAGACCGATCGCGGTCACGACGACGGTCGCGAACAGCCCCGCGATCGGTCCCGCCGCGCCGATATCGAAGAGGACCTTCCGCGACGGCATCCGGCCGCGGATGCGGATCACCGCGCCGAGCGTGCCGAACGGGAAGATGAAGGGGATAACGTACGGCAACGAGACGGGGACGCCGTGGTAGCGACCGGCGGCGTAGTGGCCGAGTTCGTGGGTCATCAACACCCCGAGAACGGCGGCCGTGAACGGCCACGCCCGGAGCAGCGTCAGGGGGTTCGACTGGATCTCCGCGAGCGGCACGTAGTACCAGCCGTACGCGCCGACGAACAGTGTCGACAGCAGCGTGGCCGCGAACATGGCGACGTTCACCCACGGGATCCCGTCCCGGCCGCGGTCGAACGGCGTCGCGACGACGACGTGGCCGCCGTCGACGACCTCCACGTCGACCTCGTACCCCGCCTCTCGAAAGTGGGGGGTCAGCTTGCGCAACAGCGTCCGCTCCGGGACGTACGACTCGCCGCGGTATCGCACGCGACCGTCCTCGCGGCGGACCTCGTCGATCCGAAAGAACGTCCGGAGCGGCTCCGGACGCGGCGCGCCGTCGCCGGCCGTCGCCGCGTCCTCGTGTTCTGGCATCGTGGGGTCGTAGCTGGTCGGCGAGTATAAACCCCGCGTCGGCGGGCACGGGTACCGCAAACACGGCGCGGCGCGTGGGCTGGCGGAACTCGACGCGGACGCGCTCGCGGTCAGAAAAGCGCGGGACGGGGACCGGTTCGTGAACCGAGTGCGCCTCGGAGCGGTACTGCGTTCGTCGGTCGGCGGAGCGCGTCCCTCAGGCGGGTTCGACGCGCCAGGTCGTCGCGCCCGTGTACGACCACTTCTCGACGGTGAGCTCCGTCGCCGAGTCGCGGAGCTTCACCATCAGGGCGCCGATCTCCTTCGGCGAGAGGTCGACGTCGTCGGAGATGAACTTCCCCTTGAAGTACATCTCGCCGTCTTGTGCGCGGTCGAGCAGGTACTGCTTCAGCCGCTCTTCCTTGCTGCGGTCGTCGTTCGCGCTCGCGTTCGTGGAGGGGTTCGCAGTCGCGCTCATAGTACACCTCACCCTTGCTCCCGGAGGGTGTTATAAAGGCGTCACCGTTGGGCGACGTTCAGGGGGTTTCAGGGCGTTTCACCGAACTCGCCGGGGTAAAACGTGTCTGACGGACTCTTTACAACGCTTCTAGAACACGCTAGAAATTTTATAACCCGTTTTGAACACGTTTTCTCCGTCGCTGACTCGGTACGCGAGTAACTCGCCGCCGTCCGGTCCGACGGCCGGAAAGAAACAAAAAGCGCCGCGTATTCTCGGTCTCGGCGCGCTCGCGCGTCCTCCCCGCGACCGCCGAGACGACCTCTTGGGACCGATCGCGGCCGCGACGAAACCGGAAGCGGCGACGCCACGCGCCGGTCAGTCCCGGCGGTGGACCCAGAACGTCTCCGACTCCGTCGCCTCTTTCTTGAAGATCGGCACCTCGTCTTTCAGCCGGTCGATCCCGTCTTCGACCGTCCGGAACGCCTCCCCGCGGTGCCCGGCCAGCACGACCACGAAGACGATGTCCTCACCCGCCTCGATCACGCCGGTGCGGTGGTGCATCCGCACGTCGAAGACCCCATCGCGGGCCGCTAGCTCCTCCGCGATGGCGGCCATCCGATCCTCGGCGACCCCGTCGTACTTCTCGAACGCGAGGTGCGTCGTCCGGTCGTCGTCCGGGCTGTCGCGGGCGCGCACGCGGCCGGTGAACGTCGCTATCGCCCCCGCCCGGTCCGCGTCCGGCGACGCCTCGGCGCGGCGCACCAGCGTCTCACGGGTGATCCACGGCTCCGCGCTGTCGAGGTCGGCGACGACGTCGCCGAGGTCGACCCCGTCGGGGGCGGTCGCGCTCGCGACGACCGTCCCCGGGACGCGCTCCGGGTCCGGGTCGGACCCGAGGAGGACCGCGGGCACGCGCAACCGCGGCTCGCCGACCGCCAGCAGGTAGTCGTGGTCGGGGGCGAGCCCGTCGAGCAGGTCGTCGAACCCCTCGACGCTCCCCCGACCGCGCCAGTTCCCGTCTGCGTCGAACGCGACGGCGGTGTCCGCGCCCGAGCGCTGCGCCGGACCGACGACCCCCCCGTCCGCGGCCGGGTCGCTCCGTGTCGAGTCGCTCTCGGGGGCGCCGTTCGGGTCGTCGTCGCGCTCCACGACGGCGACTCGCCCGTCGAGTCGGTCCGCGAGCCGCCGGGCCAGCGTCGCCGCCCCGTCGCCGACGATCGATATCGGTTGCATACCCGAGAGCGGGCCGCGACCGATTTAGGCGTTTCCCGCCCGACGCGCCGGGCCGGATCGGGCTCGGGGCCGCTTCCACCGCGTCCGGGCTTGACAATCCTTAAGACTGCGACAGGGGTACTCCTCGGCAATGAGAATCGTCGTTTCTGTCGGCGGGAGCGTGCTCGCGCCCGACCTCGACCCCGAGCGCGTGGCCGCGTACGCCGAGGCGATCGAACGGCTGGTCACCGACGGCTGTGAGGTCGGGGTCGTCGTCGGCGGCGGCGGCGTCGCCCGCGAGTACATCGAGACGGCCCGCGAGATCGGGGGCAACGAGGTCGAGCTCGACCGGCTCGGGATCGGGACGACCCGGCTCAACGCCCGGCTGCTGATCGCCGCCCTCGGCGAGCGCGCGAGCCTCGCGCCCGCGGTCGACACCGAGGAGGCGGCGGCGGCCCTCCGCCGCGACGAGGTGTCGGTGATGGGCGGCGTCACGCCGGGGCAGACGACCGACGCGGTCGCCGCCGCGTTCGCCGAGTCCGTCGACGCCGACCTGCTCGTGTACGCGACGAGCGCCGACGGGGTGTACGACGCCGACCCCAACGCCGACCCCGACGCGGCGCAGTTCGCGGAGCTGTCGCCGGCCGAGCTCGTCGAGGTCGTCCTCCCGATGAGCCGCGACGCCGGCGCGTCCGCCCCCGTCGACCTCCTCGCGGCGAAGCTGATCGACCGGGCCGAACTCCGGTCGATCGTGCTCGACGGGACCGACCCGAGCGCCGTCGTCGACGCCGTGCTGCGCGGCGATCACACCGGAACGGACGTGGTCCCCCCGGGCGCCGGCGAACCGAGCCGCTGGACGGAGGCACGATGAGCGCGGACGACGCCTCCGACGACGCGTCCGCCGCCCCCGACGACTCCCCGCACATCCTCTCCGGGGGGTCCGCCCTCGACGACGGCGAGGACGCCGCCGAGGAGTCGACCGAGACCTTCCACGCCTTCTGGGCCGACGTCGTCGCCGACGAGGTCGAGGCCCGCGACCCCGACGAGCCGATCGTGATCAAGGGCGGTGTCTCGCCGTCCGGCGTCGCGCACCTCGGGAACTTCAACGAGATCATGCGCGGCTACTTCGTCGCCGAGGTGCTCCGCGACCGCGGCCACGAGGTCCGGCAGGTGTTCACCTCCGACGACAAGGACCCGCTGCGGAAGGTCCCGCGCAAGCTGGCGAACGCGGACGGCGAGATCGTCGGGCTCGGCGAGGTCGACGCGGGCGCGCTCGGCCGCAACCTCGGGAAGCCGTACACCGAGATCCCGGACCCGTTCGGCGAGGCCGAGTCGTACGCGGCCCACTTCGCGGGCCTGCTCAAGGCCGACGCCGACCGCCTGAACGTCCCGGTCGAGATGCTCTCGAACACCGATCTGTACGCCGACGGCGACTTCGACGAGGCGATTCGGACGGTACTCGCCGACGTCGAGCGCGTCCGCGAGGTGCTCTCCCCGTATCAGGACAAAGTTGACGACGAGTACGTCCCGTTCAACCCGGTCTGTGCGGAGTGCGGCAAGGTCACGGAGACGGTGACGGCGATCGACGCAGAGGCCGAGACCGTCGACTACGTCTGTACCGACATGGACGCCGGCGGCAACACGATCGAGGGGTGCGGCCACGAGGGCACCGCGACGTTCCGCGAGGGAAAGCTCCCGTGGCGGTTGGAGTGGCCCGCGCAGTGGGGCGTCCTCGGCGTCGACTTCGAGCCGTTCGGTAAGGACCACGCGGAGGGGTCGTGGCCCTCCGGCGTCGACGTCGCGCGGAACGTCTTCGGCGAGGAGCCGCCCGTGCCGATGGTGTACGAGTGGTTCACGCTCAACGGCGACGCGTTCTCCTCCTCCGAGGGCAACGTCGTCACGGTCCAAGAGCTCCTGGAGCTGATCGAGCCCGAGGTGTTGCGCTACTTCTTCGCGCTCCACCCGAAGAAGGCCCGCGACCTCGACATTGAGCGGCTCGACCAACTGGTCGACCGCTTCGACCGGTTCGAGCGCGCCTACTTCGGCGAGGTCGACGACCCGGATCTGGTCGCCTTCGCCGAGCGCGCCTACCCGTTCGTCGTCGGCCGGCCCGACGACCCGCCGGCGGAGAAGCCGATCCGGCTCCCGTACACGTTCGCGGCGGTGCTCGGCATGGTCGACGACCCCGACTTCCGCGAGCGCCTCGCCCGCGACGAGGGCCATATCCCGGACGACGCCGACGCCGACATCGTCGACGCTGCGCTCGCCCGCGTCGAGCAGGCGCGGAACTGGGCCGAGCGGACGGGGAACGAGTACGACTACCGGCTCCAGACCGACCTCCCCGCGGTCGAGTTCGACGGAGACGTCGCGGCCGCGCTCGACGACCTCGCCGACTTCGTCGCGGCCGGCCACGACGGGGAGGAGATCCAAGGGGCGATGTACGAGACTGCGCGCGACCACGACATCGAGGTGAGCGAGTTCTTCGCGGCGGGCTACCGCCTCTTCTTCGACGACACGCAAGGGCCGCGGCTCGGGGAGTTCCTCGGCGAGCTGGAGCGCGACTACGTCGTCGACCGGCTCCGACGGGAGGCGTAGATGACCGAGGACCGCTCGCTCGACGACTTCGCCGCGGACGACGACGGCGACGAGTCCGCGGAGAGCGCTCCGGACGACGCGGAAGGTGACGGCGTCGACCCCGACGAGGCGACCGACGCCGCTCCCGCGACCGACGCCGCTCCCGCGACCGCCACCTCGACGTGGCACGCCGACGGCGCCGAGTGCGACCGGTGCGGCGAGCGTGTCGACCGCCGCTGGCGCGACGACGACGCCTTCGTCTGTCCTGACTGCGCCTCGTGGTGACCGCGCCGCCGCCGGTCGCCTCCCTGACCGGCGGTCAAAACTTAAGCCGTCGGCCGTCAAGGTGTTCCGTGAACGGAAAATTCGTTTGGAGTTAAACTAGATATAAATGAAATATATTCCGGACCTACTCCACGGGCGGTCGGCGACCGCCCTCACGGCGGCGTACCTGTGTATCGCGGCGGCGTCCGCGGTCGCGGTCGACCTCGCCGTCGCGTCGACGATTGGGGTCGCGGGCGGGTGGACGCCGACGCGTCTCGTCGGGGACTGGCTGCTCGTCGCCGGGTCCGGCGGGCTCCTCTACGGAGCGGTCACGCACCACCGCCAACGGGCGGAGACCGCGCGCCGAAACCTCGAAACCTCTAACCAGCAGATACAGGTTCTGAGTCGTGTGTTTCGGCACAACGTCCGCAACGATCTCAACGTGATCCGGGGGTACACCGACCTGCTGGCCGACCGGATCGACGACGAGCGGAGTCGAGAGTGCTTGGAGACGGTCCGGGAGACGACCGACGACATCGTCGAGATAAGCGAGAAGCTCCGCGTCATCGAGGACGCGTCGCCCGAGCGACCGGACGGCCGCGTCGACCTCGTCGCCGCGGTCCACGAGGCGCTCGACGTCGTCGACGCCGACGGCGCCGCGCTCACCGTCGAGACCCCCTCTGAGGCGTGGATCCGCGCGGACGACACCGTCGAGTTCCCGATCCGCGAGGTGTTCGAGAACGCGGTCACCCACAACGACGGCGCGACGCGCCGCGTGACGGCGACGATCCGCGAAAACGGGACGACCACCTGTCTGGAGGTCATCGACAACGGCCCGGGGATTCCCCCCGACGAGCGTGAGGTCTTACAGGCGGAAGAGGAGACGCCGCTCTCGCACGCGAGCAGCATCGGGCTGTGGCTCGTCAAGTGGATGTGCGAGACGCAGGGGGGAACCGTCCGGTTCGACGCGACCGACGACGGTACGACAGTCCGGCTCCGATTCGAGTCCGCGTCGCCGCCCGCTACTCCAACTCGGTGATCGTCACGGCGTACACCGCGCCGCAGTTCCCGCATTCGACGTGGACTCCCCGGCTCGTCTCGCCGCGGGTGAACTCGGAGATCTCCTCCGAACACGAGCACTCGAACTGGACTTTCATTACCTCTCCTTCATCCTGCTGATATTTAAAAGAAACCGACGCGGAATCAGCGGTGAAAACCGGTGATCGCGGTGCCGTCTCTCACCCGCCGTCGCGCACGGCGTCAGTCGTCGTCGACGATCACTTCGACCGGTCCGTCGCCGTCGTCGGCGGCGTCCTCGTCGGAACCGCCGGACAGGTCGGCGCCGCCGGACTGCTGCTGCTGGTAGTAGAGCCCGCCGGCGACCGCGAGGACGATCCACGACCGCCAGTTGGCGAGGTTCAGCGTGTAGCCGATGCCGAACGGCTTCTCGACGAGCATCCCCTTGCCGGGCTGCCAGTACGACGAGAGCAGCCGACCGAGGCTCGGTCGCTCGAAGTTGTACGGGATCCCGAGAACCTCTCCCGAAGACGGTTTGTCTGCCATATGAGTCTATCTGTCGGCCGACACCATAAATCGTGGCGACCCGGCGCGCCGATCGGAACGGCGCTGCGGCCGTCGCCGGTCAGGGCTCTGACCCCGGCCGAGCCGGCGGTTCGTCACCGGTAGCGGCCGCGGTCCGCCACGTCTCGGAGTCGGTCGAGGACCGCTTCGTCGCCGACGGCCTCGTACCCGCTCTCGAACGCCGCTAGCAACGGGCCGGGTTCCGTCGCGGTCGCTCGGACCGATCCCTCGAACACGTGGAGGTCCATCGCGTGGTCCTCGACGTGGCCCGTGTGGTAGCCGAGCCCGAAGTCGATGAGGTACGTCTCGGGCGGCGGGCTCGACCGCCCGTCGCGTTCCGTGCGCTCGCCGCGCTTCGACACCCGAACGTTCCGCGTCGTCGGGTCGCCGTGGACCATCTCGGCGCCGTGGAGCCGCGCGAGGTGGCGACCGACGGCCTCCGCCGTCCCCTCGTCGAGGGCGGCCGCGAGGTCGCGCTCCCCGACGTGCTGGAGCGTCAACGTCGCCTCCGCGAGGTCGACGTCGTACACGAGCGGCGTCGACACGCCGGCGCGCCGCGCCTCGCTCGTCAGCCGGGCCTCCGCGACGGTCCGGTCGCGCCTGATCGTCCGGTCGAGTTCGGGGTGTCGGTACGACTTCGGCACCCGTCGCTTGACCACGCGCCGGTCGCCGTCCGTCCCCTCGACCGTCACGGTCGCCTCCGCGCCGCGGCGGTCCGCCTCCGCGTCGCGCGCCGCGCTTCGCGACTCGGCCCCCCCGCGTCCGCGCGCGACCGACTCCCCGTCTCGCCACGTCACCGGCACCTGATCCGGCCGGAAGCTCGGGTCGACCGCGGACTCCGCGATCGGGACGGTGTCCCCGGCGGCGGCCATCTTCGCGCCCAACACGGCGATCATCCCGGCGTTGTCCCTGAGGAATCGCGGTTCCGGCGCGTGGAAGTCGGCGCCGCGGGCCTCGCACATCGTCGCCAACATCTCCCGCAGCCGGTCGTTCTGTGCGACGCCGCCGCCCAACACGAGCTCGTCCGCGCCGGTCAGCGACAGCGCGCGCTCCGAGACCTCCGTCAGCATCGCGAACACGTGCTCCTGGAGCGAAAAGCAGATCTCCTCGACGGGGACGCCGCTGTCCGCGGCGTCGTTGGCGGCCGAGCTGATCCCCGAAAACGAGAAGTCCATCCCCTTGACCACGTAGGGGAGATCGAGGAGGTCGGTCTCGGCGGCCGACCCCTCCTCGCCTCCGGCCCCTTCCCCTTCGCTGCCGACCTCGCCCGCGCCCGTCGCGAACTCGGCGGCCGCCGACTCCACCTTCGGTCCGCCGGGGTGGCTCCACCCGACGTGGCGCGTGAACTTGTCTATCGCGTTGCCCACCCCGGCGTCCATCGTCTCGCCGAGGACCCGGTACCGCCCGTCGTGGTAACCGAGCAGGTGCGCGTTCGCGCCGGAGGCGTTCAGACAGACCGGGTTGTCGAAGCCGGAGCGGTGGCGACCGATCTCGAGGTGCGCCACCATGTGGTTGACGCCGATGAGCGGGACGCCGAGCGTCCCGGCGAGCGACCGCGCCGCGGTCCCGACGATCCGGAGGCAGGGACCGAGCCCGGGGCCGCGAGAGAAGGCGACCGCGTCGACCGCGTCCGGACCGTGTCGCTCCTCGGCGGCGGTCAGGACGCTATCGACCACCTCCGGGATCGCCTCCGACATGTGTTCGGCGGCCTCGCGCGGGTGAATGCCGCCGCTATCCGGCTCATATGGGTCTGATTCGATGAGAACTGAGTCGGCCTCGGCGTCGTACAGCGCGGCGCTCGCGCACCACGCGGTACCCTCGATGCCGAGAACGCGCATCCGGCGGAGTTACGCTTCCTCGGCGTCCGCCTCGTCGCCGCCGATCTTGTTGCGCTCGAGCATATGGTCCTGCTCGACATCCAGCGCGTCGGCCGCGGAGTCGTACACCTTCGCGTAGCCGACCGTCTTGCGCATGCCGAACTTCGTGTCGAGCTCGTGGACGACGACCTCCTCGGAGTCCTTGTCGAGCTTCGCCGCCAGCGAGTCGCGGACCGACAGTCGGGAGGGCGTGGCCTCCTCGTGGGTCGTCTCGAAACGGATGTCCGTGCGGTGCAGCATCGGGTTCTCCTCCTCGGAGATGATATCGACGTCCATGGTTCAGTTAGGCGTATATCCCCTCGAAAGCTGTAAAAGGATTTCGAAGCGGGGGTGTCGCCGCCGAACTCCGGACCGACCGCCGACGAGACACACTGTTCGGCGTCAGGGTTTCCCCCCTCCGGTGCGTGCGTACCGTTACCACGCGGATGTCAGACGACACCCGATTCGACCCTACCGACCGGTCGCAGTACGAACTCACTCGGGCGGCGAACGTCGTCGTCCCGCTGTCACCCGTCCGAAAGGCCCGGATCTGCGGGACGCTGGCTCTCTTCGGGGCACTGACGGGCCCGCTCGTCGCGACCCTCCCCCCGGCCGTCCGCGAGGCGAACTTCTCTGGGCCGCCGCTCGCCGCCCACCTCGGCGTCGTGGCAGTCGTGTTGGCGGGGACGGTCGCCGCCGGCGGAGCCGGCCTCGGGCTCGTCGCGCTCCAGCGCCGGCTCGCGCGCGGTCCCGAACCGAGCGACGACCAGGTCTGGACGTTCCTCGCCCTCGAGGACGCGCTGACCGGGATCGGCTTCGTCACCGGCGGACTCGGCGTCGGCGTCGGCTTGGTCCTGCTGGCGAGCGGGCACTGGGGCGTCGAGGCCCTCGAAGCGCTCCGCCGCAACGGCGTCGAGCCGTACCTCTCCATGGGAGCGATTCCGACGACGCCCCTGCTAGCGACGGCGGCCGGACTGATCGCCGGTCTCGGGGTCCTCACGGCGACCGTCGTCGCGGTCGACGGCGAGTGATGCCGGTCGAGGCCGCGTCGCTCGGGCGGCCGTCACGCCGGATCCGTCGGATCTCTCCCGTCCGGGCCACCATCGTCGCTCTCACTCAGCTCGACGCCGAGGGCGTCGTAGCCGGCCGCAGTGTCGCCGGCGAGCCCCTCGAACAGTTCCCGAGCCCGTCGCCGGGCTTCGGGCGTGACCGCGACGCGGACCATCCCCTCGCCGGGCTGTCCGTAGACGACGGTGGACCCGAGCGGGGCCGCGAGCATCGCCGGCAGCGCCGCCAGGTCCTCCTCGCCGGTCACTTCGATCGTCACCGGCTCGTCCGCCGCGAGCGCCTCGGCGAGCGCGTCGAGCAGCGCCGCTGACAGCGCCGCGGCCGGGTTTTCGACCGCGATCCGCCGCTCCTCCGTCGCCGCGAGCGCGGTCTCGATCTCCTCGCGGACCGCCTCGCGCTCCGTCTTCCCGTCGACCAACGCCACGTCCGGGACGCGGCCGGCCTCTCGGAGGTGGTAGGTGACCACGTCGCCGACCGCGATCAGCTGCGGCGGTCCCCCCGCGGACGAGCCGCGTCGCTCGCGGGCCTCGTCGACGGCCTCCAAGAGCGCGCCGGCGTCCGTCGTCACCGGTCCCAGCGGCTCCTTGAAAGCGTCGCGGAGCGATTCGGGGAGGGTGAGAAGTGGGTCGCTCATCGGCTTCGTCCGGCGGCGCGGCGTTGGGTCACCGCACCTTGAGCGCGTACGCGCCCGCCTCGGAGACGTTCATCTCCTCGGCGATATCGCTGTCCTCGGGCTTGGTGATGATGACGTAGCCCGCCCAGTCCTCCGTCAGCGACGACGACCCGCAGAGCGCGCAGGTCTGAGCGTCCGGGTCGTTGACGTGGTGACACTCCCGGCACGCCAGGCGGTCCTCGGCCATCAGTCGGCCTCCTCACCGGTCTGTTCGCGGTGCTTCCGCTGCCCTTCGAGCCAGTCGTGCTTCCCGAGGCCGGGCTGTTTCGCCGTGAGCCCGATCTTCGAGTCCCGGGGGTTGCGCTCGTCGATGCTCTTGGTGACGACGCGGACGCGCACCGCGTCGTCGACCCCGAGCGTCTTGTCGGAGTCCGACGAGGCGAGCTGCTGGTTCGCGCCGTCGAACGTGAGGTACTCGTCGGTGATCTGCGAGACGTGGAGCAGCCCGTCCACCGGTCCGATCCCGACGAAGGCGCCGAACTCGACCGTCTCGACGACGGTTCCGTCGGCGACCTCCTGCATGTCGGGGTCGTAGGTGAGCGCGTCGAACTCCGCCTCGTAGTAGACGCCGGGCCGGTTGTGTAACACCGCCCCCTCGCCGATGTCGTGAACCTCGATGACGCTCACGACGCTGCCGACGTCCTCGTCCATCCGTCCTTCCAGCTTGTCCTGAAGCAGGGCTTTCACCCGCTCGTCGGTGACGTCCGCCAAGTGCTTCGGCGGGACCTCGACCGTGTCCTTGAGTCGAACTCGTTTGTACATGTTGTTGGTTGTCCGCGGCCGCTAGGGTTCCGTTATCGCCAGTGTGTTCCGACCCCTTAAACCGATTACTGGTGCGTCCGCCGCCAGCACCCGTTTCGCGAGGGGGCCGTCGTTGGTGACGACGGCGTCGACCCGGCCGGCCGCGGCCAAGGCGACGAGCGCGTCGTCGGCGTACGATTCGTCCGTCTCCACCGCCTCCGCCCGCTCCGCGAGGTCCGCGCCCACGCTCGCCGCGGTCGCCTCCGCGCCGTTCCCGGCCTGAAGCCCGTCGAGCTCCGCCAGGACCGCCGCCGGCACCACGGTCTCGTAGCCGCCGAGGAGCCGATCCAACTCCTCGAACAGCCGCAGGTCGGCCTCGACCGGCGCCATCAGCGCGCTCGCGTCGAGCGCGACGACGGGAACGCCGCTTCCCCCGAGCCCCTCTGCGCGGTCGTCGTCCGCGGGCGTCGCGTCGGGACCGTCTGCGGGGGCGTCGTCGGCCACGCTACGTGAGCGTTCCGACGCCGATGAGCCGCCAGCGCGCGCCGACGCGCCGGTTGATCGCGATCTGCGCGCCCTCCTCGGCGCAGACGGGCCGCTTGAGGCTCACCTCGCACTCACCGTCGCGCGCGCTCGTCACCGCGCCGACCGTCGTCGCGGTACCGACCGTGAGCATCAGGGGCTCGCCGGTGCTGATCTCCTCGATGTCGCTCTCGCCGCTCTCGTCGTCCTCCTTGCCGACGACGCGCTCGAGCAGGTCGACCGTCATCTCGAACTCCTCGCGGGTCGGGGGGAGCGTCCCCGGCTCGCCGGCGACCTGGCCGGCGAGGGCGTCGCCCTTCGTCAGGCTCGGGTCGAGCCCGGTGCCGACGCCGAGGAGGCCGCCCGGGTGGGCGGTGTCGACGTCGCGGTTGCCGGCTTGGAGCGACCGGACGGTCGTCTCCAGCGGCCGCCACTCCGTCTGGCCTTCCTCGTCCACCTCGCGCCCCGGTCGGATCTCCAGCCCGTCGCCGACCGACAGCTCGCCGCTGACGAGCGATCCGCCGACGACGCCGCCCTTCAGGTCCTCGGCGGTCGCGCCGGGGCGGTTGATGTCGAACGAGCGGGCGGCGTACATCCGGGCGCTCTCGCCCGGGTCGCGGTCCGGCGTCGGGATCTCGGACTCGACCGCGTCGATGAGTAGGTCGAGGTTGACCTCCTGCTGGGCCGAGACGGGGACGATCGGCGCGTCCTCCGCGACGGTTCCCTCGACGAACTCCTGGATCTGCTCGTAGTTGTCGACGGCGCGGTCGCGGCTCACCAGGTCGACCTTGTTCTGCGCGATGACGATGTTCTCGATCCCGATGAGATCGAGCGCCATCAGGTGCTCTTCCGTCTGGGCCTGCGGGACGTCCTCGGTCGCGCTCACGACTAGGACCGCCCCGTCCATGATCGACGCGCCCGAGAGCATCGTCGCCATCAGCGTCTCGTGGCCCGGCGCGTCGACGAACGACACCGTTCGGATCGGTTCGCTCTCGGAGCCGTCCTCGCACTCCTCGTCGACGGTGTAACACTCGGGCTCGTCGACGCCGGGGCAGCGCCGGAACGTCGCGTCCGCGTACCCCAGCCGAATCGAGATGCCGCGTTTCATCTCCTCGCTGTGCTGGTCGGTCCACGAGCCGGACAACGCCTGTACGAGCGTCGTCTTCCCGTGGTCGACGTGACCGACGAGACCGATGTTCACCTCCGGTTGTGTGTTGGCTTCAGTCACTGTTGGACCTCCTAACGGAGTAGTCTTATGCGAATTTCGCCCCGTGCGAGTGATAAAGTTGCTGTTATAGTGGCGTCAGCGCGCGCGACGACCCGGGGCGAGGTCGCGAGCGGTCGCCGTTCGGCGCGGGGCGCTCCACCTTCGACGCGGCTTTACGGCTCACCCGCGAATCTTCGACCGACATGGGATACGCGTGCCCCGTCTGCGACACCCCGCAGCGCGACGGCGAACACCTCGCGCATCACCTCGCGTTCACGGCGATGCTCCACGGCGGCGACCACGAGGCGTGGCTCGACGAACGCGTCGACGACTGGAGCGACCGCGAACCGGCGGAACTCGCGGCCGAGGTGACGCCGCACGCCGACGACGCCGAGTACGACGAGGTGTTCGAGGACACGGTCCCCCGAGGCCGCCCGGACGTCGGAATGGGGTCGGGCGGGGACGCGGCTCCCTCAGACCACGCTCACGACCACGGCCACGCCGACCCCGCTTCCGGGGCCGGCGTCCCGGATCCCGACGCCGTCGACGACCCAGCGGTCGCCGAAGCGCTCCGCGAGGCGCGCGAGATGACCAGAAACGCGGCCGCAGACGACGCCGATGAGGAGTCCGATTCCGCCGACCCCGACCCCGACGCGTAGCGGAACGCCCTTGCCCGCCCCCGGTCAATCGTGTCCATGGAGACCAGAGGCACGTTCGCCCCCCAGACGCGCGCCGAGGCGCTCGAACGGTACGAGGAGGTCGGTCCGGTCGCGCAGGTGGTCGTCCGCGAGGCGACGAAGGCGATGTCGTTCGGCGCCGATGAGTACGACGAGCGCGTCACCCCTGAGGTGATCCGAACCGCCCGCGACGCGACGTTCGCCGAGCTGCTCGCGGTCCACGTCGGCGAGGGCGACGAGTTCGACGCGTGGCTCGCCGACAGCGAGTTCGACGAGGACGCGGTCGTACGGATCGGCTCCGACAGCGTCGACAACGTCGTCTGGCACCCGATTCCCTTCGCGGACACCGTCGTCGCGGCGACGTACCAAGAGGAGCCGGACGCGGCGGCCAGCACCCTCCGGCGCAACGCCTTCGGGCGCGTGTACCGCGAGGAGTTCTACGAGTCGGGGCGGTAATCGGCCGACCGACACGAACGCCGGAGCGGCGGCTCTCCGAGCGGAACGGAAACCGCAAAAACCGGACCGCGGGTGCCGTCCGAACGGCGGCCCCGGCCTTACAGGCGACCGACGTTCTCGACGTTGACGGACTCGACGTCCTCGACCTGCGAGAACGCCTCCTCGACGGCCTCGGTGCCGCCGGCGCCGTCGGGGACGATGACGGTCGGCAGGAGCGCGACCAGCCCGAACGCGACGTCGTCGCGCTCGAAGCCGCGGATCTTCGCGCCCTCGGGGAGGACCTCCTCCAGCCGGTCCTGTAGCTCGTCGAGGTCGACCTCGGGGCTGTTCGGCATGACCTTGATCTTGGCGGCGACGTCGCCCATCTCAGGGCCCCCGGAAGCCGCAGTCGTGGCACTCGTAGAGGTTGCTCTGCTTCCGGCACTTCGCGCACCGGTAGATGGTGGCGCCGCAGTCCGGGCAGGAGAACTGCGCGGCGTTCATCCCGGACACCTGAATCCCACAGGAGACGCACTGCGGGGTGGCTTGAGAGTCGCTCTGGCTCATACACGTACCTACCGGCCGCGACTTTTAACCGTTGTTCTTTGCCTCGGAACCCTCCGTGCGTGACGGTACCGTGCCGCTGCTCGGGCGATCCGCCGCGTCCCGCCGCGGTCTCCGCGACGTCTCACCCGGCGATCAGCGGTCCGATCAACACGCCCATCAGGTGGACGCGCCGCGCGCCGACCCGGGGCGGGGCGAGCCCCAGCGCGCCGGCGACGATCAGGACGCCGACGCCGAACGCCCCGGCGAACGCGTACGAAACGAGCGCGAGCAGCCCCAACACGCCGACAGAGAGCCGGGTGTAGTCGGCGTTCCCGACGTCCGGAGGTACGGGTCGCCGACGAGCACGACCAGCGCGAACCCGAAACACGCCGCGGTCGCGGCCGCGACGAGCAGCAACGGGAGCGCGAACGGCACGCCGGCGCGGTCGATCGCCACGGTCACGCCCGTGCGCGGCGTCCCGAGCGCGACCAGCGCGAACAGCGCAAAGATCGTGTTCGCGGTGTTCGCGCCGCTCGTCGCCACCACGAACCCGCGGTCGACCGACTCGGAGGGCACCGCCGGCATCGCGGCCACGGCGGCGATGGCTGCCGACACGCCCGGCACGTAGCCGACCACCGCGCCGGCGAGCGAGCCGGCACCGGCGCTCGTTCCGAGGTCGCGCGCGTCCATCGCGATCTGCGGGTCGGCCTGCGGCGGGACGCCGTCGCCGCCGAGCGCGTCGACGAGGACCGGAACGCCGAACAGCCCGGCGAAGAGCGGCGCGAGGACGCCGCCGGTCGACAGCGGGGCCGCGGGGTCGGCGTCGAGCGTCGCGAGGCCGAGCGCGGCGCTCGCGAGGAAGGCGACGAGTCCGCCGACCGCCGCCCGCCGCGACGACTCCGTCAGGACGAGCGCGACGACGACGGCGCCGAGCAGCAGCGGGAGGTGCGCCCGCAGCGTCGGGTACCACCGGATCATGAGCCACGTGATCGGGACCGCCAGCGGCACCGCGAGCGCGACCGCCAGCCCGGAGCCGACGGCGGAGAGGCGGACCGCCTCTCTCCCCCGCCCCGCGATCACCAACCGATGACCGGGAAGCGCGGCGACTGCGGTCGCGGCGTCGGGGACGCCCAGCGCGAGCGCGGGGACGATGTCGAGGAACGAGTGGACGACGCCGGCGCCGAGCATCGCGACCCCGACGAACAGCGGATCGGCGGGTACCGACGGCGCGAACCCGGCCAAGAGCAGCGCGAAGTTGTTGGCGTGGAGCCCCGGGACCAGCCCGCTCGCGGTCCCGAGCGCGACCCCGGCGAGGAGGAAGGCGAGCGCCCCGGCCGCGAACGCCGGGTCGACCGTCGGCCGCACGAGCGCGTCCATCGAGGCGGCGTGGCCGCGGCTCCGGACTTAAGCGGTCGGACGGTCGGACCCGTCGGCAGAACCGGACGATTCGAACCGAGCGGTTACGCGTTCTGCGCCGCCTGCGACTTCTTCTGGGTGACGTAGCCGGCGATCCGGTTACGGACGCCCTTCGACTCGACGGTCGTCAGCGCCGTGACGCTCTCCTTGTTCGTCTCGAAGTCCGCGTTGAACGAGTCGGGATACTGCTCCAGCAGGAGGTTCCCGAGCTGTTTGATGTACTTGGGTTTGATGGCCATACCGAGCGGTACCGGCGGCCCGAACTAAAAGGGTTCGTTCCGCCGCGAGCGGCCGCGAGGCGCGCTCCCGGCGGCCGAAGCGAGCCTCGGTCGCTCCCGCCCCGTCACTCGCCGTCGCGCTCGCGCCACCCAGTCGCCTCGTCGATGCGATCGAACGCCTCGCGCTCGGCCGGCCCGCCGCAGCGCTCCACCACGTCGGCGAAGTAGCGGAGCCGGTCGAGCAGCTCGGCCGTGTCGAACGACGGCACGTCCAGCCGCGAGGCGGCCACCGTCGCGTCGACGACCGCGCCGAACCCCCGGTTGACGGTGGGAACGCGCTCGGCGACGACCGCCGACTCGACCGGCGACAGCTCCCACGTCCGGATCGTGGTCTCGCCCTCGGCCTCGGCCGCGACCTCCTCCGCGCGCACCTCGACCCACGCGTCGGCGCTCGGGAGGACGGGGTCGTCCGTCTCCCGGACCGTCAGCGCCGCGTCGACGAACGTCCGCGGGTCGACGGTGAACTGGACCACGCCGCCCCCGCGCTCGGCGAAGTTCCGCCACGTCCGGGTGCGGCCGTAGGTGCGCGCGGTGACCGGCTCGTCCGGCTCGTCCGGGGCGTGAACTCCGAGCGCAGCGACGTTCCACCGGTCGTTCGGCCCGCGCGTCGTCACCACCGACTCCGTGACGCCCCGGAGCGGCACCGGCCACCCGTCCGGGGCTACGCCGACGGGCCCCCCGTCCGGCGCTCCATCGCTCACGGCGCCACCTCCGCGCCGCGCCGGAGCGCGACGAACAGCGCCGCGCAGGTGAGGTCGGCGGTCGTGCCGGGGTTGATCCCCTCGGCGACGAACGCCGCCGCCAGCGACTCCGCGGCGTCGAGGTCGGCGCCGTGAACGGCCTCGGCGTCGACCGCGGAGACGTCTCCGACGGGGTCGCTCGGGTCGCTGCCGTCCGGATACAGGATCTCTCTCGCCCGCGCGCTCGCCTCGCGGGCCGTCTCCGCCCCCCGAGTCGACGCGACGAGGGTGTCCGGCTCCGCGGCGAGCAGCCCGAGGAACGCCCGCGCCGCCCGGTCGGCCAGCGGCCCCTCGTCCGTCAGGATCCACTCGGCCGCGCGGAACGTCCGCGGGAACCCCTCGACCCACTCCGCCGCGTTGCGGTCCGGGACGCGGTCAGAGGCGGCCGAGCCGCCCGCCGCCCCAGCGTCGACCGGGTCCGCTGACAGCGCGAGCACGTCCCGAAGCGTCGCCTCGCGCTCGCGGAGCGCGGGCTCGGCGGCGCCCCCGCGGCGCACGTCGAGGTCGGCCGCGCCCTCCGGCGGGTCGTCGACCGCGACGTCGACGACCTCGAACACCCGGTAGAACGCGACCGCGTCGTCGACGGTCGTCGACCGACAGACCGCGTCCACGCCGGCGGGGGAGAGGTCGCGGTCGGGGTCCGCAGCCGCCCGCACCAGCGGGACGAGCAGCAGGAGACAGCCGAACTGGGTGTTCGTGCCGGCGCGTGCGGCCATCCCCTCCACGGCCCGCTCGAAGGCCGCGCCGACCGCGGGCCGCTCGGCGACGCCGCCGTCGGTCTCGGCAGCCAGTTCGAGCCCCGGCCGGGCGCCGACCGCGCCGCCGAGGAACGCCTCGAACCGGAGGTCGTCGAGGTCGCGGCGGCGGTCCACGTTCCCGGGCTTCGGCGTGCCGGCCACCTCCACCAGGAGCGCGAGCGTCGCGTCGTCGACGGGGTCCGTCGCCCCGCTCGGCGTCACGTCTCCCGCCGGTTTCGTCGCATCTCCTGTCGGGCGCTCGTCACCGCTCACGGCCGCACCTCCGGCCCGGGATCCGCTTCGCCGGCGCGCTCCCGCAGCGATCCCGCCCGCCACTCATCGACAGCGTCCGCGACGCGCGCGAGGACCGGCGGGTCCTCCGTCGGGCGCCCCGCGCTCACCGCGTCGGCCCCGTGCGCGGCGTATTCGGCGACCGTCTCGCGGCCTCGGACGCCGTTGTTGGCGACGACTGTCAGGTCGGCGAGGCGGTCTCCGCCCCCGGATGCCGCGTCGACCGCCGCTGCGAGGTCCGCGATCACCGCCTCCGAGTCCATCGCGTCGACGTGGAGCCAGTCCGCGCCCGCGCTCGCGACGCGCTCCGCGACGGCGACGAGGTCGACCCCGGGCACCTCGGCGCGGACCTTCACGCTCGTCGTCGCGCCCGTCCCGCTCGCGGCGGCGACGTACCGCGTCAACCGGGCCGGATCGCGGAGCAGCGACTCGCCGCAGCCGACCGCGCGGAGTTCGGGCTGCCGACAGTGGGCGTTGACCTCGCAGACCGCGCCGCGGTCGGCGCAGATCCGCGCGGCCTCCCGGACCGGCTCCGGCGCCGCGCTCCGGACGTTGACCCCCGGCCGGACCGGAACCTCGGCGAGCGCGTCGATCTGGTCGGCGACGAACCCGAGCGGGTCGGTCGGGAGGAACTCCGATCGCCCGCGCGCGACGAGATCGCGGGCGGCCGCCCGACTGGCGGGATCGAGCGCGACCCCGCCGAGTAGCGCGGCGTCGACGTGCTCGGCCGCAGCGCGGGCCCACTCGCTGTCGGCCGCGCCGCTGAGGCTCGCGGCGACGAGGAACGGATCGTCGCCCGCGGACGCTCCGGCCGCGTCGGCGCGCCGGGTCACTCCGCCCCCTCCCGCGGCGCCCCCGCGTCCGCCGCGCCGCCGGCGACCGCCGTCAGCGCTCGTTCGCAGGCCCGGGCGACGCGCTCGGCGTCGTCGACGCCGTCGATCTCCGTGTCGGTGCGCTCGACGTGCCGATCGAGGTCGGTCGGGTCGTCGTCGTCGAGGACGAACGCGTCCGCGAAGGGGTACGCTTCGGCCACCCCCGCTGTCGAGGGCTCGCGGCCGACGCCCGCCATCAGCTCCGCGGCCGGGCCGGAGAACACCTCGTCGCCGACGAACGGCGAGACGGCGACCACGGGCGTCTCGCGGAGCGCGCGCTCGAACCCGGGGAGCGCCAGCATCGGGCCGAGGCTCGTCACCGGGTTCGAGGGGCCGATCACGACCGGGTCGGCGAGCGCCGCCAGCGCGGCGTCGGTCGGTTCCGCGTCGGCCGCCCCCCGGAACTCCACGTCGGCGACCGCGGGCTCGGCGCGGCGCGCGACCCAGTACTCCTGGAAGTGGATGGTCTCGCCGCCCTCGGTGTGGACCAGCGTCGCCACCGCGTCGTCGGACATCGGGAGGAGGTCGACGTCGAGGTCGAACGCCGCGGCGAGGACGCGGACCGCCTCGGTGAGCGACTTCCCCTCGTCGAGCAGGCCCGTGCGCGTGAGGTGGACCGCGCGGTCGCGGTCGCCGATCTCCATGAACTCGCCGACCGCGGAGAACCGCCGCCAGCGGGCGATCTCGCGGCCAGCGGTCTGCGTCGCGTCGTCGAGGTAGCGCGGGGTCCCCGGCTCGCCGTCGAGCGCGTCGCCCGCGGCGCTCGCGAGGCGGGAGAGCTCCTCGTGGGTCGCGGTCGTGTCGCCGTCGATCCCCCACCACGTCTCGCGGTCGAGGACGCCGCCGCCCGCGAACAGCACGGTGTCGACGTCGGGGCAGACGAGGTGACCGCCGATCTCGACGTCGTCGCCGGTGTTGGCGACGACCGCGGTCTCGGACGGATCGAACACCCGGGCCGCGCCGTCGAGGAGCTTCGGCGTGCCCGTCCCCCCGGCGAGGAAGGTTACCATACCGGCGCAAGGCGACGGTCGGGCTTGTATCCTCGCCTCCGCGGGCGACGAGGTACGACCGGTGCTACCAGTGGCGGTCCCCTCGAGTCACCGTCGCGGGGGCAGTCGACGGAGGCGCTGAAAGCCGCCAATAGGTGTCGAAAGCTACATATCAGACGAACCGAAAGAACCGTCTCGACACCGTCCTGTCCCCTCATGAATTTCACGACCGAAGCACACCTCGATGAATATATCATCGACGGAGAAAACACGGTCTCGTTTTCTGCGTCCGACGGGGAACTCACCTACCGTCGGCCGTCCGCGGACGAACCCGTCTCGATCCCGGTCCGCGATATCACAAGCGTCGAGTTCGAGCGGGACACGAGCCTCCACCGGCACACGTTCCTCGGACTGTTCTTCCTCGTCCTCTCGCTCGTCCTCACCGTCGGCGCTATCGGGCTGGTGTACACCGGACGCGTCGAGACCCGCCCCGAGATCGCGTTCGCGGCGTTCCTCGGGCTGTTCGCGGTCGGCGGCTGGAACACGACCCGCGACTTCCTCTCTCACTCGGACCGCGACGTGATCGACGTCTACGTCAACACCGAGGCGGAAACCCACGTCCTCTGCGGCGAGGTCGGTCACGCCGGGTTCGTCGACGCCTGCGGACAGCTCATCGACTCCGACGTTCCCACGACGAACCGCAACCGAAAGCTCGCGACCGCCCTCGAATAGCGCGGGTCCGTCGCCCGGCCGGGACGCCGCCTCGCCGCGCCGGACTCGCCGGCGGCTATTCGTGTGCGACGCTCGTCTGCATCCCCTCGGTGTTGAACGCGCTCCCGGCCGCGTCTGCGCCCGCCGCGGTCGGGTCGAGGACGATGACGCCCGCCCCCGACCCGGTCAGCTCCTCGAACTCCGCGATCGCCCGGTCCGCCGCCTCCTGCGCCCCGAGGCCGTCATCGAGGTGGCCGACCGCTCGTCGCGAGAGCGTCACCCGCGCGATGTCTTCGCCGGCGCCCGTCGCGCTCGCCCCGCCGGCCTCGGTACAAAAGAAGCCGGAGCCGACCTGCGGCACGTCGCCGACGCGCCCCGCGAGCGCGAACGACCGCCCGCCGGTCGAGGTGACCGCCGCGACGCGCTCCCCGTCGGTCGCGACCGCGCCGACGGTGTCGTGATCGGAGGCGCGGCCCGACGCCTCGACCCCCGTCCCGTCGCCGTCGTCCGGCCGCTCGCCGGCCCGATCGTCGCCCGACCCGAACCGCGACGCGAGCCAGTCGAGGTGCTCCCGCGGGCCGCCCCGCGGCGGGTCCTCCGCCTCGTATCGCTCCCGCGTCTCGTCGGTGAGCAGGGCGGCGCCCGTCTCGACGCCGAACTCCGCCGCGAGTTCGACGGCGTGTTCACCCGAGACGAAGACGTGCGGCGTCTCGTCACGGACGATCCGGGCGACGCTCGCCGCGTGTTCGACGCCCGGCATCGAGCAGGCCGCGCCGATCTCGCGGTCCGAGGTCATCACGCCCGCGTCGGTGCGGACGACGCCGTCGGACTGGACCGCGCCGCCGACGCCCGCGTTGAACCGGGGGTCCGATTCGAGGACGGCGACTGCCGACTCCACCGCGTCGAGCGGCGTCGCGGCGTCGGCGCCGCGCGCGGCCGCCTCGTCGAGGACCGCCTGCCTGGGCTCCGGGTCGTCCGGGGCGCCGCCGGCGCCGCCGTGAACGATGACTCGCATACCGGAGGCTCCCGCGGCGGCCACATAAGCGTCCGGAAGCCGGCGGCGACCGCTGGGGTCGACCGGCCTCCCCCTCCGCCGCCGCAAGACCTATTCCCGCCGCTGGGCGAGTCGGAGCCATCGTGACGACGGCCGATTCCGCCGGCGGCGCCGCCCCACGCCGCGCCGCGTCCCGGCTCCGCGCCGCGCTCCGCCGGCGACTCGGGATTGACCCCCGCGCGCTCGCCGCGTTCCGGATCGCGCTCGGCGCCGTCCTCCTCGTCGACCTCGCGCTCCGGTCGCGGAACCTCGTCGCCTTCTACACGGACGCCGGCGTCCTCCCGCGGGCGACGCTCACCGACGCGTATCCACTCGGCGCCCGCTTCTCGCTCCACGCCGTCTCCGGCGAGGCGTGGGCCGTCGCGCTGCTGTTCCTCGCCGCCGCGCTCGCCGCTGTCGCGCTCGCGGTCGGCCACCGGACCCGCGTCGCGGTCGTCGCCTCCCTGCTCCTGCTCGCGTCGCTTCAGGCGCGGAACCCCTTCGTCCTCAACGCCGGGGACACCCTCCTCCTCCAGCTGCTCGGCGCCGGACTCCTGTGCCCGCTCAGCGCTCGCTGGTCGGTCGACGCGGTCCGCCGCCGCGCCCCCGATGCCGCGGCCCCGCCCAGCGGCGACGGCCGCGACCGCGTCGCGGGCCCCGCATCGGCGCTTCTCCTGACGCTCGCGGTCGTCGTGTACGTCGCCAACGCGGTCGAGAAGTTCCGAGGGTCGATGTGGCCCGGCGGCGAGGCGGTCGCGCGCGTGTTCCGGCTCACCTACCTCCACGGCCCGCTCGGCGGGCTCGTCCCGGAGTGGCCGGCGCTGCTCTCGGCGGCCACCTACGGCTGGCTCGCGCTGCTCGTCGCCTCCCCGCTGCTGGTCGCGGCCGCCGGCCGGGTCCGGGCCGCGCTCGCGGGGACGTTCGTCGCCGCGCACCTCTCGATGGCCGCCGCGCTACAGATCGGCGTGTTCCCCGCGATCTCCGCGACCTCGCTGCTGCCCTTCTTCCCGCGGTTCGTCTGGGACCGCGTCGAGCGCGCGGTCGCCCCCGCCGCCGACCGGCTCCGCCGCCTCGCGGAGCGTCGGACCGTCTCCGCGGGACGACCGGCCGGTCCGCGGTCGCTCCGGGTCCTCCGCGAGGGAGTTGCGGCCGCGATCCCGGTCCTCGCCGCGGTCCTCCTCGTCGCGGTCGTCGCGTGGAACGGAATGGCGCTCGGGGCCGTCGAGACGCCCGACGCGGTCGCGTCGGTGTCCGACCCGACGGAGGGCGGCTGGACCATGTTCGCGCCGAACCCGCCCTCGACCGACGCGCGCGTGTCGGCGACCGCCGCGACCGCCGACGGCGACCGGATCGACGCGCTGTATGGCGACCGCGTCGCGCGCGACCGACCGCCCTCCGACGCCCGCGCGTACCCGACCGCGCGCTGGCGGAAGCTCCTCACGGCGCTCGCGAACAACCCTGACTCGGCCCGCGTCGACCCGCTGCTCGCGCACCTCTGCGACCGGGCGGGGGGCTTCGCCGAGGGTGGAGACGGCGCGATCCGATCGGTCACGGTGTCGGCCGTCGACGTCGACGTGAGGGACGGGGAGACGCGGGTCGACGAACTCGGGACGCGCTCGTGCTCGGCGCCGTGAACGGGGCGCGAGACTCGATCGCGGACGTTTACTTTCGGACCGCCCGATACCCCTGTCGTGACAGCTCCGGAACCGACCGCGTCGCCGGGAAACTCGACGCCGGTGTCCGTCCTGCTCCCGACCGTCCGCTGGACCGACGCCTGCGACGAGGTGGCGGCCCAGCTCCGCGGGTCCGAGGCGCTCGGCGGTGAGGCGAGCGGCGCGGCCGACGACGACGCGGACGCCGACGAACTCCTCGTGATCTGCGACTCCCCGGACGACCCGGTCGCCGACCGGCGGGGAGACCTGCCGCCCCGCGTCCGGATCGTCATCGCCGGCGAACCGGAGGGGTGTTCCGGCAAGGCCAACGCGATCGCCGCCGGGATGGCGGCGGCCGCGAACGACCGGATCGCCTGGACGGACGACGACTTCCGCCATCCGCCCGACTGGCTGGCGACGCTCGACGCCGACTACGACCGGCAGGGGCCCACCACGGAGGTCCCGGTGTTCGTCGGGCTCGACCCGCTGGCTCGCCTGTTCGAACCCGCGTACGTGATCGGTGGGACGCTCGCGGTGTTCGCGGCCGGCGTCGCGTGGGGCGGCGCGGTAATATTCGAGCGCGAGGACCTCCGCGCCGGGGAGGCGGCGTTCCGCCGGGACCTCCTGCGGACGGTCAGCGACGACGGGACGCTCACCGACCACCTCGACGTGGCGTCGGTCGACCGGACGCGGTACGTCCGGGCGGGCGGGTCGGCCCGGGACTCGCTGGAGCGGTTCGTCCGCTTCCTGACGATCACCCGGTACCACGCCCCCGGGGCGACCGCGTTCAACGCCGCCTTCGGCGTCTCGATGGCGGCGCTCTGCCTGTTCGCGCCGGTCGCCGGGGTGACGCTCGTCACGGCCCTCGCCGGGGCGGCGTACGCCCGGTTCGGGATCCGGCGCGCGACGTTCCTGCTCGCCGCGCCGGGCGTGCTGATCGCGCCCCCGCTGATGGCGTACGCGTTCGCCCGCCGGACGTTCGTCTGGGGCGGGCGCCGCTACCGCTGGCGGTCGCTGTTCGACGTCGAGGTCGAGCCGATCTGACCGCGGGACACCGCGGGGAGGCGTCGGGGCCGCCCGCGGTGAGAACGGGAGAGACTGCGAGAGCGCCCGCGGCGAGAACCGGCAAAGGCTGCGAGCGCGACGCTCACGCCGAAAACGGCAACCACTTTAGGGGGCCACGGAAATCGTCGAACGTTCATGAGTTACGATAAAGTCGATGTCCCTGACGACGGCGAAGCGATCACGCTCGCCGACGAGGAGACCGGCGAGCTGAACGTGCCGTCGAACCCCATCATCCCGATCATCCACGGCGACGGAATCGGCACCGACGTCGGGCCGGCCGCACAGCAGGTGCTCGACGCCGCCGCGGAAGCGACCGGCCGATCCATCTCGTGGATGCGCGTCTACGCCGGTGCCAGCGCCCGCGAGAAGTACGACGAGAACCTCCCCGAGGACACCGTCTCGGCCATCCGCGACCACCGCGTCGCGATCAAGGGCCCGCTGACGACCCCCGTCGGCGCCGGCTTCCGCTCGCTGAACGTCGCCCTCCGCAAGACGCTCGACCTGTTCGCGAACGTCCGTCCCACCTACCACCTCGAGGGCGTCCCGTCCCCCGTCAAGAGCCCCGAGGAGATGGACATGGTCACGTTCCGCGAGAACACCGAGGACGTCTACGCCGGCGTCGAGTGGGAGGCCGGCACCGAGGGCGCGGAGCAGGTACGCGACTTCCTCGAGGACGACATGGGCATCGCGGACGTCATCCACGACGGTCCGGTCGGCATCGGCGTCAAGCCCATCTCCGAGTTCGGCTCAAAGCGCCTCATCCGCGAGGCCGTCGACTACGCGCTCGCGAACGACCGCGACTCGGTCACCCTCGTCCACAAGGGGAACATCATGAAATTCACCGAGGGCGCCTTCCGCGACTGGGGCTACGAGGTCGCCGAGGAGGAGTACGGCGACGACGTGATCACCGAGGACCAGCTCTGGGAGGAGCACGACGGCGAGCAGCCGGAGGGCACCCTCGTCGTGAAAGACCGCATCGCGGACAACATGCTCCAGCAGCTGCTGACCCGCACCGACGAGTACTCCGTCATCGCGACGATGAACCTCAACGGCGACTACATGTCCGACGCCGCCGGCGCGCAGATCGGCGGCCTCGGCATCGCGCCCGGCATCAACCGCGGTCACGGCCGCTGTCTCGCCGAGCCCGTCCACGGCTCCGCGCCCAAGTACGCCGGCGAGGACAAGGTGAACCCCACCGCGATGATCCTCTCGGGCCGCGAGATGCTCGACTACCTCGGCTGGTCCGACGCCGCGGACCTCGTGCGCGACGCTGTCGAGGAGACCATCGCCTCGGGCAAGGTCACCTACGACCTCCACCGGCAGATCGAGGGCGGCGAGAAGCTCGCCACCAGCGAGTTCGCGGACGCCGTCGTCGACAAGATCGACGAACTGGCGTAAGGCTCCGTCGTCGACCCCGCGGTCAACGACTCCTCTTCTCTCCAAATCGTCGCTGCGTCCCCGCCTATCCCAACCGCTCGTCGAGGATGAGCCGCGTCTTCGTCGACTTGACCTCGTCCATCTCTCGGGCCTGCGTGATCAGTTCGTTGACCGCGCGCGTGTCGACCGCGTCGACGACGAGGACGACGTCCTCCTCGCCGGACACCTGCCAGACGAAGTCGACCTCCTCCCACTCCACCATCCGCTGGCCGACCGCGTCCGTGTTGACGTTCATCTCCACCGAGATCTCGATCATGGCCTTCACGTTGCCGGTGCGGGTCGTGACCGTGAACCGCTCGATCACGCCCTCGTCCGTCATCCGGTCGACGCGGTTGCGCACGGTCCCCTCGGAGGTCCCCACCCGGTCCGCGATCTCCGTGTACGGGGTCCGCGCGTCCCGTCGCAGGATCGAGAGGATCCGTCTGTCGAGGTCGTCCATACCGATCCGTCTCGGTCCGCCGACTTACCCGTTACGAATATCGTAACTAACCTTCGAACGACGCATTTATTATCCTTTACGCGTACGTTTCTCGTAATGTCGGACGCCTACATCGCGCTGGCCGACGGTCGCGTGCTCGAAGCGCGCGCCCGTGCGCCGGGGCGGACCCGCGGCGAACTAGTGTTCACGACCGCGTACACCGGCTACGAGGAGTCGCTCACCGACCCCTCCTACGCCGAACAGATCCTCACCTTCTCGTACCCCCTCATCGGGAACTACGGCGTCCGAACCGAGCGGTTCGAGTCCGAATCGGTCCGGCCGAACGCGGCGGTCGCCCGCGAGATGACCGACGACGTCGCCGACTGGCTCGCCGCGGAAGGCGTTCCGGCCGTCGACCACGTCGACACCCGCGAAATCGTCACCACCGTCCGCGAGGAGGGCGCGATGGCCTGCGGGATCGCCGCCGGCCCGGACGCGACCGCCGAGGACGCCGTCGAAGCGATGGAGGCGTGTGAGCCGATGAGCGACCACGTCGATATCGGCGCGCAGGTGTCCGTCGCGGAGCCGACCGTCCACGAGGGGGGCGGCGACGCCGACGTGGCCCTCCTCGACTGCGGCGCCAAAGGATCGATCATCTCCTCGCTCACCGACCGCGGCGCGGACGTCCACGTGCTCCCGTACGACGCGACCCCCGAGGACGTGGCCGCCGTCGGGCCCGACGTGCTCTTCGTCTCGAACGGCCCGGGCGACCCGGAGAACTTCGTCGCGGCCCAGGCGGTCGTCGACGAGTTCGCCGGCGACCTGCCGATGGCCGGCATCTGCCTCGGACAGCAGGTGATCACGAGCGCGCTCGGCGGCTCGACCGAGAAGATGGCGTTCGGCCACCGCGGCGTCAACCAGCCGGTGAAGGACCTCCGCACCGACAAGGTCGTGATGACCACCCAGAACCACGGCTACACGGTCGACGACACCGGCCCGCTGGAGGTGACGCA
Organism: Halorubrum sp. CGM4_25_10-8A; assembly: GCF_005435025.1. Lineage (NCBI taxonomy): Archaea > Methanobacteriati > Methanobacteriota > Halobacteria > Halobacteriales > Haloferacaceae > Halorubrum > Halorubrum sp. CGM4_25_10-8A. The sequence goes on along the minus strand of NZ_SGTX01000003.1, from coordinate 242,203 downwards.
GGTGAACGTCAACGACGACACCGTCGAGGGGCTCGACAGCGAGGATCTCGACGTGATCACCCGCCAGTACCACCCCGAGGCGAACCCCGGGCCGCACGACTCGCTCGGCTTCTTCGACGAAGTGCTCGACCTGGCGACCTCGTCGCGCCGCGTCGCGGCCGACTGAGCCGGCGGTCCGCCCTCCCCGCTCCCGGCGGTTCCGACGCCCTCTGACTGACCACTCGGAGTACCACTCGGTCGGCGCTCGCGACGCCGTCTTCGCTCTCCGCTCTCACCTCTCGGTCCGTCCTTCGGTCTCCGCGCCCCTCGCCGCGGACCGGCGACGTTTTCTCCCGTCCCCCCGCACACCGTCGTATGCCAACCGAGATCCTGCTCACCAACGACGACGGGATCGACGCCGTCGGGCTTCGGGCGCTCGCGGACGCGCTCTTGCGCGACCACGACGTGACGGTCGTCGCGCCCGCGACGAACCAGTCCGGCGTCGGCGGCGCGCGCTCGTGGTGGGACACGACGGTCGACTACACCGAGACGGACCGCGGCTACGCGGTCGAGGGGACTCCCGCGGACTGCGTCGCGGTCGCGGACGTGGCGCTCGGGCTCGACCCCGACGTGGTCGTCTCCGGCTGCAACCACGGCCCGAACATCGGCGCGCACATCCTCGGGCAGTCCGGCACCGTCGGCGCCGCGATGGAGGCCTCGTTCCTCGGCACGCCCGCGATCGCCGTGTCGCTGTACGACCGCGGGAACCTCCCCGTGCCGCCGACGCTCGACAACGGCGACTTCGCGGTCGCCGGCGAGGTCGTCGCCGACCTGATCGACCGCGCCGAACGCGACGCCGGCGACGGCGCCCTCGAACTCCCGTTCGGCGCCGACGTGTTGAACGTCAACGTCCCGGCGGCGGACGACGAGGCCGCGGAGGACCCCACCTACCGGCTGACCGAGCCCGCCCGCGGCTTCGACGTGATCGAGTTCCGCCCGGGCGAGGAGGGACCCGACGACGAGAACGTCCCCGAGGGCTGGGAGTTCGGCGAGCGCCGCGGCGAGATGGGGATGGAACTGCGGGACCGCTTCTGGCGGGAGTTCCTGCGCGGCGACGTGGCGGACGATCCCGGGTCGGACCGCCGCGCGGCCGTGGAGGGCGAAGTGAGCATCTCCCCGCTGTCGAGTTCGCGCGCCGTCGCGGGCGAAAAGGCGGGCGAACTCGTCGAGCCGGTTCGAGGCGCAGAGACGGGAGCCGATTAACGGCGGTCGTCGGTCGGAGTACGACCACTATCGACCACTTCAGCGGCGCAGTCTGCTGATTTAGCGGCGCGGTCTATCGATTCAGCGACGCCGCCGGGGCCGTCGCCCGCTCCCGCTGAACTCCGCGGCGAGCCGACCGAGGTACCACACGACGACCAGCCCGACGAGGAAGCCGCCGCCGAGCGCGGCGAGCAACTGGAGAGGCGACGGGTCCAACTGGAGGGCGAGGAGCGGCGGCGAGGCCGTGACAATCGCGAGCAACGCGATCCTGATCTTCCGGTTCCCCGCGTCCCGTTCGGACTCGGAGATGGGTCCTACCACCGCGATCCCCTCATCTGTGTTCCGACGACTCCCGGCGCGACGCTCATGCGCCCACCACGTCCCCGGCGAACATCAAGGCGACGAACCGAACCCGTTCGTCCGAGTTCGGTGCCGCCGGAGCGACCGCGGAACTATCGTCGCCCCGGACCGTCCGTCGGACGTGCCCACGTCGACGGTCGATCGGTGCGTTCGGTCCCGCACGGGCAAAAAACTCTCGACCGTTCACGCCGTCTCTGGGCTCTCTCCGCCGTGAACGGTCTGGGTCGTTTAAGACCGTTCGGCGGCTCGTGTCGAGTGCCCCTACCCGCCGTTCCGGTGCGACGGGCGCCGCGGCGACGCCGCCCTCGCCCCGCGTCGCCCGCTCCGCTCCGGGACTCGCCCCTTCCCGCCGTTTCGCGGCGTTTTTGACCCGACCCCGACAAGCGAGCGGCATGGACGACGAACTCCGCGAGCGCGTCGCGGCGGCCGGCGAGGCCGCGGCGCTTTTCAACGCGCTCAAACACGGCAGCGACCCGGACGTGGGCGCGATCATGGGGCCGATCATGGGCGAGAACCCCGAGTTCCGCCCGCACGGCGACGAGATCCCGGGCGTCCTCGCGCCGGTCGTCGAGGAGGTCGGCGAGATGGACGAGGCGGCCCGCCGGGAGCGGCTCGGCGAACTCGCCCCCGATAAGCTCGCGGAGCTGGAGGCCGACGACGAGGACGACGACCGCGTCCTCCCCGATCTCCCGAACGCCGAGGACGGCGAGGTCGTGATGCGCGCCGCGCCGAACCCCAACGGCCCGTGGCACGTCGGCCACGCGCGGATGCCTGCCGTCATCGGGACGTACAAGGAGCGCTACGACGGCGAGTTCATCTGCCGGTTCGACGACACCGACCCGGAGACGAAACGCCCCGACTTAGACGCGTACGACGCCATCCTGGACGACATCAAGTACCTCGGCTTCGAGCCCGACCGCGTGCTCTACGCCTCCGACCGGCTGGAGACGTACTACGAGCACGCCCGCGACCTGATCGACGCCGGCGGCGCGTACACCTGCTCGTGCTCCGGCGACGACTTCTCCGAGCTGAAGAACGCGGGCGAGGTGTGCCCGCACCGCGAGAAGGACGCCGAGACGGTCCGCGAGGAGTTCGCGGCCATGGTCGACGGCGAGTACGGCTCGGGAGAGATGGTCCTCCGCGTGAAGACCGACATCGAGCACAAGAACCCCGCGCTGCGCGACTGGGTCGCCTTCCGGATGATCGACACGCCCCACCCGCGCGAGGCGGCCGCCGACTACCGCTGCTGGCCCATGCTCGACTTCCAGTCCGGCGTCGACGACCACCTCACTGGCGTCACCCACATCATCCGCGGCATCGACCTCCAGGACTCCGCGAAGCGCCAGCGGTTCGTCTACGACTACTTCGACTGGGAGTACCCCGAGGTGCTCCACTGGGGCCACGTCCAGGTCGACGAGTACGACGTGACGCTCTCCACCTCGACGATCAAGGGGCTCATCGCGGACGGCGAGCTGACGGGCTGGGACGACCCGCGCGCCCCGACCATTCGGTCGATGCGCCGTCGCGGGCTCCGGGGGCAGGCCTTGGTCGACTCGATGACGGAGCTGGGGATGTCGACCTCCGACGTCGACCTCGCGATGTCGTCCGTCTACGCGCACAACCGCGACCTCGTCGACGACGAGGCGGACCGCTACTTCTTCGTCCGCGACCGCGACGACGCGCCCGCCGTGGCGCTCCCGGTCGTCGACGGCGACGCGCCCGCGCCCGCGGCCGGCCATCCGCCGCTCCACCCCGACCACGAGGACCGCGGCGACCGCGAGGTGCCCGCCGGCCGGGTCCTCGTCGAGTCCCCCGACCTCCCGAGCGAGGGCGAGCGCGTCTGGCTCAAGGGGTACGGCTGCGTCCGGTACGAGGGCGACGAGCTCGCCTTCGTCGACGACGGCATCGAGGTCGTCCGCGAAGGAGACGTGGACGTAGTCCACTGGGCGCCCGCTGAGGAGGGCCTCCACACGCTCCTCCGGACCGTCGACGGCGACGTGCGCGGGATCGCCGAACCCGCGCTCGCCGACGTCGACCCCGACACGGTCGTCCAGTTCGTGCGCGTCGGCTTCGCCCGGATCGACGGGTTCGACCCCGAGGCGACCGACGAGGAGGACGGCCCGAACGGAACCGAGGACCTGCTGGCGTACTACGCGCACCCGTAGGCCGAGGTCGGCGATGTCCGGCCGCCCGGCGGCGCTGCGCTCGGTCGACCGAATCCGTTCGTCGGGGAATTTAAACCCGCGACCGGCGAAGCGAGGGCAACGATGGCCATCGACTCGAACTTCGAAGCGAACCGCGAGCGGGTCGGCGAGGAGGACGGTGTCGCCGTGTGGGGGCCCGTCGAGCCGCCGGAGAAACAGGGGATCCGCGGCACCCACGTCGCGGTCGACTTCGACATCTGTCTCGCGGACGGCGCGTGTCTGGAGGACTGCCCGGTCGACGTGTTCGAGTGGACGGACACACCCGGCCACCCCGAGTCCGAGCGGAAGGCGAACCCAGCGGACGAGGACCAGTGTATCGACTGTATGCTCTGCGTCGACGTCTGTCCGGTCGACGCGATCGATGTCGACCCCGGACGCGAGAACCGATTATAAGTAGTCGTTCTCGTTGTGGTGGCGGTCTCTGTGTGCCGAGTTGTTCTTTTATAAATGGTCAACAGCGGATCGCCGTCGAACCTCTCCAAAGCCCCAGTCGCGAGGCGGATACACGCTCGCTGCGCTCCTCGTCGCTCACTTCGTTCGCTCCTGCGGTGCTTGCGTCGCCTGCGTCCGCCTCGCGACTGCCCCTTTGAGTCCCGCCCCGACCGCACAGCACGGCACCTCACGCCTCCCCAGCCTCGCGGTTCGCGCTCTCCGAGCGCGAACCGTGTCCCTCGCGCGTGCTCCTCACGCCCTACGGGCGTTCGGAGGCACGCGCCACCGCAGACCTGTTAGCAAGCGGCCGTAGCCGATCCGCTCATTCGCCGGTGAACCGCTCCCGTTCCGCGAGCGCGAAGTCGGTCCCGTACCGCTCCACGAGGGGGGTGTAGGCGTCGCCGAGCGCCCGCATACACGCGCTCGTCGAGGCGAAGCCGAGGTCGTCGGCGACTTCCTCCCACGGCCGGCCTTGGAGGACCTTCCGAACGAGCAGGCGCTCCGCCCGGTCGTCGAGGTCGGTCCCCTCGACCAGCGCCGCGAGCGCGAGGTCGCGGAACGCGCCGGGCGCGCTGTCGTACATCCCCGGCCCGACCGACGCCCCGACGACGGAGCGCCACTCGGTCTCGGTGAGATCGACCGGGACGGAGGCGGAACACGCACCCAGCGCGCCGCGGATCACGTCCGGGTCGACGTCGCGGTGCGCGTCGGAGAGCCCGTCGCGCTCGCGGTCCCGGAAGGCGACCGCGTGGCGGGCGAGCAGGTCGCGCCCGGCCGCGGTCTCCGGGCGCAGCATGATCGCGGAGTGCTCCCCCGAGGCGTCGTTGCGGCTCGTCGAGAGGTGGCCGATCCGGTATCCCGCGCGCTTCCAGAAGCGGAGCAGGCGCGGCGTCGCGCCGTAGCCGACCGAGAAGTAGTCGACCGGCTCTCCGTCGTCGTGAGTCGCTTCGCCGTCGCCCGCCACTTCCCCCCCGAACTCTGCGTGGACCTCGTCGAGCAGCCGCGAGCCGAAGCCGGCGTCCCGGAGCGCGTGGTGGGTCGCGATCCGGACCGTTCGCAGGCCGCGCGGGGCGGCGGCGTCCTCGTCGCGGAGTTGGCTCGTGAGCACGTCAGGCACCATGTTGCCGCGGACGCGCTCGCCCTCGTACATCCGCCGCCGCGTCTCGGCGTCGAGGCCGCCCTCCCGCGCGAGGAGCGCGACCGCGACGACCCGGTCGTCCGCGACGAGCGCGCGCGCGACGAGGTTCGGCGCGTCGAGCAGCCGCGCGAGGTCGTTCGGCTCCGTCCGGTAGTGTGCGGTGACGAGCAGCCCGAACGCCTCGCCGAGCAGCGTCTCGTCCGCGCGCAGTTCCTCCGGGTCGAGCGCCCGATACGTCGCGTCGTCGACCGACGCGTCCGCGACCGCGTCGTCGACCGCCGGGCGAGCGTCCAACAGGAGCGCCCGCGACGCCCACGCCTCCACCGGGTCGTTCCGCGCGTACCGGATCGGCTCGTCGAGCCGCACGTCCCGGACCGCGAACCGCGAGCCGACCAGCCGCTCCCGGAACCGGACCGCGAACCCCCGACCCGCTCCCTCGTAGCCGTGGACCGTCGTACAGAACGCAACCGCGGGCGCGTCGAGGAACCCCTCCAAGAGCCGCACCGGGAGCGCTGCCGCCTCGTCGACGATCACGGCGCCCGCCTCGTCGGCGTCCGCCGCGGCCGCCGCGGGCGACATGAACCGGACGCGACCGCCGGCCGGCGTTCGGAGGTCGCGCTCGTCCGCGTCGCCCCCGCGGTCGTTGCGGTCGGCTTCGCCGCACCCTCCGTCTGTCTCGGTCCCGATCAGCTCTCGGGCCCGCGCGAACACCTCGGCGGCGTTCCGGAACGCGGGCGCGGTGACGAGCACGTCGGCGCCGCCGAGCGCGAGCGCGCCGGCCGCCAGCCCGGCCGCGCTCGACTTCCCGCGCCCCCGGTCGGACTCGACCACGACGGCGGCGCCGGGCTCGGCGAGCGCTTCGAACGCCCGCAGCGCCCGCGACTGGTCGGCGGTGCGGCAGGCGTCGTACGCGGCCGCGGGGAACGTCGCGCCCGGCGGCGCGCTCGGAGCGCGACGGGCGCTCGGGCCGTCGCGCTCGGCGGCCTGCTCGCCGGTGAGCCCGTCCCGTTCGAGGGCGTCGCGCTCCGGCCGGTCGCCGAGCGCGACCACCGCAACGCCGGGATGTGTCCGGAGCGTCGACGCGAGGCGCTCGCGGAACCGTCCCGTCACGTCCCCGACGCCGTACGGGGGGACCGCGAGCGAGTCGTCGAAGCGGTCCCGGACCGCCGGCCAGTTGTCGAGCGGAGGCGTCAGCAGGATCAGGAGCCCCCCGCCGTCGACCGCGCCGACCGCGCGGCCGAGCGCGTTGGGGACGAACCGCTCGTGGCAGTCGAGGACGACCGCCTCGCGGGTGCGTCCGAGCAGCTCGTCGGCGCTCCGCGGGCGGTGCTCCTCGAACCGGAACCCCTCCCGGGTCGAGACGAGCGAGACCGCCTCGTCGTCGACGCCGAGGGACACTATCGCGTCGTAGGCGGCGTCGGTTCCCCGGTCGCGGTCGCCCGCCAGCACGAGGACGCGCCGCTCGTTCGTCCGCTCGGCCTCGGCGCGCAGTTCGCGCGCGACTCCCGCGATCATCTCCGCTCGTGGTTGCCGAGGCGCGGTCATGTGTCTTCCCCTCCGCGCGTCGCCGAGGCGAGTTGCTCGTTCACGACGCTCCGGCGACGCCGGCAAAGGCGGGAGGCTTACGGCCGCGCGGCGCGTCGCTCCCGGCATGACCACGGTCACGCTCATCGGGACTCGGCTCGCGGACGTGGGCCGCGAGTTCGTCTACGAAGGGGAATCGGCCGGCTGCGAAGGGTGTCCCTACCGCGGCCAGTGTCTCAACCTCACCGAGGGGAAGCGGTACCGGGTGACAGACATCCGCGAGAACGCCCAGACGCTCGACTGCGCCGTCCACGACGCGGGCGTCCGCGCGGTCGAGGTCGAGCCCGCGTCGGTCCCGGCGAACGTCCCGTCGAAGCGCGCGTACGCCGGGAGCAAGGCGTCGCTCGCCGGTCCCTGCCCGCACACCGAGTGCCCGAGCCACGGCTACTGCGTCCCCGACGGCGCCGACTTCGACGAGGAGCGCGTCATCGATCAGGTGCTCGGCGACCCCCCGCACGAGACGTGCGCGCTCGACCGCGACCTGACGCTCGTGGAGTTCCGCGCGGAGGAGTGAGTCCGGCCGCGGGGCCGCTCGCTTCGCTTACAGCGAGGTGATCGCGTTCAGCGTGATCCGGATCGCGCGCTCGACGTTGTCCTTCGCCTTCTCCGGTAGTTCGTCGTCGGAGTCTGCCCCCTTCTGCGTGCCCGCGACGAGGTTACCGTCCACCGTACAGATGGCGCCCGCCGCGAGCCCCTTGCGTCGCGCGAGCGAGAAGACGGTCGCCGCCTCCATCTCGATCGCGAGCAGGTTCGCGTCGTTCCAGTCCTCGACGTACTCGTCGTCCTCGTTGTAGAACGCGTCGTCCGAGACGATGGGGCCGACGTGGATCTCCTCGTCGTTGTCCTCGGCCGCATCGACCAAGCCGGTGAGTACGTCGTAGTCCGGGACCGCCGGGTAGTTCGCCGACTCGTACCGCTTGCTCGTCCCCTCCTCCTTGGCCGCGCCCGTCGCGACGACCATGTCGCCGACCTCCATCTCCGGCTGGAGCGCGCCGCAGGTGCCACACCGGACGAACGTCTCCACGCCGACCCGCGAGAGCTCCTCCACGGCGATGGCGGCCGACGGGCAGCCGATCCCGGTCGAGCAGATCGTGAGGTCGACCCCGTCGTAGGTCGCGTTGACGACTTTGTACTCGCGGTTCTGCGCGACGACCTCGCTGTCGTCGCACAGGTCGGCGATCCGGTCGACGCGACCCGGATCGCCCGGGATGACCGCGATCTCGTGGACGTCGCCCTCCTCGACCAGCAGGTGCGGCTGTTTCGCCATACGCGCCGCAACAGCGGCCGCGCGCAAAAACGGACCGGTCGGCGGGCGGGGATCACGCCGCAAACACAATTTGATATCGCGCTATGCGATTTACAACAGCGATCGAACGGCCGCGGTCCCCCCAGGCTGGACCGCCGACTCCACCGGATCGGACCGTTTTATCGCCCGAGGCCGCGACGTTCGACTATGACCGACGCTGACGCCTCCGCCGATTTCGGTTCGACGCTCGGTGCGCTCACCGTCGCGTTCCTCCTCGTGACACTCGTCGCCGGGACGCTGCTTGGCTTCAACTGGACGCAGGCGGTGTTGCTCGGCGGGTTCGCTGGCGTCGTGGCGGTCGGGTCGGCGTGGCTGACCGAGCGACAGACGGGCGGATGATCTCCGGTCTCCGCAGTTGTCGTCCGAGTATCGTGACTGAGAGGTCGACGGAGGCTTTTATACCTGCTCGGCGTCGACACCGCACAATGCGATTCAGTCGCGACCGTCGAGGCCAGTCGGTCGTGGTCGGGACGGTGATCCTGTTCGGGTTCCTGATCGTTGCGCTCGGAATCTTCCAGATTCAAGTCGTCCCGACGGAGAACGCGAACGTCGAGTTCGAACACAGCCAGCAGGTCGAGGACGACTTCGGCGACCTCCGCAACGATGTCCTCCGCGCCGGTTCGACGGGCTCGACCGGGTCGACGCAGGTCCGCCTCGGCACGCGGTACCCGGCCCGGACGTTCTTCATCAACCCGCCGCCCGTGTCGGGGTCGCTCGAAACGGAGCCGACGGGGCCGATACGGGTCTTGAACGCGACGGTCGGAGACGGCGCCCACCAGAACGCCCGCGACTTCTGGAACACGAGTCCCTCGTTCGAGACGCGCTCGCTCCGCTACGACGCGGAGTACAACGAGTTCGACGGCGCCCCCGAACTCGTCTACGAGCACTCCGTCGTCGCCGCCGAGTTCGACGACGCGGTCCTGCTCCGGACCGGCCAGACGGTCGTCTCCGAGGAGCGGATCTCGCTGACCGCGCTGAGCGGCTCGGTGTCGGAAACCGGCGTCGTTCCGCGTAGCGTCGACCCGCGCGCCGTCTCCGCGAGCGACACCACGGTTCCGCTCGAACCGAGAGGCGGGCAGATCACCCTCGAACTCCCGACCGCGGTCGGGAACGCCTCCGCCCTCGCGGAGCGCTGGAATGGTGCGCTCCCGGCGGGCGCGACCGCAACGCGGAACGCGACCGGCGAGGCGATCAACGTCACGCTGGCGAACGGTTCGGATCCTTATCGGCTGGCGCTCTCCGAGGTGTCGCTCGACGCGACCGGAAAGACGGAGCCGGCGTACGTCGTGCCGGTCGGCTCCGAGAGCGCCGCGGTCGGAGAGACGGTCACAGTCGAGGTGCGCGACCGGTACAACAACCCGGTGCCCGACGCGACGGTCGCGTTCGACGGCGCGAACCGCACCACCGGCGACGGGGGGCGCGCGTTCTTCGAAGTTAACGAGACCGAGGCCCTCATCGCGACGATCAACGGGACCGGCGGGCCGACCTACGAGCGGGTCACCTTCGACGTGTCAGAGGGCGGCGGCACAGCCGGAAATCAGACGTTCGATGTCAGGTGGATACCATCCTCGCCGGTGAACGCCACTGAGAACACCGATACGGATCTCGAAGTTCAGATATTTGACCGACAGAGCGGGGACCTGATTAACGACGCCACAATAGATTATTCTTTCGCACCGCTACAAAACGGGGGCTCTCCGAGTTTGAACCCACTATCATCTCCAGAACACGACGGCTCTGACACCCTCGTCTTCTCCCCGAACAACGCGGACGTCGGTGATGAATTCCACGTGTACGCAGCAGCGGGTGACGATGTCGATAGACTCCTGGTGCGAGTCATCGAGAGCGGTCAAGGAACGATGGCCGACCGCACGACTGTAACCGGAGAAGACACGGCGGGTGGAAACAACGATGTCACGTTCACCATCGGATCGTCCGGTCCGGACACACAAAGCATCGAAATAACCGACATCACAGTTGAGTCAGTTGAGACCAACACAGGGAATACCGATGTCGATAACGTCGAAGACACCGAAGGTGACACGTTCGTCAATGCTGGAACTGACACCACGTTAGTCAGCGGGCAAATTGATGTCGGCACTACGGCGACGCTGAGCCCTACGCTCCAGATCACGGGCGGAAACAGCGCGGACGTCCGGCTCGGCCAGTTCAGGGACGGTAACCAGAACGCGAACATGAACAAGGCAAACGTCGAACTAACTCTCCAATTTAGTGATGGGAGCAGTAAGACATTCCTGCTGACCCTCTAACCGAACGGCCTCAGCTGACGGGATTATATCGGGCCATCTCTCCATGACCGACGTATTTTATCAAAAGGTAATTCAAGTTCACGAGCGATCAATTGCGACCGCGGTAAAGAACGCGGTATTAAGATCTAACCGAGTAGCTGAGACTATGCGTAAAAACGGCTGATCTTGAAATAAATTGGCTGGGATCAAATCGTTATTTAACAGGAAGTCGACACCAAACTCGGTTCGCGAACACTGACTGAATGGGACTCAGATACCTCTCTCGATCTGAAAAGAATCGATTCCAACAGAACGTCACAGTCTGATACGAGGCACGCCGGAACAGCGATGAACTCTCAGTGGGCTACCAACGGCTAGTTGGGTAGCAGTAAGTCTCAGTTTCTACGCTTATCGCTGTTGATATCTGCGACCGCATAATAAAATACCGCACCGGAAATAGTTGACCTGACTGTTCTCTCTATGCCTCGCCCCGCAACCGCCCGCGCTCAGTCCGAGACGGTCGGAATCATCCTCCTGCTCGCCGTCTTCGTCGTGAGCGCCAGCGCGATCGGGGTTGCCTACGTCGGCGGCGTAGGATCTAACGTCGACGAGGTTGTCGTCTCCGCGGACTTGAGCGCGGACGGGAGCGACCTCCGGGTCGACCACTTGGGAGGCGACGCGCTCCCGAACGACGAGCTGACGGTCGTCGTCAGGACGGACGGCAACGCGACTCGCTACCCGTTCGCGCCCCCGCCGGGCGAGTTCGGTCCGGGCGACCGCCGCACGTTTTCGGACGCGCTCGTCGCGAACGCGTCGAACGAGGTCCGGCTCTACCACGACGGTTCGGGCGGGGAGATCGAGCGGGCGACGCTGACGCCGGCGCCCGAACCGAGCGTCGAGACCGGCGCGATCGAGGGGACCGTCCTCGGCCCCGGCGCGAGGTCGATGCGGGTCGCCTCGGGTGCGTCGCTCGGACTTCGGCAGGTGGCCACTCCCCTCTCGGGCGCGACGGTCGTCGTCGACGGCGCCGGTCGCGTCGCCGAGACCCGGACCGGATCCGGTGGGGGATATCGTATCGACGGGCTCGCACCGGGCGAGTACGACCTCTCAGTGACCGCGCCCGGTTTCCTCGCGGTGACACGGTCCGTCACCGTCGAAGCCAACCGGACGAAGACTGTCAACGTCACGCTCGATCCCATCGAACCCGCCGAGTTCGAGGTCCGGATCGACGATACCGAGGCTCGCGTCGTCGGTACCGAGCCGGTCACCGTGAACGCGACCGTCGAGAACGTCGGCGACGAGGAGGGGACCCAGCGGATCGATTTTTCCGTGGCCGGCGCTGTCGTCGAGTCAGAGCCACTCACGCTCCCCGGCGGCGAGCGGCGAGAGCTCTCCATCACGTGGCGTCCCGACCCGACGGACGTCGGAACGGTCGAACTCGCGGTCGCGAGCGAGAACGACACGGCGACGACGACCGTCGAAGTGCTTGCTCCCGAGAGCGACGGCGTCGCGTACGTCGACCGTGACGGGGACGGGACCGCCGACGAGACGTTCTCTGCGGCGGAGTTGGCGGATCGCGGTGAGTTTGACGGCCACCTCGTCATCTTTGACGACGCAGAGATCCGTGGGGAATTCTCTGCTGAGGCCGACCGCATCACGGTTCGAGATGGGGTCTTGCTGTCGGCGGAGTCGGTCGACCTTGACGCGGACGGGGATGTCTCAATCGCTGGCGCGAGGATAGACGCCTCGTTCACCGGCTGGCTCGGTCTGTCCGGCGGCGACATCGATATCGACTCGGGCGGCCGAATCGCCGCCCGCGGGGCTACGGTCACCACTACGGCGCTCGTGGCTCCCGGCGACGTCGACCTGTCCGCCGCGGACGATATCGACCTCACGAACGGCGTGTTCAGCGCCCAGGCGACCGCGCTCGGATCCGACGGCGCGATCGCGATCGCGTCTGACGGCGGAACCGTCACGACCGACGGCGCGTGGTTCGCTCCCGATCCGACCGTTGAAGCCGGTGACGAGGACTGAGGCCGATCGCCGCGCTCGCATCCCGCTTCCTCGCTAGAGTCTCCGCCTGTGTTCCACAATCAACGTACTTCTCATCGACAAAGCCATATGCCGGCCGCATGAACGTCCGTGTATGACCGCAGTCGGGATCGACGGCATCGAGATCTGGACCGGGAAGCTCAAACTCGACCTGCCGGGCACGTTCGCGCCGGAGAAGGGCGACGACCCCGAGAAGTACACGAAGGGGCTCGGGCTCACCAACTCCTCGTTCCCCGACGTGTACGAGGACATCGTCACGATGGGCGCGAACGCCGCGAAGGGGCTGATGGACCGGAAGGGGCTCGAACCCGAGGACGTCGGCCGGATCGACGTCGCCACCGAGTCGGCGTTCGACCACTCGAAGCCCGTGTCGACGTACATCGCCGGCTGCCTCGAACAGGTGTACGACGGCGACTTCACCCACGCCAACAAGGGCGAGCGCAAGTTCGCCTGCCTCGCCGGAACGCAGGCCATTGACGACGCGTACAACTGGATCCGCGCCGGCCGGAACCGTGACCGCCCCGCGCTCGTCATCACCACGGACACGGCGCTGTACGCTCGCGGTGACCCCGGCGAGGCGACGCAGGGCGCCGGCGCCGTCGCGATGCTGATCGACGAGGACCCCTCGATCGTCGAGCTCTCGACGGACCAGGGGTACGGCTCGAAGGACGAGACTGACTTCCTCAAGCCGAACCAGCAGTTCCCCAGCGTCGACGGGAAGCGGTCGGTCCAGGTGTACCTCTCCCGGATGCGCGAGGCCCTCGAAGACTACGAGTCCGTCACGGACGACATCGAGCTGGAAGACTTCGCGTACGCGCCGTTCCACACGCCGTTCCCCGGCATGGTCCGGAAGGCGGCGCTCCTCGCCTACCGTCACGTCATCCGCGATACAGCACACGAGGACGCGCTCGCCGACGAGATCGGCCGCCAGCCCCGCGAGGGCGAGTACGACGACCGGGAGGCCTACGAGGAGGCGATCCGCGGGTACATGGACGAGCTGAAGACGACTGAGCAGTACCGGACGTGGTACGACACGGCCGTCGAGCCGACGCTCGGGCTCTCGCGCGAGGTCGGCAACTGGTACACGAGCTCGGTCCACATCGCCCGCGTGAGCGCCCTGCGCGACGCCCTGACCCGCGACCGCGAGTTCGTCGGCGACACGCTACTCGTCGCTTCCTACGGCTCGGGCGCGCAGGCCGAGATCCACGCCGAGACGATCCGAGAGGGGTGGCGCGCCGAGATCGAGAGGCTCGACATCGACGACCAGCTCGACGCCCGCTACGACCTGACGTGGGAGGAGTACGAGGACGTCCACGACGTCCACGAGTACGACGCCGACCTCGGGCGCGAGGTCGAGGAGTTCACCCAGCCCGACGGGGAGTTCGTCTTCACCGGCTGGGGGCGGATGAACGAGCGCCAGTACGAGTACGCCGAGTAGCGCCGCGACCGCCGCTGACCGGCACGCTCACCGAACCGTGAGTCATCCGCAGCGGCCCGCAATCCCGTGAAAACGGCTCACACGGGTCGTTCGCGATACGATGCTTTTAAACGACGCTGGCGTGAATCGACACACAATGGTGACCATCTACGACGTGCCGGCCGACGACCTCATCGAGGCCGTCGCCGCCCGCCTCGAGGACCGGATCGAAGAGCCCGACTGGGTCGAGTTCGCCAAAAGCGGCGCAGGCAAGGAGCTCCCGCCGGAGCAGGACGACTTCTGGTACGTCCGATCCGCGAGCCTCCTGCGAAAGGTCGCGCAGAACGAGCCGATCGGCATCGAGCGACTCGCGACCGAGTACGGCTCGAAGAAGCGCGGCTCCAATCGCTACATCGTCCGCCCCGGCGAGCACGAGGGGGGCTCGCGTAAGCTCATCCGTTCGTCGCTCCAGGCGCTCGAAGAGGACGGGCTCGTCACGACCGCCTCCGGCGAGGGTCGCCGCCTCTCCGACGAGGGCGAGGCGTTCCTCTCCGAGGTCGCGACCGAGGTCTTCGAGGACCTCGACCGTCCGGAACTCGAACGCTACGCGTAAACCGATATCTCTGTTTCTGGCCGCTTTACCGCCGTAGCGACTGCTTTCTCGGTCACATCGCACGCGTCTCGCAAGCGGCTGCTTCGTCTCGCGAGTTCGCCCGTTGCGCACGTCGTAAACCAAACACCGCTATACAAAATCTGATATCGGGTAAATCGACACATACGCGTCGGCCTTCTTCTCCTCGGACGCTCTCCTTCGGTCGCTCCCCCGCTACCTTCTTGATCCCGCGTCTCGGAGTGCCGGCGTGAGTCGCGCATGACGGAGTCACGCGTCGGCACGGTCGAACGAATTCACGTCGCCTCTGGGACGGGCGGCGACCCGGAGCCCCGGGAGGCGGTCGAGGCGGTCGCGGACCGCGGGCTCCGCGGCGACCGCTACTTCGACGGCGACGGGATCTACAACGAGCAGTCGGAGTTGGAGCCGAGCGACATCACGCTGATTGAGGCCGAGACGCTTGCGGCCGCGGCCGCCGAACACGGCGTCGACCTAGAGGCGGGCGCGCACCGGCGCAACGTCACGACGCGTGGTGTCGACCTCGGGGAGCTCGTCGGCGAGCGGTTCCGGGTCGGCGAAGCGACCGTCGAGGGGACGGGTCGCTGCGAGCCCTGCGGCTACATGGCCGATCTCGCGGAGGAGTCCGACGCGGTGACCGCGCTCGACGGTCGCGGCGGGCTCGACGCCCGCATCGTGGAGTCGGGAACGGTAGCGGTCGGCGACGAGATCGTCTGGTAGCGACCGACCCCGGGTTATCCGGTGTTTTTCATCCCGGCGGCGATGCCGTTGACGGTGAGCCGCAGGGTGCGCTCCTCCTCGTCGGTGCGGTGGGTGCGTCCGAGCAGGTTCGCCTGGAGGAGGTTCAGGGGGTCGACGTAGGGGTTCCGGCGGTCGAGGCTCTCTTCGAGCCACTCGCGGCGGAGCAGCTGGTCGCGGCCGCTGATCGACAACACTAGCTCGCGGCCGCGCTCGTACTCGTCGACGAGTTCGGGGAAGAAGCGCTCGCGGAGCTCGTCGTCGGCGAGGTCGGCGTACTCGGCGGCGATCTCCGGCTCAGTGCGCGCGAGCGCCAGCGAGGCGTTGTCGAGCGTGGTCCGGAAGAACGGCCACTCGTCGAACATCTCGCGGAGCGTCTCCATCCCCTCCTCCTCGCCGACCTCGTCGAGGTAGGCGTCGATCCCCGAGGCGATCGCGTACCAGCCGGGGAGGATGAGCCGCGTCTGGGTCCACGAGAACACCCACGGGATCGCGCGGAGGTCCTCGACGCTGCGCTCGCCGGAGCGGGAGGCGGGCCGGGAGCCGAGGTTGAGGTCCTCGACGACGCTGATCGGCGTCGCCTGCTCGAAGTAGGAGACGAATCCGTCGCTGTTCAGCAGGTCCCGGTACGTCTCCCGGGCGGCGGGCGCCATGACCTCCATCGCCTCCACCCAGCGGTCCGGCACGTTCTCGACCGGCTCCTCGTTCGCCTCCTTCCGGGCGCGGATCTGGGCGTCCAGCATCTGTTCGAGCTCGCGCTCGGCGATCCGCGGGTTGGCGTACTTCTCGGCGATCGCCTCCCCCTGCTCGGTGAACTTCACCTGTCCGGTGACGGTCTCGTTCGGGAGCGCGGTCAGCGCCTCGTTCATCGGGCCGCCGCCGCGCGAGATGGAGCCGCCGCGGCCGTGGAACAGCCGGAGGGTGACCTCCTCCTCGCGGCAGAACCGGGCGATCCGGCGCTGGTTCTCGTAGAGGTCCCAGTTCGCGGCGAGGAACCCGTTCTCCTTGTTGGAGTCGGAGTAGCCGAGCATGACCTCTTGGACCTCGTCGCGTGCCTTCAGCGCGGCCGCGTACGCCTCGTTCTCGAAGAGGGTACCGAGGATGCGTTCGGCCCCGTTGAGCGCCGATTCGGTCTCGAGCAGCGGGACGACGTCGACCGCGCAGTGGTCGGGTAAGGAGACGACGCCGACCTGGTCGGCCAGGAAGAGCACCTCCAGCACGTGGCTGGGTTCCTCCGTCATCGAGATACAGTAGGTGTCTATCGCCTGCTGGCCGTACTCGTCCTGCCAGCCCGCGAACGACGCGAACCGGCGGAGGACGCGCTCCGTCGTCTCGGAGACGTCGCCGGGTTCGTCGACGTCGACGACCGGGTCCTCTTGGAGGATCGCCTCGGTGAGGAAGTCGACGCGCTCGTCTTCGTCCATCTCGGCGTAGTCGACGCCCTCGGCCGCGACCGCCTCGGCGACGGCCTCGGTGTGGTTCTCGCGGTGGTCGCGCAGGTCGAGCGACGCCAGCGTGAGCCCGAACGTGTCGACCTGCCGGCGGAACGGCTCGACGAACGACTCCAGCACCGACTCCTGTCCGTCCTCGCGGAGCGACTCGGCGATCACGTCGAGGTCGTCGAGGAACGCGTCGCCGTCGGGGTACTCGCCCGGCCGGACGTCGTTGACGCGGTCGAGGCGCTCGCGCATCAGCCGGAGCTTCTGCCGGTACGGCTCGTCGGGGTACCGCTCGCGCGCCTCCTCGACGACGGTCGGGAACCGCTCGGCGTCGGCCGCGAGCGACTCCGCGAGCGCGTCGCCGTCGGCGTACCGGTCGCCGTCCTGGCTCAGCACCGCGGAGAGCCGCTTACAGCGGTCCCGGTACTTCTCGACGGCGACCTCGCGCTGGCGTTCGAGCGTCTCGTCGGTCACCTCGGGGGTGACGAACGGGTTGCCGTCGCGGTCGGAGCCCGCCCACGAGCGGAACTCGAAGAGCTTGGGGCAGTCGACGTCGTCGTACTCCTTCGAGATGGTCTCCTCGAACTCCTCGTAGGCGTCACCGACGACGTCGAACAGCGTGTTCTCGAGGTACCACTGGACGTTGCGCGCCTCGTCTTCCGGCTCGGGGGCCCGCTGGCGGACCTGTCGGGTGCCCCACAGGCTGGTTACCTCGGCGGTGACGTCGCGCCAGACGGCGCGCCGCTCGCGGTCGGTGAGGTTGCGCTCGTCGAGCTCGCCGAGGTGGTTCGCGATCGAGCGGAGCTTGGACTTCACGGTTGACCGCCGGGCCTCCGTGGGGTGAGCGGTGAACGTCGGCTCGATGAGCACGTCGGCGAGCAGCTCCTCCAGTTCGTCTGCGTCGACGCCGGCCTCGGCGAACTCGGCTATCGTCGCGTCGAAGGAGTCGTGGAGGGCGGTCCCGTCGTCGGCGTTCCGGACCGCGCGGACGCGCTCGCGCTCCTCGGCGAGGTTGATGAGCTCGAAGTACGTCGTGAACGCGCGGGCGACGACCTCCTCGCGTGTCGTCGAGAGGTCGGCGACCGCCTCGTGGAGGGCGGCCCGGTCCGCGGCGTCTCCCCGCCGGTAATCGATCGCCGCGTTCCGCAGCGTCTCGACCGTCTCGTACGCGTCCGTCGACGCCTGTGCGGCCAGGACGTCTCCCACCAGCGCCCCGAGTTCTCGAACGTCCGTCCGCACGTCCCGATTATGCAACTTCATACCACAGACAGTTCGGTCGGGATCGGTTAAATCCGTGGGCTAGACGAATGCTTGCCCCGGTTCCGAGTAAATTCGATCACGAACGTTCCTTGCCGACCCCGGCCGGAGGCGATGGCGGCGGCGACTCGTCGGTCCCGGGCGCGGCCCGGTTCCGAAGCGTCGCCGTCGACCCGGAATGGCTCCGATTCTCGCCGCTGTGGAGGGTTCGTCACCCTTTTTACCGATCCAACCTCAGTAGCGAGCATGAGTGCGTCCGATAAGTATCCGTCTGAGTCCGGGCGGCGACGCTTCGTGAAGGGCGTCGTCGGCGGCGCGGCCCTCGCTGGGGTCGGCGCGATGGGGTCGGCGACCGTGAACACCCTGACGACCGCCGGCGGCGTCGGCGGCGGGTCGACGATCGCGAAGACCATCGCGCAGACCGGCGGTCCGGCGCCCCGCGGGCTCCCGCAGATCCCGGTTCAGGTCAACGACGACGGGTACATTGAGGGCATCTGGCCCGAGACGACGACCATCACCCAGGAGGGACAGGAGATCGAGGTCGCACAAGAGGAGCTCGGCGGGACGACCTACTCCGGCGCGTGGTTCCAGTACTGCGGCGTCGAGTCGCAGGAGAACGTCCAGCCGAACTTCGAGTCCGACAACCTGTTCCGCGCCGCGAGCGGCCCGCCGTACGACTGGCAGTCGAACACCTACTCGGGCGGCGACCGGATCCACATCGACGACTTCGACGACTACGAGGAGTGGGGGAACGGGATCGGCAGCGACGGCGTCGGCAAGCCGGCGATGACCACGTGGCGCTCCGAGGACTCCGATACGAACCTCAACGCGATCGTGATCCGCTCGCCGGAGATCGAGGAGGCGGCCCAGAACGACGAGTGGCTCCAGGCCTCGACCGATCAGGGGTTCATGGCGTACCTCAACGTCTGTACCCACTTCTGCTGTATTCCGGGCTACAAGGAGCTAGAGGAGTCGGCCCGCTACGACGCCGCCGACGGCTCGTACTGCGTTTGCCACCAGTCGACGTACGACCCGTTCACCATCGAGGAGGCGCTGTTCATCGCGCGTCCCCGACCCGAAGAGTAATCCCAGCCCGAGGAGTAACCCCGCCCTGTCGCGGCTCCGCCCTCCTCTCCGCTCGTCCCTCGGACGTCTCGTGTAAGTCGTCGCCGCGCTTTTCACCTCGCTCGTCCGAGGGAATGACATGAGCGACGACCCCGCTTCCGACGAGTCCGTCTCCAAGGCCGCCGGCGACGACGACCGATCCGCGGCCGCCGGCGGTGCGGACGCCCCCGCGAGCGACGACTTCGAGGCGGAATTGGCCCGCGCCCGCGACCTGCTCGACGGCGACGACATCGACGCGGTCCACGTCGGCGTCGTCCGCGACGGCGAGGTCGACACCACGTTCGCCCAGCGCACCGACGACGACCCGGAGGGGGCGGGACTCCGCGCGCTCGCGCTGCTCGCCGCACACGTCAGGCTGGTCGCGGGCGAGGCCGGCGTCGAGCCCTCCACCGTCGCCGGCGACGCCGCGACGCTCGCGGGGCAGGTGGAACAAATCCCGACGGACACCGAGCAGATCCCCGATGAGTAGCGGGCCGGCTCGTCGTCGCCGGCTGTCTCCGGCGCCGGTCTACTCGGACCCGCCGGACTCCGCCGAGCGGATCCGACGGAGCTGGTGGGCCACGCCCGCGAGCGCGACGAGCAGGACCGCGAGGTTGAACACCGCGAGCGCCACGGACTGGTAGGCCGGATCGAACCACGTGCGGATCGCGTTGCCGGACTGGCTGTAGAACCCCCAGCCAGCCACGACCGCGAGCAGCGACAGCACTGCCAGCCCGACGCGGTCGAGCAGCCCGCGGAGGTCGTCGGTCGAGAGGCGGCCGAAGCCGCCGGAGCCGGCCGGCTCTGTCCAGTAGTCTGTGTCGGTCTCTTCCGGGTCCGTCCGGTCGGGACCCGTTTCCGTGCGGTCGGTCGCGTCGGTGTCGTCTGTCATTGGCTGTGGTGGGTCGCGGGTGCGGTCGCCGTCGGCAGTCGCGCGGTCGTCGCTCGGGCCGTCACGTGGCGGTTCGTCGGTCGTATCAGCACGCGGCGGTTCGTCAGTCATCGTCGCCTCCGTGCGAGCAGCGCCGTGACGACGAGCGCGACGAGCGCGACGAGCGGGCCGAAACCGGGCGTCGCGTCGCCGCTGGCGCCGCCGTCTCGCGTCGCTCCGTCGTCACCGGCACTGTCGCCGCCGACGCCCCCCTCGCCGCGCTCGAAGTCCTCGACGGTGAACTGTACGTCGCGGACCGTCTCGTTCGCGGAGAGGGTCTCCTGCGGGTTCAGGTTCGCGACGCCCTGCGTCTCGTCGACGAGCACGTCGTCGTCGAACAGCGCGGCGTCGACGTAGTAGTTGTAGCCGTTCGGCACCTCGACGGTCGCCGTCACGGTGTCGGTGCGACCGGGGCGGACGGTGCCGACGGTCTCCGTCGCCTCCCCGGCGATCACGTTCGACTCCGCCTGCCGGAGGTAGAGCCGGAGGTCGACGTCGTCGCTCGGCTCGTCGCCGCGGTTCGTCACGGAAATCGACGCCGACAGCGTCGCCGTCTCGTTGTCGGCCTCGGTGACGCTCACGGCGACCGTCGGCCAGACCGTCCCGTCGGTGAAGCCGACCCTCGTGTCCGCGTAGTCGGGCGTGAGCGCCGCGACGCCGCCGACGCGAGTGGTCTGTTCCTCGCGGCGCTGGCCGTCCGCGAAGACGACCGTCTCGATGCGGTAGCCCCCCTCGCGCTCGACGTCGACCGTGCCGTTGACCGTTTGCTCCCCCTCGAAGTCGACGTCGCCCACGTCGACCGTGGTCTCGTCGACGAGGAGGCCGGACTCGCTGCCGATCGCGCGGTGGCGGACCGTGACGTTCTCGACCGTCGAGCCGCGGTGGCGGAGGTCGGTGCCGAGCCGGAGCTCGGCGGTCTCGCCGCGCACCTCGCCGGGCGCGACGGTCGCGCCGGCGACGTCGATCCGGCCGGGCGGCTCGTTCGTCTCCCGCGGGTCGGTGATCGCGCCGGGGACGGCGACGGCGCCGACCGCGCTCGCGACGAGGAGGGCGGCGGCCGCCGCCAGGAGGGCCGTGCGGGTGTCCATACGCGACCCCTCACGAGCGTCATATAAGTGCTTTGTCCAGTCGGCGTCTGCGCTTGGAACCGAGCTCAGAGGAGGCGATACCGCCCGTTCGACTCGGTGAGTTCGCCGCGGTGCGCGAGGCGGGTCAGGATCTCGCGGGCCGCGTCGGCGGGGACGCCGTCGGCCGCGGCGCGATCCACGACGGCCGCCTCTGTCGGGTCGTCGAGGGCGTCGACCGCGTCCCGGACGACCTCGGTGCGGCTCCGGGAGCCGCCCCCGCCGCCCTCGGCGCGCGAGGCGGCCTCGTCGACGGCGTCGGCGTCGATGCCCGACGACTCGAGGTACTCGCGGTCGCCGATGCCGGCGTCCTCGACGGCGGCCTCGAGGTCGGCGACGTGGTCCACCTCGGCGAACGCCGCGCTGTCGCCGCGCTTCTTGGCGAGCAGCGCGGACCGCGCCTGGCGGGCCGCCGCGCGCTCCTCGGACTCGAAGAAGCGCTTGAGCTTGGCGGTCCGGTGGGTCTTGCCGCACCGCGAGCACTTCGCCGTCTCGCTCGTCTCCGGGTCCGTGACCAGCCACATGTTGGCGCACTCGTTACAGCCGACGACCGCGTACATGCGACGGGGTTCGCCGGCCCCGAAGTTGAACCCTCGGCTCCGAGACGCGGCCGGGCCCTCGACAACCCAACACGATGCCGTGGCGCGTGCCTCCGAGTGGCCGCCTCCGGCGGCCGCGAGGAGCACGCGCGAGGGAGTCGCGAGCGAAGCGAGCGACGAGGCTGGGGAGGCGTGAGGCGCGGTGCGGGGCGGGACTCGAAGGGGCAGTCGCGAGGACGACGCAGGCGACGTAAGCACCGCAGCGAGTGAACGAAGCGAACGAGCGAGGAGCGCAACGAGCGTGCGTCGTCCTCGCGACTGGGGCTTCGGCGGTGTTCGCCGTCGATCCGCCACCAGTCATTTATAAACAAGCGACTGTGGCTTCGGCGGTGTTCGCCGTCGATCCGCTATCAGCCAGTTATAACTGAACGGATACGGCGGCTATCCACCGATCGGCGACCTCGATTTATCACCTAACGACTCGGCACTGACCAGCAACGACTACGGACTCCGCTTATCAGTCTGATTCGATCTCGTTCGCGGCCGCGAGCACCTCGTCGTGGAGTGCGCCGTTCGAGGCGACCAGCCCGGTCGAGTCGTGCCGCCAGCGGTTCCCGTCCAAGTCCGTCACGCGCCCGCCGGCCTGTCGGATCGCGAAGACGCCCGCCACCGTGTCCCACGGGTTCGCCGCGACGTTCGTGATCGTCCCCTCCAGCCCGCCGGCGGCGACGGTGGGCAGGACCACCTGCGCCGCGCCGAGCCGGCGCATATCGCCGAAGCGGGTGACAATCGCCTCGCAGGCGCGGGCGTACTCGTCGCGGGCGTCGTATTCCCACCAGATCGTCGGGTCGACGGTCGCGTGCCGGGTCTCGGTCACGCCGCTCACCGCGATCGGTTCGCCGTTGCGGTACGCGCCCTCGGCGTCGGCGATGTAGGTGTCGCCGAGCGCGGGCGCGACGATCGCCGCCGCCACCGGCTCGCCGTCGACGACGGCGGCGACCGCGGTGGCCCACACGCGGATGTCGCGGACGTAGTTGTGGGTTCCGTCGATGGGGTCGATCACCCACGCGGGGCCCGACTCGGGGACCGTCTTGCGCTCGTCCTCTTCCTCGCCGACGACCGCGTCGTCGGGGTACGACTCGCGGATCGACTCGATGACGGCGCGCTGGGCGGCGCGGTCCGCCTCGGTCACCACGTCGTCCTCGCCTTTCGTCTCCACCGCGATGTCGCTCCGGAAGCCCTCGTTCGCCACCGCGGCGCCCGCCTCCGCGGCACGCTTCGCGACCGCGGCGCGTTCGTCGACGTCGCCCGCGCGGGCCGCGGGAGCGGGGACTTCCTCGCGCCCGCCCGAATCGGCGCCGCGCTCGTCTGCGTCGGTCATGCGCCCAGTCGACGCCGCCGCGGAGTATAAACGTCGGTTCGACGCGGGGCGCGAGTCGAAATTAACTCAGTTCCGAATCCGAGTACATTTAAGTAGGTCGGAGTCGGACAATTGGATATGAAACCCGAGGAAGCGGTCCGTCAGCTCGAGTACACCATCGACGCCTCGCTCGACGAGATCGGTCAGCGCGCCGCCGCCGGCTACCGGCCCACCTTCGAGCGCGTCGCCGAGCGCGCCGACGGGGCCGCGGTGTACGACCTCGCGGGCGAACTCTCTGAAGAGGTCGTCGACGGCTCTTGCCCCTCCCCGGCGGAGGCGAACGCGGCCGCCGAGCGCGTCCTCGACGACTGGGCGTACACCGACGGCGGGGAGTAGGAACGTTAGCCTCGCGGTCCGGCTCTTCTCTCGCGTCTCTTGTCTCGACCGCTACCCACGGCGATCACCGCGGCGCGCGCCGAACTAGGAATAGCGTCGCGAGGACGATCCCGACGAGCGCCGCGAGCCCCGCGAGGTCGCTGAGATCGAACTCGGACAGCTCTGGATTCGACCCGCCGCCGTCGTCCGCCGATCCCGGCGCTCCATCGTCGCCGTTCCCTACTCTGTCTCCGGCGTCAAACTCGGTTCCGTCGTCGCCCGAGCCCTCCGCTTGATCCGTCACCGTGACGGATCCGAGGATCGGACCGTCCCCGGTCGCTCTCGTCTTGACCGCCTCGCCCGCGAGAACGAGGTCGTACTCCCCCGGCTCACTGAACCGAACCGTCACCGACTCGGTCGCCGTCGCGCCCGGGCCGATATCGACCGCGACCGCTTCGTCGCTCGCGACCGCCTCGGCGTCGGCAGTCTCGACCCGGATCGTCTCGTCCCTTGCGGGGGCCGGCCCGCGGTTCTCGATGTCGACCGCGACCGTCAGGGGCTCGCCAGGCGCGACCTCCTCGTCGGAGAGGTTCGTCTCGGTCGGGGCCAGCGCCGGGCGCTCGGCCGCGACCGCGAACGCGGAGAACTCCTCGGTGGCGGCCCGCAGCCTGACCGTCTCGCTCCCCTCGTCGACGACGCGCATCTCGGCGCGCTCCCAGCCCGTCTCGGTCTCGCGGTAGGCGGCGACCCGCTCGGGGGCGACCCCGGCCGCGGCGAGCCGGTCGCGGTCCACGACGATCTCGGCGGTCGCCTCCGCGACCGGCTGGCCGGGCTCCGCGAACTCGACCGCGTAGTACCCGAGGGGGTCGACGCCAGGCGGTGGCGGCGGCGCCTCCGCAGGCCGGTCGCTCAGTCCCCGCACCGCGAACTCGACGTCGCCGGGCGACTCCCGGACGAACGTCAGCCGGTCGAGCCGGATCGCGGGGTCGCCGACGCGGAGCCCCCGCAGGTCGACCGCGGTCTCGTCCCCGCCGACGACCGACCGGAGCGTCACCTCTCGGACGCTCGGGGACGCGCGAGCGACCGAGACGATCGGGTCGGTGGTGAGGCTCGGGTCGTCGCCTTCGTCGCCGTCGTCGCTCGAGTCCTCCCCGCCGGACGGTTCCTCCGGCTCCGCGACTCTGGCGTGGACCGCAATCTCGTCGATGAGTCGGTCGCCCGGCGCGATCTCGGCGATACGGGTGTCGATTTCGACGCCCACCGGCACCGCGTCGTTCTCGGGCGTGAGCCGCGCGGCCCGCTCGGGGCTCTCGACCGACTCGCCGTCGACGACGAAGGTGACGCCCGTGCCCTCGTGTTCGATCCACGCCTCGGCGGTCGCGTTCCCGTCGTAGGTGATATAGAAGAGGCCGTCTTGGATGGCGACAGCGTCGACGTTGATGCCCTCGTGTTCGATCCGGGGGTTGTCCTCGGTGATGTCGATCGCCAGTTCGCCGTTCTCGTCGAGGTAGGCGTAGGGGTTGTCGCCGGGCTGGAGGGCGACGTCGTCGGTGATGGGGTCGGTGGGCTGGTCGACAAATGCGGCTCCTGTGGAGAGAATTAGGGCGATCGCTGTAATCCCGGCGAGCGTCACTAGCGTCGTCGCCGAACCCCGAGTCGTCATCACAGAGAGATAGAGGGATTATAGACACCAAAGTAATCTGTCCTCGATAGCGTATTGAGGATCGATTGTTCTCAAATAAGACACTAAGCTCCTGTTGAAATTTTCAACAGTGATAATTCTTGCCTCGGTGTTGTCAATACAGCATATGCGATGATTACTTGTCGTGTGGTGGCACGCCTTCAAGCGCCCAGTAGGGTTTGAGGAGTCCGCGAGAGACGCGACGACCGAAAGTGAGCCGCGACGCGTGGGGGCTTTGCGCCGCGGGATGGGATTCAAAATGGATGTTGATATCGGCTACTTGAGGCGAGTAATGCCTTACTGTCACGAGGAGCACACAGGCGACAGAAAGGTCGCAGGAAGCGAGCAACGCGAGTGACTGAGGGGACCAAAGCGAGCGTGTACGCTCCTCGCGACGGAGTATTAGAATCCTCAGCGACTAACCTCTGTGTCGTAGTACCGAGCGGCTGGGCTCTGGTTTCTGTCCTGAGCCTGCGGCGGTATTAACATAAGGTCGCAGAATGAGGCGGTAAAAAGATCAAGTGGTTCATGCGCTCGTTCGACCGCATCAAGAAGGGAGATTGATTGTACCGGTTTAGATTTTCTGGAGCGAGAAGCGACGCCCGAGCCGGTGATGAGGCTCGGTATCCAGCTCCATGTGGTTGGACTACCACTTCGGCATACCGTTTCCGTTTACGGCGCTAGACTGGAGATGTTTGTCTGTGCCTCAAGCGTCGTCGCATCCTGCTCACTGTACGCTTCGACAGCCAAGAACTGGCCAGAGAAAAGTTCATTTTCCTTCTCTGGACCGCTGAGTTCATACAATTCGCTGTTCACAATAACGCGTGCAATGACTTCGATGCTTTCACCAGCCCCAAGCAGGAGATGGCCCGTCTTGCTATCATCGCCGAGTGTGTTATAATTGCCTGCGTAGCTCGGGATCTTTGTCCGTGCTGAAACGTTACCTGACGGATCATTGAAATTACCGCTGTTGAAATTCGGTGCAGTGTCTCGATCGATGAGCGCCACACTGCCTCCCGAACTGTTTGGATCAATAAAATCGGAAGTAGCTGCAATGAACTGTACGTCAACTCCTGCAGGAACATCAACTTCTCGGTTGCCGCTTTGGCCCGTAAACGCGTCGTTAGTAGCAGGACTGGTGTATTCCGGGTTCCGGAGTGGGTTGGCGACCTCAACGTAGAGGTCATTGGTCGTCTGATTCTTTAGCGTGTACGCCGGGCGGGCTGACGTAACTCCGTCAGTGTTGACGCCTTTACCCCCGTTGTGGTCGCTAGCGAAATCAAGTCTGACTTGACCGTTGGTATTGACCGTGTCGACGAACTCGGAATCCGTGTTCGGAATAATACCGAGGTACGCTGCTCCGTCTCCTGCGACATCGACTGCCATCCCCCGTTCGGTACGGACGGTATCCAGCGCACCAGTCCCCGTTGCAGCTGCCCCGCCGGCAGCGAGCGATCCCATACCGATCAGGAATTTGCGTCGTTCCATGTCGTATCTCACCTGTGTTCGCGCACCCCCGCAACCCGGTCGTCCGGGCCGGGAGCGCTCGGATAATCCATACGGGGCATGGTACTTCGTTATGAAATTCTCGACACGATCACGCACCGGGCTCGATAACGCGACGTGAGCGCCTCAATACGGGTCGACCGCTCCTCGCGGCCCGTATCGAGCCGCGCTTGAACCCGACGTGGAGACGCTGAAGCCGGCACCTGAAGCGCTCGCCGCGTCTCAAACACTCCCTGAAAACCCGCGACGACCCCGCTCCGCGGTTCAACTGTCTCTCGAGGAACCGACGAGCCGAACGTTTTCTCATCACGTTTCTTAAATTAACAGGTTAATTATCCAACCTATTTATGATAGACACAATCACACATTATAAGCGAAAATCGCCGGTTCACGGGAGGGGGACCCGCCGGCGCGGAACCAGGTGATCACATCGATGCTCTCCACAGCGACAACGACCTACGGGGCGGGGCGAAACGGCGGCGGCGAACTGTCCGAAGACGAGATCTTCAAACTGCTGTCGAACAGGCGCCGCCGGTTCGTCATCCACGCGCTCAAGCGCGCGGACGAGCCGGTCGAGGTCTCGGATCTCTCCACGCACGTCACCGCGTGGGAGCGTGGCGTCGATCCGGAGGAGGTCCGGTACGAGGACCGACGGAACGTGTATAGCACCCTCCAGCGGACGCACCTGCCGAAACTGGAGGAGAAGAACGTGGTCACGATCGACGACGAGGAGAACCTCGTCGCGCCGACGCCCGAACTCGAGGAGCTCGACATCTACGTCGAGGTACTCCGGAGCAGAGAGATCCCGTGGAGCCTCTACTACGTCGGGCTCGCGGGCCTCGCCGCTTCGCTCCTGCTCGCCGTCGCTACGGGAACGCCGGGGTTCGCCGGGCTCGAAGCGATCGACGTGGGAGTGTTCACTGCAACCGTCTTCGGAATCTCTTCGGTCGCTCACCACGTGATCGGCCGCCAAGCACGCCTCGGAAACACGGAGAAACCACCCGAAATCCGCCGGCGAGAATGAGTATCCCGGCCCGGATGTCGTCGACCCGCGTGCGGCCCCTCCGCGCGCTGAGCCTCGTGCTCGCGTTCACCGCTGCGGTCGGACTGGTCTTCGGCACCGCCGGATTCACCGCGATGGAGGCCGAGCGGGGGCTCGCGGTCACCGTGACGAACGACACGAGCGCGTACCTCGGCTACGCGCCGCTCAGCGACGAGGTCCGCGACGGAGAGCTGACGGCAGTCGTCGAGTACCGCAACCGGTTCGGGAGCGGCCTCGACGACATCGACGTCGACGTATCGATCGCGCCGTCCGGATCGCCACGTGCGACGATCGAGTCAGTCGACTCCCCCTCGTCGCTCGACGAGGGCGCCGCCGCCGCGGTCGACGTCACCCTGCGCTGCCCGGTGCGGGAGCGAGTCCCGCTCGTCTTCGAGGTCGACGGGAACGGCGGCGGGGTGAGCGTCTCGCTCAGCCGCGTCCACACCGTCACCTGCGTCCCGACGAGCTCGATGGTGACCGGCGTCCGGTACGCGGGCGTCGGGAACGCCTTCGTCGAGGCGGGCGGGGAACGCGCGACCGTCGAGGCGACCGTTTGGCTCACCGACTCCGTCCCGGGTGCGAACGGTTCCGAGGGGAGTCTCCGGTCTGAAACTGTCGCGAGCCTGAATCCGTCGAGTCCAGTGCGGCCGCAGCTATCGACTAACGCGTCGAACGAGCGGATCGTCGGCGTCGCGTTCCCCGAGCAGGGGGTCGCGTACTTCCACCCGGGGTGGAACGGAGCGAACCACGTCGCTCCGAGAGAGGGCCCCGGCGTCAGACGAACGGGGGTTCCGCTCGACGCCGAAACCGTCCGGAACACGTCCGTCGTCGAGGACGAGTGACCCCGTTCACAGCTCGATTCGCTCGCCGACCTCGGGCGCGCTCGCGTCGACCCCGTCCGCGCGCAGGTCCGCGGCGAACGCCTCGCAGCGGTCGCCGTGGTTCACCAGCACGCGCGCGTCCCGGTACGCGTCGAGGAACGACTCCAGCCCCTCGCGGTCGGCGTGCGCGGAGAAGTCGTACGACGCCACCCGCGCGCTCACGGGCCTGACCTGCCCGTTCAGCTCCAACTGCCCGCGCTCCTGTAGCTCGCGGCCGGGCGTCCCCTCCACCTGATACCCCGTGAGCGTCACGAGGTTCGTCGGGCTCGTCCTGATCTCCGGGAGGTACGTCTGGACCGGGCCGCCCGCGAGCATCCCGGAGGTGGTGACGATCAGCGCGCTCTCGGCGGCGACCCGCTTCCGCTGGCCGTCGCGGCCCGTGACGACGCGCGCCTGCCCGACCGCCTCCCCGAACGCGTCGGCGTCACGGAGGAACGACGGGTACCGCCGGAGCGTTTCCGTCACCCCGACGCCCATCCCGTCCACGTACGGCGTGAGGTCGTTCGCGGCCGCGACGAGGAGCATCTCCTGCGTCCGGCCGATGGCGAACGCGGGCGCGACGACGGTGCCGCCCTCCCAGAGGGTCCGCTCGACGCGCTCGGCCCACGCCGACTCCACCGCGGCGCGGTCCTCGTGCGTCACGTCCGCGTAGGTGGACTCACAGATCACCGCGTCGGCGTCGGGGCGCGCCGTCGTCCCCGCGACCAGCCGCTGGTCGTCGGTGTGGAAGTCGCCGGTGTACAGCAGCCGAGTGTCTCCGTCGTCGACGAGGACGTGCGCCGAGCCCGGAATGTGCCCGGCCGAGAACAGCGTCACCTCGTAGCCGCCGCCGTCGATCCCGCCCGCGACCGGGAAGGGGTCGCCGTAGCCGTGTCGCACCTCCACTTCGCCCAACCGCGCGACGTGCTCGGCGCCGAACGGGCACAGCGGGCTGTTCCCGTGGAGCTTCAGCGTGTCCTCGGCGAGCGTCCGCGCGAGCTCCCCGGTCGGCGGCGTCCAGTGGATCGGCGGGCGGCGGTCGCCCTTCAGCAGCGCGGGGACCGCGCCGACGTGGTCGAGGTGTCCGTGCGAGACGACGACCGCGTCGGGCTCGGGATCGCGAACCGGGTACTGCGGCGGCTCCGCGGTCATCAGTCCGTAGTCCACGAGCAGCGCGTCGTCGACGAGGAGGGCGCTCCGCCCCACCTCGCGGGCGCCGCCGAGGAACTCGATCTCCATCGAGGGACCGTAGCGGCCGCTGGCGTTAGTGTCCGTCGGTCGGCCGAGCGGCGCTGTCGACCGCAGTGAGTCACTCACTTGGGCGACCGACCTCGCCGACCGCGGTCAGTCGATCCGCTCGGCGGCGTCGCGCTGGACGAGCGGATCGACGTTCTCGACGGGCAGTGAGACCACGTCCTCGCTCGCGAGCTCGTACTCCCGCTCGTCGACGCCGAAGATCGCTCCCACGTCGCGGGTGATCCGCACCGTGGCTCGCTCGGTGGGCCGGTCAGGCTTCGAACCGGCACCCGGCTCCGCAGCCGCGTCCGATCCGCCCCCTGCCGGCGACTCGGGGATCGCTCCCCCGTCCGTCGTCGCGCCGGGGTCGGCCCCCTCGTCCGTGTCTCCCGCGGGGCGATCGCCCGGGACCGTGCCGCTGTCGCCAATCGCGCTGTCGCCGATCGTGTCGTCGGCGTCGGCCGCGTCGTCGGCCCCGACCGCTCCCGGAGGCGCCGGTTCGGGGGGCACCGGCGTCGGACCCTCGCCGCCGTTGGACGCGGACTCGGGGTCGGGCGCCGGGCGGTCCTCGTTCGGCTCCGGCTCGGCGTCGGCGGAGGAGTCTCCCCCGTCGCCGCCCATCGCGCCGGCGAGGGCGCCGGCGTCGCCCGACGCCGTAGCGGCGTCCGACGGCTCGGGTTCCGGGTCGGCGGGAGCCGCGTCCGCGTCCGACGGCTCGGGGCCACCGTCGGGTGAGTCGGTGTCTGCCCGACTCGGGTCCGGCGTCCTCGCTTCGGGGGCCGAGGACCCCTCCTCGGTCCTGAGCGGCCGGTCGTCGCCGTCCGCGGTCGCGGACTCGTCCGGGACCGGCGACTCGCCCGCGAGCACGTCGAGCACCGCTGACTTGTTCGCGCTGATGCGCTCGACGAGGTCGTCGAACAGCCGCCGCTCCTCGGACGTCATTCCCTCCTCGTCGACGGACATGTCGGCCGCGGCGAAGGAGGCGAGCTTGACGACCTTCCCGACCCGGCGCTCGTAGAGCGCCTCGGCGACCTCCTCCGCGGTCTCCACCTCGTCGGAGAGCCGGCGGACGTCGTCGTCGGAGAACGGGTTCTCGACCTGCTCGGCGCGGCGGTCGCGCGCGGCGCGCAGGTCCGCGACGTACGCGCCCACGTCGTCGTAAAACGAGTCCCGCAGGTGCTGGAGGCTGTCCTTCCGGCGCTCCTTCGCCTGCGCGGATCGGAGTTCGTCGAGGTTCATTTGTCGTCGGTCATCGTTCGGGAGCTTTCCGCGCCTCGCCGCGGGCCATCAGGAAGGCTCCCGCGAACTCGGGCACGGTGTTTCTACCGGATTCAACTCTGACGCGCTCGCCGTTTAATTCTACCGTCCGATCCGCGTCCGTCTCGATCCGGATCTCGCGGCCGACGAACCGGTCCGGGACCGCGTCCCGGAGCGGGTCGAAGTCGGCGAGCTCGTCGCGGTCGAGCGGCGTGACGACGAGCGCGGAGCCGCCGTGGAGCGTCCCCGGGAGCCGGATGAGCCGCCGGGTATCGGTCGTCACCGGCTCGTCGATCGGCGCGGCGTCGGTCGCGGCGACGCGCGCGGCGAGCGCGGAGACGAGCCGGCGGACGCCCGGCCCGCCGGCCTCCACGTTGCCCTCGCGCACGGCGGTCGGGTTCCGGTCAAACGCGCCGCGGATCGTCTCCGCGCGCCCCTCGCCGATCCCGTCGAGTTCCATGAGGCGCTCGCGCGCGGCCTCGTCGCCCATCTCGCGGAGGTCGTCGGCGTACTCGACCAGCGCGTCGTGAACGCGCGCGCCCCACCCGCCCTCGGTGCGGAGGACGCGCTTCGTTGTCCCCCGGTCGGAGACCGTCCGGATCAGTCCGTCGCTGTCGAGGTCGATGGCGCGCACGTAGTCGACGATCTCGCGGCGCGCCTCGCTGTCCAACTCCCGCACGCTCTCGTCCCGGACGTGGACGTGGTAGCCCCGCCCGCCGGAGAAGACGACCGTCACGTCTTCGAACGCGAAGTCGTCGTCGATGAAGTCCAGCAGCCGCACGAGCGCGTCCTTACACGCCGCCAGCATCTCCGGGTAGGAGGTGGTCTCGGGGTCGACGCCGGGGAGGTGGTCGGCGTCCAGGTCGAAGACGAGGTCGGCGTTCCGCCACCCCTTCTGCCCCATCGTCGTCGCTCCGGGGTCGTCGTAGCGCGCGGCCGAGAAGTAGGCGTGCCGGGGCGCGTTGTCGGCGAAGAAGGTGTCCACGTCGCCGAGGTCGTACAGCGACTGGTGACGGACCATCGTCGTCCCCGACCCGGGGGTCCACGGGATGTGCCCCCACTCGCGGAGGTTCGCGTCGGGGGGGAGCGACAGCGACACCGACCGGTAGTAGTCGCCGAACCGCCCCCGGAGGTACTCGCGAGTCCGGTCGTCCATTCGTCTCCTCTTGTACCCGCGGTCGACGTATCAACGTTACCGTTCGCCGGTGTCCGCGACAGCACTCATCGAAAAGACGCGGCGGCGCGTGGCGACGAGCGCTCGAAGAGCGCGAGCCGCGAGGCTGGGGAGGCGTGGGGCGCTGCGCGGTACGGGCGCGGCCCCGCGGCTGGGAATTTGCGGTGTCCTCTGTCGAACTACGATCCATATGTGTAACCAGGCGGCCGTGATTTGGCCTCAGGCCCTCTCCTCGTCACTGACCGTCGACAGCATTTAGTCCGGCACCGTCGTCGGCCGAACACGGCCGGTCCCCATGCTCGACGAGACACTCGACCTGCTCATCGACGAGGTCGCAAAGCTGGTCCCCGATGTCGTGTTGGGCGCGATATTTCTGGTGACCGGTCTCCTGACGGCGATGCTCGGTGTGGCGACGCTTCTCGGCGTGGCGACGGTCGGGTGGTCACCGCGGTTCGGCGGGGTACTGACCGCCGTCGGCGCACTCCTCGTGGTCGGCGTGGTCGTCTGGTGGTATCGATGACCCTCCGGATCCGGTGAGCCCTCAGTCAGTCGCGAGAGTCTCGGCGACGGCGCCCCGTCAACCGCTCGACACCCTTCCGGCCACAACACTATCCGGGACCGCTCCGTACCGAGTGGTATGCGTTCGGAAGAGGAGATCAGAGAGCAGTACGAGTTCCTGCGCGAGCAGTTGGACGACGAAGAGATGAACCACCGCGGCGTCGAGGAGCTGTTCGCGCACTACAAGCGCGCGCTCGGCTGGGTGTTAGAAGAAGAACACATGTGAGCGGCGTACAACACGTTTATTACGCTCTACCTGCTATCGTCAGGTGACGCTTCGTCTGGAGGGCCGAAGCGTCAGCGGGGACCAATCGGCAGGCTCGACGCGGCTTTTTTCCGCGTCGGGCGTGCCTTCTTCGAGCGCGAATCCGACAGCGTCCGGCATATCCTGCTTCGATAGCGCCTCGCACGCCCTGATCCGATCGCGCCTCGCCTCCGTCTCGTCGCGCCCGATCGGAGCCGCTCGGTTTCTCTCCGATCGGCGCCCTGCTCCGACAGCCAGTCGTTCCTGTGAGCCGCGGGTTCCGGGCACGTATCAGGTAACCGTAACGACTTCCCATCGCCGAATACCCGCTCTATTTCGGATGACAGTTACGGAGTTGACAGAACGAACCCGTCGGTTACGGAGGCGTAGGTGCCGCCGGCTGGTCGTATGAGGACAGATGTAACGGTATATTTATTTATTTTCGGATAATATGTCTAAGCAGTCGTATGTATGACCTCACAGGTTTTCAGCGAGACCTGCTCTACGTGATCGCGGGGCTCGACGAGCCGCACGGGCTGGCCATCAAGGAGGAACTCGAAGAGTACTACGAAAAGGAGATCCACCACGGCCGCCTCTACCCGAACCTCGACACGCTCGTCGAGAAGGGGCTCGTCGAGAAGGGCCAGCGCGACCGCCGCACCAACTACTACACGCTGACCCGCCGCGGCCGCCGCGAGATCGAGGCCCGGACCGACTGGGAAGCCGAGTACATCGAGCACTGACCCGGCCGCCCGCCGCTCCCGCACTCGGTCGATAGCCGTCGGCCTCTCTTCTTCCTCGCCGTTTTTGCGATGCTCCTGTCGCGCCGCCTCGAACGGTTGGATTCAAGTCCGCCCCGGCGGAAGCGGAGCGTATGCAACCGGGAGATCGCGTCCGCGTCGAGCGCGGGGGCGTCACCAACGAGGGCGTACTGCTCCCCTCCACGACGCGCGACCACCTCGTCGTCAAGCTGGACGGCGGCTACAACGTCGGCATCGACCGCGAGGCGGCCGATGTCGAGGTGCTGGACTCCGCCGCCCGCGAGGTCGACCCTGCGGCCGAGACCGACGACGAAGCCGACGCCACCTCCGAGATCACCTTCGACGAGGACCTCCCCACCGTCTCGCTCATCTCCACCGGCGGGACGATCGCCTCCACCGTCGACTACCGGACCGGCGCCGTCACCGCGCAGTTCGACGCCGAGGACGTCCTCCGCGCCGTCCCAGAACTCGCCGGGCGCGCGAACTACCGCGGGCGCGTCGTCGCGAACATCCTCTCGGAGAACATGGAGCCGTCCATCTGGCGCGACCTCGCCGACGCGGTCGCCGAGGAGATCGAGGCCGGCGCCGACGGCGTCGTCGTGATGCACGGCACCGACACGATGCAGTACTCCGCGTCCGCGCTATCCTTTATGCTCGACTCGCCCGTCCCGGTCGTGTTCACGGGGAGCCAGCGCTCCGCGGACCGGCCCTCGTCGGACAACGTGATGAACGCGGTGTGCGCCGTCGAGGCCGTGAAGGCCGAGCATAGCGAGACCCTCGTCTGTATGCACGCCGACCCCTCCGACGACGCCTGCGCGCTCCACCGCGGCACGCGCGTCCGCAAGAATCACACCTCGCGCCGGGACGCCTTCGAGACGGTCGGCGCCGCGCCCCTCGGGCTGATCGACTACGAGCGCGCCGCGGAGGCGGGCGCCGACGGTGACACGGCCGACGCTGCGATCGAGTGGAACCGCGAGCCGCGCTCGCGGGGCGGAACCGACGGGAGCGACGCGGCCGACGGCGACGCGATCGCGCTTGAGCCCTACCTCGACGGCGACGTGGAGCTGGTGAAGTTCACGCCCGGAATGGACCCGGCCGCGTGGGCGTACCTCGACGACAAGGACGGCGTCGTGATCGAGGGCACCGGGCTCGGCCACGTCCACACCGACCTCATCCCGCGGATCGAGGAGCTGGTCGAGGGCGGGACTGTCGTCGCGATGACGAGCCAGTGCCTCGAAGGTCGGGTCTGCGACCGCGTGTACGACACCGGCCGCGACCTGCTGGACGCCGGCGTCGTCGAGGCGGGCGACACCCTCCCCGGAACCGCGAAGGTGAAGCTGATGTGGGCGCTCGCGAACCGCGCGGACCCCGCCGACGCGATGACGCGTGACCTCGCGGGCGAGCTGACAGAGGAGTCGCGGCCCTGGCGATGAGCGAGGCAGCCGACGACGCCGACGAGGCCGACGCAGCGCCGACCGTCGTCGTCCGCGAGGCGCGCCCGGCCGACGCCGACGCGGTCGCGGCGTTCACCCGCGACACGTGGGGCGAGCGCCACGAGGACTACATCCCTCGCGTGTTCCCGGAGTGGGCCGCGTCCGACGACCCGGACCGCGGCACCTTCGTGGCGACGCTCCCCCCGGACGCCGCCGACGTGGGCGACCTCGACGGCAGAGACGCGGGCGACACGCACGTCACGGGCGACGGCGACGGCGCCGCCGACGCGGGCGACCCCGAGGCGGTCGTCGGCTGTATCCAGGGCGCGCTCCTCAGCGAGTGGGAGGCGTGGGGACAGGGGATCCGCGTCGACCCCGCCGCGCGCGGCCACGGCGTCG
Organism: Halorubrum sp. CGM4_25_10-8A; assembly: GCF_005435025.1. Classification (NCBI taxonomy): domain Archaea; kingdom Methanobacteriati; phylum Methanobacteriota; class Halobacteria; order Halobacteriales; family Haloferacaceae; genus Halorubrum; species Halorubrum sp. CGM4_25_10-8A. The sequence continues at coordinate 206,573 of NZ_SGTX01000003.1, read as the reverse complement.
GGACCGCCCTCTCGGAGGCGGTGCTCGACTGGGCGCGCGGACGCGGCGCGACCGTCTGCCGCAACATGGTGTTCTCGTGGAACGTCATGGGACTCGGCCAGTCGCGCGCGGTCGGCTTCGACCCCGCGACGGAGTTCCGGTTCGCGGAGCCGGCGCCCGACCCGGACGCAATCGACCGCGACGCCGCCGGTCTCGACCGTCTCCCCGACCCCGACCCGAACGCGGCGTGGGCGTTCTGGAGCGACAGCGCCGCCCGCGACCGCCTGCGCGGCCTCGCGCTCGACCCGGACGAGTCGTGGGCCTGCTCCCGGCTCACCCGCGACGAGCTCGCGACAGCGGCCGCCGAGGACCGACTGCTCGCGGTTGCCGACGCCGACGCGCTCGCCGGCTTCGCGGTCCGGACCCGCGTGACGGAGCGCGAGGTCGACGGCGAGCCCACGCGGACCGCGGTCTACGGCGTCGCCGCGTGGCGCGACGTCGGCGCGGCGGGCGCGCTGTACGACGCGATCGCCGCCGACGCCGCGGCGGCGGACGCCGACCGCGCTCGCGTGCTGATCCCCGAGACGGTCGAGCACGTCAGCGACACCGGCGCGAACCGCGTGCCGGTCGCGGCGGAGCCGGACTTCGTCATGTGCGCCGACCTCACCGGTGGAGACGGATGACCCTCTTCGGTCTCGCTCTCCCGTGGTCGCTGCCGCTCACGCTCGTGATCTACGGCGTCGTCGTCGCCGCCGCGGTGTGGATCTACCGCGACGCGAGGGCGCGCGGGAGCCGCTACGCGGTCGTTTGGGCCGCCTCGACGCTCCTCTTCACGATCGTTCCGGTGCTGGCGTACCTCTATCTCCACCGCGACGCCGGTCCGGCGCGCTAAATTGGTCGCGCGCGGCACCGGTCCGAGCCCCCCGCCGAACCCCCGGCCGCTTATGTACGCCGACCCGGAACGACCGACGGATGCCCTCCTCTCGCCCGCCCGACGGGTTGCGCGCGCTGGCCCGCGGCCGTCGTCCCCGAGTCCTCTCGGTCGCGCTCGCGAACCTGCTCCCGCTCGTCGGCGTGGTCTCGCTCGGCTGGAACGCGGCCGCGCTGATGACGCTGTACTGGTTCGAACTCGGGATCGCCTCCGGGTGGGCGCTCGTCCGCGCGCTGTTCGCCGGACGCCCGTCCGAGATAGAACGCGACGGGCTGCTCATCGGCCCGCTCGCACAGCGACGGGTCGCCCTGTCGATCCCGTGGACCGGCGTTCAGGTCCGGCTCTCGTCGCTGCTCGTCCTCCCCGTCGCCGCGCCGATCCTCGCGGTCGTCTGGCTGGTCGTCGGCACGCTCACGGTCGGCGTCGTCGTCGAGGAGGGGACCGTCTCGACCGTGGTCGACACGGTCGCGCTCGCGACGCTCGCCCTCTTCATCGGCGAGGGGGTCACGACGCTCGTCGAGTACTTCGGTCGCGGCGAGCACCGGGATCACAGCGCGCAGACCGCGATCCAAGGCGTGTTCGCTCAGGGCGCGGCGATCTTCTTCGGCGCGCTGTTCACCGTCACGATCGTCGGCGCGGGAACGCTGGAGGAGGACACGCCGATCTCTGCGATCGATCCGGACGCGATCGGGATTCCCCTCCTGCTCGGCATCGTCGCGGTGAAGTTCGCTTTCGACCTCGCGAGCCTGTACGGCGACCGACTGGCCGCGTTCGACGAGTCGTCGTCGCTCGATCTGGGGCTCTCCTACGACCCGCCCGCGGCCGAGCCGGTCGACGGATCGCTCGCGAAGCCGACCGAGACGGTCCGCCAGCCCCGCCGCGCTCGTCTCGCCGGGGCGCTGACGACGCCGCTCGGCCACCCGGGGCTCTGGTACGTCGGCGGGGGCCTCGCGCTCCTCGGCCTCCTGTTCGCGTTCGGCGGCGACTGGGGGACCGTCGCCCTCCTCCTCGCGGCCGCGCTCGCGGTCCCGCTCGCGCTCGCCGCGCTCGACCACGAACTCCGGCACGGGCTCGTCGAGTACCGCGCCGGCGACGGCGCGCTCGTCGCGCGCGACCGCCTGTCCGGCGCGACGATGTGGCGCGTCGAGCCGTGGGACGAGACGGATCTGCGGGTGGAGCGCCGGCGGCTCGACCGGCGGCTCGGGACCGAGACCGTCGTGATCGAACTGCGCGACGACGAGTACCGGATCCCGGGCCTCGACGACCCGGAGCCTGTCCTCGACGTGTTCGATCGGCGGCCGGACCGGCCGGACGGCTGACGGCTATCGATATCGATACGCGAACCCGAACGCCTAATTGGTCCCGTCTCGCCCGTGGAGACATGGTTGCGACGCTGCCGGACCTCCTCCGACTCGTCGTCGTCCCCGTGTTCGCGTGGGCGGCGATCCGGGACGTCCGGACCCGGCGCCTCCCGAACAGGCTGTGGCCGCCGCTGTACCTGTTCGGCGCGCTGCTTCTGGTCTGGGAGATTGTGACGATCTGGCCTCTCGGGGGGTTCGTGGAGATGCGATTCCTGGTGCGAGTCGCGATCAGTCTGCTTTTCGTCGCGCCGCTGGGCTACGCGTTCTGGTACCTCGGGGCGTTCGGCGGCGCCGACGCCAAGGCGATGATCGCGCTCGCGGTGCTCTTCCCGACGTTCCCGGCGTACGACCTCGCCGGGGTCACGCTCCCGCTCGTCGACACCCAGCTCGGCGTGTTCTCGCTGACGATCCTCACGAACACCGTCCTCCTCGGGCTCGCGTACCCGGTCGGCCTCGCCGTCTTCAACCTCGTCCGCGGCGAGGCCTCGCGGCTCATGTTCTTCGCGCGACCGGTCGCGACCGACTCGCTGCCCGACCGGCACGGGCGGCTGTTCGAGGACCCCGACGGGCCGACCCGGAACGGCCTCGATCTCGACGCGCTCCGGATGTATCTCCGGTGGCGCGGCCGCACGCTCGCCGACGTGCGGGCCGACCCCGACGACCTCCGCGACCCCGCCTCGGTCGGCGAGACGTTCGCCCCGACCGACGGCGGGACCCACGTCGGTCCGCGGACCGACGGGGGGCGCGCAGTTGACGACGCGCCTACCGACGGGGGGCGCGCAGTTGACGACGCGCCCACCGACGGAGGACGGGCAGTTGACGACGCGGCCCCGGACGGCGGGCATGCGGCCGACGCGGAGACCGACAGCGACGCCGACCGCGAGTCCGACGACCCGTGGGCGGCAGAGCGGTTCCTAGACGAGATCGATCACGGCGCGTACGGCACCGACGCCGCGACGCTCCGCGAGGGCCTCGACGTCGTCGCCCGCGAGGACCGCGTGCTGGTCTCGCCCGGGATGCCGTTCGTCGTCCCGATGGCGGTCGGACTCGTCGCCTCGCTGACGTACGGCGACGCGCTGTTCGCGGCGCTGGGCGCGCTCGGGCTGGTGTGAGCCGACACTGACGACGCCATTTATAAACATATGAGCGGTGCGGCGGCGTGTGCCGACGAGCGGCCGCAGGCCGCGAGTCGCACGCGCGAGGGAGTTGCTGGCCCCGGAGCGAAGCGGAGGGCGCCAGCGACGAGGCTGGGGAGGCGTGAGGTGCGGCTGCTGTGCGGTCGGGTGAGACTCAAAGGGGCAGTCGCGATTCCCGCGAGCGAAGCGAGCGGGAATCGCGGCTGGGGCTTTGGAGGCGTTCGCCGCCGATCGCCAATCGCTCTTTTATCGGCGAGCAGCTGCGACTTTAGCGGTTTTTACCGCCGATCGGCGATCGACGATCCGTAAGCGATCAACGACGACCTCCCCGTCTCGCTAGCTCCCAGCGCGGAGGGCGGCCGCCGTCAGTACCCGCGTTCCGACCGGGCGCTTCACGAACTCCCCGAGGTCGCGGCCGACGAGGTCGCCGACCCCGCGCTGGGCCGCCACGTCGAGCAGCCGCTGGTCGACGGTGCCGTCGACAACGACGGCTCGCGGCGCGGGCTCGGCCCCCTCCACCGCGTCGAACGCGTCTCCCGCGTCGACCTCATCGACGACGCCGAACTCGTCGCCGAGGAGCCGGGCGCGGCCGGTCTCGCCGTCGACGACCTCGTCGACGTGCGCCGCGATCGACCGCGGTTCGTCGTGCTCGCCGGTCGCGCCGTCCGTCGGTTCCTCGTTCGCGGTCGCGCCGTCCGAAGGTTCCTCGTCCGCGGTCGCGTTGTCGCTAGCCATCTCGTCCGCGGTCGCGTCGCCTCCGGACACCTCGTCGGTCTCTCCGGCGGCGTCGTCCGCGACGGTGTCGGTACCGCCGGCTTCTTCGGGAGTTGACGCCGAATCCGCCGGTTCTACTTCGCCACCGGAGGCGGACGCGCCGCTCGTTCCGGCGACTTCGGCGTCGGCGTCCGTCGCGTCGCGCGATTCGGTCGTCGACCCGGCAGTCGGCGGCTCGGTCGATTCGGGCGACGGGTCGACCGCGTCGCCGCCCGCGGAACCGCTCGGCACCGCGCCGCCGTCGCCGACGCGCGCGGCCGACTCGGGACCGTCGTCGTCGGGTGCCACGTCGTCGGTAGTCGTCCCGTCGCTGACGGACGCCCCGTCGCCGTCCTCGGGATCCTCGTCGCCGGCGGCCGCTCGGAGATCGCCGGCGTCCGCGAGGCTCGCGTACGGGACCTTCCCGCGGAGCGCCTCGAAGACGGCGTCGCGGTCGAGGTCCTCGACGGACTCGCCGGGCGGCGCGAACGCGACGTAGTCCACGTCGCCCACCTGCGCGAGCTCGCGGAGGATGAGCTCCCCGCCGCGGTCGCCGTCGAGGAACGCGGTGACGGTCCGGTCGGCGGTCAGCTCGGCGACCGCCTCGGGGACGTTCGTCCCCTCGACCGCGACGGCGTTCTTGATCCCGCAGTCGAGCAGCGTGAGCACGTCGGCGCGGCCCTCGACGACGATGACGGCGTCTGAGTCGCCGACGCGCGGCCCGGCCGGGAGCCCCTCGTAGTCGACGATGCCCTCGACGCGGGCGGCGTCGCGCACCTCGTCTAACACGTCGCTGCTCGCGAGGCTCGTCTCCTCGAAGCCGCCCGCGATCAGCTCCTTTGCGCGCTCGACGACCTCGCGGCGCTTGGCCGCCCGTACGTCCTCGATGCTCGTCACCTCGACGGAGGCGTGACAGGGGCCGATGCGATCGATCGTCTCCAGCGCGGCGGCCAGGATCGCGGTCTCGACCTTGTCCAGGCTCGACGCGACGGTGACCTCGCCGAACGACTGGCCGTTCTCGGACTCGACGGAGACGTCGATCCGACCCACGCGCGAGGACTCCTGGAGGTCCCGGAGGTCCAGCTCGTCGCCGAGCAGCCCCTCCGTCTGGCCGAACACCGCCCCGACGACGTCGCTCCGCTCGACGACGCCGTCGGCCGCGATGGTGGCGTGTATCAGGTATTTCTCTGTGTCTTTCATGAGTGGTGAATGGTGATAGCGGGCGGTAGCGCCCGTCCGTGTATCGTTGCGCTCCTCGCGGAAAATAGCTATCGCCACGTCCCTCCGGCAACAGTTATCGAAGAAAATTTCTCTTCGATATGTGTGTTCGAACTTATTCGATAGCTCTTTGTGTTTATAGTCGTAGTTTCATTGTACATGACGCGCTTACGGAGCGATCTCGTTTGGATACCGACGTTCGCGATACTCGTTGCGTTCGCGGTGCCGTGGCCGCTGTGGGGCGTCGACCGCGTCGCCGCCGGGCTCCCGGTGTGGATCTGGTGGCACGTGGCGTGGCTCGGGCTGTGTGCGGGCCTGTTCGCGCTGTTCGTCCGGAGCGGCGCGTGGGAGCGCGGGATGGGCAGGCGGGTGGGGACCGACGCCGTGGCCGCAGATTCCGCGGCCGCCGACACCGTGGCCACAGATTCCGCGGCCGCCGACACCGTGGCCACAGATTCCGCCGCCGTGGACGGCGCGACGAGCCGCGACCCGTCGGAGCCGACCGGGGGTGACCGCCGGTGACGCTCGGCCTTTCGCTCGGCGTCGTCGTCGGCTACCTCGTCGTCGCGCTCGCGCTCGGCCTCGTCGCGTACCGCGTCTCGGAGACGACCGCCGAGGACTACTACCTCGCGAACCGGTCGATCGGCACGCTCGTGCTGCTCTTCACGACCTTCGCCACCCTGCTGTCGGCGTTCACGTTCTTCGGCGGGCCGAACCTCGCCTACCGCGCCGGCCCAGAGTGGCTGATCGTTATGGGGACCTTAGACGGCGTCCTGTTCGCGGTGCTGTGGTACGTCATCGGCTACAAGCAGTGGCTGATCGGCGCTCGTAACGGCTACGTGACGCTCGGCGAGATGCTCGGCGACCGCTTCGGCTCGACCGGGCTGCGCGCGCTGATCGCCGGCGTCAGCCTCCTGTGGCTGTTCCCGTACGTCATGCTCCAGCAGATGGGCGCCGGGGAGGCGCTCGTCGGCCTCACCGACGGCGTCGTCCCGTACTGGGGCGGCGCGGCGCTCATCACCGGGTTCATGATCCTCTACGTCGCCGTTGCCGGACTCCGCGGCGTGGCGTGGACCGACACGCTCCAGGGGCTGTTCATGCTCTCCGTCGTCTGGGTCGCCGCGGCGTGGGTCGTCTCGGCGCTCGGCGGCGTCGGCGCCGCGACCGAGGGGATGCTGGCGGCCCGGCCCGAGTTTGGGGGCTTCGGCGGCGGCGCGTACACGCCGGAGTTCATCGTCTCCACGGCGATCACCATCGCGTTCGGAGTGACGATGTTCCCGCAGATCAACCAGCGCTTCTTCGTCGCGAAGTCGGCCGCGACGCTGAAGCGGTCGTTCGCGCTGTGGCCCGTCCTCGTCCTGCTGCTGTTCCTCCCCGCGTTCATGCTCGGCGCGTGGGCGGCCGGGACGCCGGTCGAGGTGCCAACGGATGCGAACGTGCTCCCGGTCGTGCTCGGCGAGTACACCCCTGCGTGGTTCGCCGCGCTCGTCGTCGCGGGCGCGATGGCGGCGATGATGTCCTCGTCGGACTCGATGCTGCTCTCGGGGTCGTCGTACTTCACCCGCGACCTGTACCGACCGCTCGTCGACGCCGACGCCTCCGAGCGACGCGAGGCGTGGATCGCGCGGATCGGCGTGGCGGCGTTCGCGACGCTCGCGTTCGCCGCGAGCCTGTTCCGCCCGGGGACGCTGATCGAGGTCGGCGACACGGCGTTCTCCGGGTTCGCGCTGCTCGCGCTCCCCGTGATCTGCGCGCTCTACTGGCCGCGGACGACCCGCACGGGGATGATCGCCGGCGTCGCGGTCCCCCAGGCGGCGTACCTGCTCGTCGTGCTGTCCGCCGTCGTCGGTGCCGTCCCGACCCTGCCGAAGACGGTCCTCGGCGGCTGGGACGTTGCGCTCGGGCTGATGGCGCTGTCCGGCGCGCTCACTGTGGGGGTCTCGCTGCTCACGGCGCCGACCGAGGAGGGCGACGCCTCGCGGTTCGCGGTGGCCGGGGACTGACTCGGCCGATCCCCGTCAGTCGGGATTCGACCGCCGTCGGTCTCACTCGCTCCGCAGGAACCGGAGCGTCTTCGGATCGGGCCCGTCGTAGTACCGGTCGAGCGCGGTCCCGAACGGACCGTCCCCGTCCGCGACCGCGTCGAACAGCGTCATCGACGACCGGAACTTCAGGTCGTCCGGCGACCCGAACACCTCGTGGGCCGACCGCCCCTCCAGCCCGTTGACGATCGCCGTACACTCCCGCAGCCGCGGCCCCAGCGTCGGGTGCGCGAGGTACGCGGTCGCCTCCTCGCGGGAACCGATCGCGTAGCGCTGCGACCTCCGACTGGTCCCCAACCCCTCGACCTGCGGGAACACGAACCACATCCAGTGGCTCCGCTTCCGTCCCGCGCGCAGTTCCCGCTTGGCCGACTCGATCACGCCGGCCTGCGCCTCGACGAACCGTCGGAGGTCGTGGGAGTCGTTCGGGTCGGCCATCTCCTCGGGGACGTTCTCGTCGCTTGTTTATAAGAGTGGCCGGCAGTGCCCGTTCCCGCCGCGTCGAACCCGGCGAAAGCCAAAAGACCGCTTCGCCCCGACAACGCGTATGAACGAGCCCGGCACCGAGGGCGTGCTGTTGGACCAAGAGACGCTCCACGATCGGCTCGACGACGCGTCGCCGTGGTTTCAGGAGCACTACCGGACCTTCCGGGAGTCGATGCTCGGCGAGCGCGACGGGTCCCCGTTCCCCTGCTACTTCGGGATCGAGGTCGAGCGCGAGGGCGACATGTTGTACGCCGCCTGCGAGTCGACCACGGACCCGGCCGCGCTGTTGCGGCTGCGCGATGTCCTCTCAGAGTACCTCGACACGTACCCGGACCACGCCGACCGCGCGCCGCTCGCGGTGTTCTTCAGGCCGCCCGACGACGACCGCGGCGAGGCGCACTACCACGAGCGGCTCTGGCACGTCCTGGAGTTCCTCCACGTCCACGACCCGGAGCCGTGGCCGGACGACATCCCGGTCGACCCCGACACCCCGCGGTGGGAGTTCTGCTTCGGCGGCGAGGCGCTGTTCCCGACCTCGCGCGCCCCCTTCTACGACGACCGGAAGAGCCGCTACTCGCCGGTCGGCTTAGAGATCACCTTCCAACCCCGGAGCGTCTTCGAGGGGATCACCGCCGACACCGAGGCGGGCGAGCGCGCCCGCGAGACGATCCGAGGCCGGATGGAGGAGTACGACGGGGTCTGTCCCCACGCCGACCTCGGCGACTGGGGCGCCGAGGGCGACCGCGAGTGGAAGCAGTACCTGTTCCGCGAGGACGACGACGCGAGCCCGGACGCCTGTCCGCTCGACCCGACGCGCGAACACCCCAAGGCGTCCGAGTCGCTGCTCGAACCCGGCGCGTGGCGGGCGTTCGACGCGGCCGACACCGGGAGCGAATCCGACGCGCCCGTCAGTTCCGGACTCGGCGATGACTGACGACGCGGTCCTCCTCCTCGTCGACTTCCAAGTCGGGTTCGACGAGCCGGGGTGGGGCGAGCGCAACAACCCCGACGCCGAGGCGGTCGCGGCCGCGCTCCTCGACCGCTGGCGCGAGACGAACCGACCGGTCGCGCACGTCCGCCACGCCTCGACGGAACCCGACTCGCCGCTGCGTCCGGACGCCCCCGGCTTCGCGTGGAAGCCGGAAACGGCGCCCGCCGGGGGCGAGCCGACCTTCGAGAAGTCGGTCAACGGCGCGTTCCTCGACTCCGGGCTCGACGAGTGGCTCCGCGAGGCCGGGTACGAGTCGCTCGTCGTCTGCGGACTCACCACCGACCACTGCGTCTCGACGACGACGCGCGAGGCCGAGAACCGAGGCTACGACGTGCGCGTGGTCGCCGACGCGACCGCGACGCACGCCCGCGAAGCGCCCGACGGGGAGCGGATCGACCCGGAGACCTCCCACCGCGTCGCGCTCGCGCACCTGAACGGCGAGTTCGCGACGGTCGTCGAGAGCGACGACCTGCTCGCCGACCGCTGAGGAGAACCGCCCGTACGGCCCGTCGGTGACGGCGTCGCGGTCGACCTCGAACGTCGAGGAATTCGGTATTCCGACGGAGCCACCAAGCGCGGGGATCTACCGCGACCCGCACAGCAGAGAACGGAGGGACGCCGCGCCGGTCGCGGCCGCTCCGTGCCCCGCACGCGGCCGCCCGGCGCCCGCGAAGGGAAACCTCTTAATGGACTACGCGCGGAGTTCGTGGTATATGAGCAACGGCGATGATGACCCGGCCGACGCCGCGGACGACGGCGAGCCGGCGGAGACGGCCGCTCCGACGCTCCCCGACGACGCGACCGAGGAGTCCCTCACCGAGTACCTCGACGAGATCGCCGACCGCCTCGAGGCCGCCGAGACGGAGGCCGACCTCGACGACGTTGAGGCGCTCTTAGCCGACGCGGAGACCGGTATCGATGAGGCCGACCTCCCCGAGCCGGACGAGGACGATGAGGACGCGGACGACCCGCGCGGCGACCTCGAAGACCGCGTCGCGGAGCTTCGCGACGGCGTGGACGACGCCCGCGGCCCCTACGGGGAGGACGTCGTCGACGCGATCGAATCCGCCGCCGGGACGGTCGAAGACACGGAGTGGACCGACGACGGGCGCGAGGACGTCGCGGCCGCCGTCGAGTCGTTCGTCGACGCGGCCGCCGACGCGATCGACGACGCGCTCGGCGACGCCGACGAGGATCCCGAGGCGCTTCTCGCGGAAGGCGAGGCGGCCGACGCCGCGGCGCCGGCCCCCGTCGATCAGCTCGTCGCGGCGCTCGACGCGGTCGCCGGCGCGGTCACTGACGCCGACCTCGACGCGGACGACGACGCCGACGACATCGCCGCGCTGCTGGACGCGACCGACGAGCTGGAGGCCGGCCTCGACGACGCCGAGGAGTGGGACGACCTCGAAACCCACGAGCAGCTCCGTGCGCAGGGATACTACGACGTGCTCGGCCACTACAAGGACTTCCCCGTCGAGTGGGCGGCGCTGAAGGAACACGAGGCGCGGGGCAACGTCGACATGATCCTGCTCGCGCTCGACTCGCTCCAGTCCGAGTTCATGGAGCGCCACTGCCTGGAGGCGTTCGAGCGGATGGGCAAGCGCGGCAAGACCGAGGCGTCGGTCGAGGAGATCCTCGGCCGCGCCGAGAAGCGCGACCAGCCCGCGATCCGGATCCTCGGGACGATGGCGGCCGAAGAGGCGACCGACACCCTCGTCGAGTACGTCCCCGAGGACTCGAACCCGCAGCTCCAGAAGGTCGTGTTCAAGGCGCTCGGCGAAATCGGCGCGTCCGAGGCGGTCCAGCCGCTCGCGAACCAGCTCGACCCCGACGGCGACACCGACGAGCTCGTCCGCCCCCACGCCGCCCGCGCGCTCGGGCTGATCGGCGACACCCGCGCCGTCGACCCCCTCGCCGACGCGCTCGAGGCGCACCCGTCCGACGACGTCCGCGCGGCCGCCGGCTGGGCGCTCCGCCAGATCGGCACCCGCGAGGCGCTCGAAGCGGTCGCCGAGTACGCCGACGAACACTCCTTCGTCGTCTCGACCGAGGGCGAGAAGGCCCGGGACGCGCTCGACGACGAGGCGGAACCGGCGCCGACCGCCTGACGCGGCCCGCGTGATGCGGACCGCCTGACCCGACCCGCTCCGCCCGCCGTTCGACCGACCCTTTTCACCGATACCGAGGGCACTCCCCTCGTGTCACCCGCTCCGTTCCGTGTCCCGATCCACTCGACCGCGAGCGTCGCCGCCGTCGTCGCGCTCGGACTGCTCGTCTCCGCGGCCGTCGTCCCGGTCGCCGTCGCTGGCGATGCCGGAACCGGCCCGGGAGTCGGCAGACTCGACCCCGGCGGCGCCGCCACCGCACCGTCGAACGAGAGCCCCGAGAACCTGACGCTCGTGTCCACAACGCCGCGGATCGTCGAGCTGTTCCCGAACCCGACGACCGCGGAGAACCGCGGCGAGTACCTCGTCGTCCGGCTCCCCGAGCGCGGGAACTGGTCGCTCGCCGACGGACACCACGAGGCGGAGGTCCCGGCGAACGCCAGCGGCGTCGTCGCCCTCTCGATGGACCCCGCGAACGCGACGCCCCTGCTCGCCGACGAGACCGCGGTCGCCGGCAACGGCGGCACCGGGGACCCGACGCTCCGCGCGCTCGACGACCACTTCCCGCTCGCCGCGTCGGGCGACCGGATCGCGCTCCGCCGGAACGGGACGACGGTCGCCGCGGTCGACTACGACCGCGCGCCCGAGGGACACCGGTGGCGCGCCGACTGGGGGGAGTGGCGACCCCGCGGGTACGAACGGCGGTCGCCGCGTCGGACCGCGAACGCCGCCGTGACGCCGTTCGTTCTCCCCGACAGCCCCGGCCTGCCGGTCGAGCCGCTCCGCGACGCCGAGGACCGCCTGTTCGTCGCCGGCTACACGCTGACCTCGGAGCGGGTCGCCGACGCGCTCGTCGCCGCCGCGGACCGCGGCGTCCGCGTCCGCGTGCTGCTGGAGGGGTCGCCGGTCGGCGGTTTCCCGGCGCGGAGCGCGGAGCTGATCGACCGGTTGACGGCCGCCGGCGTCGAGGTCCGGATCCTCGACGGCGAGGTCGAGCGGTTCCGGTTCCACCACCCGAAGTACGCGGTCGCCGACGACCGCGCGGTCGTCCTCACGGAGAACTGGAAGCGGTCCGGCACGGGCGGGCGGAGCAACCGCGGCTGGGGCGTCGTCGTCGGAAGCGACGACACCGTGGACGCGGGCGGTCCCGGGACCGAGCGCGACGCGCTCGTCGCGGAGGACCTCGCCGCGCTGTTCGCCGCGGACTTCCGGGCGCGGGACGCGCGCTCGTGGCGCGCCTTCCGCGCCGACACCGAGTTCCATGGCGGCGGGCGCGTGAACGGCTCGTACCCGACGCGGTTCGACGCGCCCGCGAAGCCCGCCACGGCGAACGTGACCGTCCTGACCGCGCCGGGGAACGCCGCCGACCGGATCGTCGCGCGGATCGACGCCGCGGACGAGCGGGTGCTCGCGGTCGTGCCGCGGGTCGGCGGTCCCGACGATCGGATCGTCCGCGCGCTCCGACGCGCAGCCGACCGCGGGGTCGACGTCCACCTGCTGCTCTCGGACGCGTGGTACGACCGGGAGGGGAACCGGAACCTCTCCGAGTCGCTCAGGGACGAGCCGATCGCCGTCGACCTCGCCGAGCCGCGCGGCCGGTTCGAGAAGGTCCACGCGAAGGGGCTGGTCGTCGACGACACGGCGCTCGTCGGCAGCCTCAACTGGAATCCGAGCGCGGAGACAAACAACCGCGAGGTGGTGCTCGCGGTCGAGAACGAGTCGGTCGCCGACTTCTACGCTCGCGCGTACGCGGCCGACTGGCGGGGCGGCGGAATCCAGCTTCCGATCGCCTTCGTCGCCGGGTTCGGCGTCGCGCTCGCGGGAGCCGGCGCCGTCGCTCGACGGGAGCTCGCGTTCGGCTGAGAAACGAGGTCGGTGCGAACGGCCGCGGCGGTCGGCTCAGTCGTCGAGCGCGATCGTCGACGAGAGCGCCTCGTCGATCTCCGCCCCCGCCATCTTCTCGACCAGCGTCTCGATCACTTCGCTGCGGCGGCGCTTCACGAACTTGATCGAGCCGACGACGAGGTGGCCGCCCCCGGAGACGCCGGCCTCGGGGAGTTCCTCGTTCAGCTCGGTCACCATGTTCGGGATGTCGAGCCGGACGCCGTCGGACCGGAGGACGCAGAAGTCGGGGCCGTAGCCGATGGTGATGACGGGGTCGCCGGTCTCTTTCACTCTCGTGTCGTGGAGCTCGCCGGTCGTCTTGCCCGGCGCGGGGTAGGTGAATCGGTGCGCGTACTCGTCTAAGTCGATCCGGTAGAGGTGCGCGCCGGAGGCGAGCCGCTCGTGGTCGACGTGGTCCTCGACGGCGTCGAGCTGGCGCTCCACGTCGCGCTCGGCGCGCTCCGAGAGGAACTCGACGAGCTCCTCGTGGCGCGCCTCGTCGTCGCAACCGACGTTGAGCGCGTCGTTGACCAGGGTCTTCCCCTCGGAGTAGCGGAGCCAGTGGGCGGCGTAGTCGAGCGCCTCGCCGATGTCGAGGAGGTCGGACTCGTCGTACCCCGCGCCCTCGGCGAGCGCGACGTAGTCGTCCATCGCCTCCGCCTTCGAGCGGTCGGAGAGGCCGGCAACCGCCGGCACGTGTTCGAGCTCCTCGGTGAGCGACGGGTCGACGAGCCGGGCGAGCTCGACGCACATCATCCCGGTGGTGACCCGGTAGTCCTCGCCGTGGAGGTAGGGGTTCACGTGGGCGTCGAGCAGCGGCCCGACCGCCTCGGGGTCGGGGTGGTGGTGATCGACGGCCGCGATGGGGATGTCGTAGTGCGCGAGGTTCTCGTAGGCCGGCACGTCCTCCTCTGTCGACCCGTTGTCGAGCATGAGGAGGAAGGGGAGCTTCTGCCCGTGGCGCGCGCGGCCCTCCAAGGCGAAATTGAGGTCGCGGGTGACGTCCTCCATCTCGTAGTAGGGCGCCTTGCTCGGGAGCCGCTTGAACAGGTGTCGGGCGGCGTCGGGGTCGCCGTGGACCTCCTCGATGAGGTTCTCAACGGCGAGCTGTACCGGGATCGCGGCGCACATCCCGTCGCCGTCGGCGTGGTGTCGGACACGGATCGGGCGGCCGGCGAGGACCGTCCGGCGGAGCAACCGCGCGAGCTCGCGGAGGTCCTCGTGGATCGGCTCGAACGCCTCCCAGTCGACGAGCGGCTCGACGTCGGCCGGCTCGGCGCGCTCGTCGAGGGCCGCCTCGAAGCGATCGCGGGCTTCGGCGGCGCGCTCGTCGGGGAGCCGCGTCAGCGAGTCGACCTCCAACTGGAGCGCGTTCTCGCGGCTCTCGATCGCCCCCGAGACGTGGACCATGTCGCCGACCTCGACCTCGGGGTACGCCCGGACCCCGGCGGACTCGAAGGCGGCACAGGAGAGGACGCCGGAGGCGTCCGCGACGGCGAAGACGGTGGGACCCCCCGTCTGTTTCGCCTGAACGACCTCGCCCTCGACGGTCACCTCGTCGCCCGGCGTGAGGCCCCGGACCCGAGAGACCGTCGGCTCGTGGGCGACCGTCTCGGTGCGGTAGTCGTCGGGGTCGACGTCGTCGAACGCCACGTCGCCGTTCTCCTTGACCTCGGTGAGCCGGACGATCAGCCGGTCGCCGACCGCGTAGTCGCCGTCGAGGTTCGACTCGTGGACCAGCCCGCTCACGGCGTCGGAGAGGTCGACGAACACGCCGTAGTCGACGACGCCGTTGACTTCGGCGTGGTACAGCTCGTCGACTGCGGCGTCTTCGAGGGTACAGTCCGGCGCCAGATCGTAGACGGTCGGCCGGTCGTCGGCCGCCCCCTCCGCCGCGTCGGCGTCGGGTTCGGGGCTCGAATCGCCCCGCGTGCCGGAATCCCCGGCGAAGTTTTCGCTCATGGGCAGCCTTCGGGAACGGCCGGTGTTAAGCCTGTTCTCTCGGGGCTCGGGCCGGGAGTCCGCGTCGCGTTCCGCGGTCCGGAACCCCTATGAGGCGACGGCGACTTATCCCGCTTATGCGACTGTTCCGCTCGGACGAGCTCCTCGGCATCGCCCGAGAGACCCTGGATTTCGTCCTCGAGGCGAGCGAGGAGACGCACCCCAACGAGTACATGGGGTTCCTCCGCGCGGACGACGCCCGGAAGCTCGATCTCGACCGGGACGGACAGGTGATCACCGACGTGCTCGTCATCCCGGGCACGGAGTCGAGCCCGACGAGCGCCAGCGTCCGGACACACATGAAGCCGAACGACATGCGCGCGGTCGGGTCGGTCCACTCCCACCCCAACGGCGCGCTGCGGCCGAGCGACGCCGACCTCGCGACCTTCGGGCAGGGGAAAGTACACATCATCGTCGGCGCCCCCTACGGCTGGGGCGACTGGAAGGCGTTCGACAACGAGGGGCGACAGACCACCCTCGACGTCCTCGACGTGGAGGTGCCCGACGAGCACTTCTTCGATTTCACCCAGGAGGACATCGACCGGGAGCTCGACGAGCGCGACCGCGGCGGCTTCCTCTCGTGGTTCCGATGACGCGGGTCGTCGCGCAGGGGACGTTCGACCTGCTCCACCCCGGCCACGTCCACTACCTGGAGGACGCCGCGGCCCGCGGCGACGAGCTCCACGCCATCGTCGCCCGCCGGACCAACGTCACGCACAAGCCCGCACCGGTGCTGTGCGCCCGCCAACGGCGCGACATGGTCGCGGCGCTCGACGCGGTCGACGAGGCGCACCTCGGCGATCCGGGGGACGTGTTCGTCCCCATCGAGCGGCTCGACCCCGACGTGATCGTGTTGGGGTTCGACCAGCACCACGACGAGGCCGACATCGCCGACGCGCTCGCGGACCGGGGTATCGACTGCCGGGTCGAGCGCGCGTCCGGCCGCGAGCCGAAGTACGAGGACGAACTGCTCTCCAGCGGCGACATCGTCGACCGGATCCTCCGAGAGCGCGGCGGCGAGGCGGACGCGGACCGGGACTGAGCGCTGACGGACGCCATCCACTCGGGTCCGCGTTTTCGCCCGCCGCTTGCCGCCGTTTTGTCGAAGCGCGGAACATATATGGGTCCGATTCGTAATTCACGCCACGTGACGCTCCCAGACAGATTCCCCGCGGTGTTGGCCGCGGCCGCGATGGGCGTGTACCTGCTCGTCGTCGTCGGCGCCACCACCTCGCTCACCGAGGCGGCGACCGCCTGCGGCGCCTGGCCGGCCTGCGGGAACGGCGCCGCCCTCCCGACGGCGACCGAGGGGTGGATCGCCCTCGGCCACCGCGCCCTCGCCGCCGTCGTCGGTCTCCTCGTCGCGCTCTCCGCCGCGCTCGCGTGGCGGGACGGCGCCGACCGCCGGGTCAGGGTCGCGCTCGCCGTCGCGCTCGTCGTCTATCCCGCGCAGGCCGGCGTTGGCGCGCTCGTCGCGCTCGGCGACCTCCCGGCCGCGCTCGGCTCCGCGCACCTCCTGATCGGTATCGGAATCTTCGGGGCCGTCCTCGCCGCGCTCGCCTGGTGGCTGGAGGCCGAGACGGGCGACCCGGACGACGCGCCCGACGAGTTCGAACCCGGGACCGACGACCTGCCGCCGGTCGAGGAGGCCCCGGAACCGGACATCCCGTCGGCGGCGCTCCCGCGGCTGAAGGCGACCGCGACCGCGTACTTCCGGCTGATGAAGCCGCGGCTGATGTGGCTGCTCTGCCTCGTCGCCGCGGCCGCGATGGCGCTGGCGGGCGGCTCCGGTTTCACGCCGCCCGTCGTGGCGGCGACGCTCGCCGGCGGTGCGCTCTCGATCGGCGCCTCCGGGACGTTCAACCACGTCCTCGAACGCGACGTGGACAAGCGGATGCAACGCACCAGCGACCGCCCGCTCGCGACGGACCTCGTGCCCGTTCCGCACGCCCTCGCGTTCGGCGGTCTGCTGACGCTCGTCTCGCTCGGCCTGTTCTGGACGGTGAACTCCTTGACGGCCGCGCTCGGGCTCGTCGCGATACTGTTCTACAGCGTCGTCTACACGCTCGTCCTCAAACCGAACACGGTCCAAAACACCGTCATCGGCGGCGCGGCCGGCGCGCTGCCGGCGCTCATCGGGTGGGCCGCAGTCACGGGCGAGGTCGGCGGCGGCGGGGTGCTGCTCGCCGCGGTCATCTTCCTGTGGACGCCCGCACACTTCTACAACCTCGCGCTGGCGTACAAGGACGACTACGAGCGCGGCGGCTTCCCGATGATGCCCGTCGTCCGCGGGGAGACCGCGACGCGTCGGCACATCCTCTGGTACCTCGGCGCGACGCTGGTCGCCGCGGTCGCGCTCGCCGCGGCCGCCGACCCGCTCGGCGCGCTGTACGCGGTCGTCGGCGTCGGCGTCGGCGGGGTCTTCCTCTGGATGGTCGTCCGGCTCCACTACGAGCAGACCGAGGGGGCCGCCTTCCGCGCGTTCCACGCCTCGAACGCCTACCTCGGCCTGTTGCTGTTCGCCGTCGTCTTCGACGCGCTGGTGGTCTGACACGGCGATATCGTCGCGAGCGCGCCGCGACCGACCGGGACCTGTCCCTTTAATCCTGTTCGTGTCCTACGCTGTGCCATGACACGCGTTGAAGTCGAGTACTGCGTCCCCTGTGGCATGTTGAACCGCGCCCGAGACGTCTCCGAGGCGATCCTCAAGCAGTTCGGCGAGAGCGTCGACGAGGTCGCTCTGGTGACCGGCGACGACGGCGTGTTCGTCGTCCGCGCTGACGGCGAGGTCGTCTTCGACAAGACCGAAGACGAGTACGACGTCGACGCCATCGTCCGCGCGGTCAAGCCGCACGTCGGCGCGACGGCGTAGTCACTCGGCTGTTCTCAGACTGGAGACGCCCGAGGAGGACTCTTCGACGGGTTACATTGATCACTGTTCTCACGCCGCAAGCTAATTACGACTCGCCGACAAATCTCGGTGACGATGTCGGACTCATCGGAACGGACCCGGACCGAGGCGGTCGCCCCCGGCGATCCGGCGGTCGACGCCGCCGCCGAGAACCGGTCGCGGCTCGCGCGGACGTGGTACCGGTCGCGGTTCGGCGTCGGCGTCATCGCCGCCGACGTGCTCCTCACCGTCGGCCTCGCCGCCGGGGCGCTGCTGGTGACCGACGGCCCGTTCCCCGGGTTCGCCGGCCTCGGTTCCGGAGTCGTTCCGCCGTTCGTCCCCCTGTTCAGCCTGCTCGGCGCTCTGGGGTTCGTGTTCACCGCCCTCGTCGAGCGGTTCGACGCCTCCGTCGGCACGCTCGTCCGGTACAACCTCCGGCTGCCGGCCGCCCTGCCGCTCGGCGTCGGGGTGTACCTGCTCTCCGACATCCTTCTCGGCGGGACGACCGGCGACGCGCCCCTCGTCGCCGGCGTCGTCTTCCTCTCGGGACTGTACGTGAACCTCGCGTACAAGCGCCTGGGGGCGTTGGCGCGCCGCCTCCTCCCCGCGAGCGCCGATCGGAGCGCGGGCTCGGGAGACGGGGAGAGCTGACCCCGGCCACGCCGGACTCAGTCGGGGTCGAACACCGCACGCGCGGAGTTGGTCACGACGAGGATGCTGCTCGACGCCATCGCGAGCGCGGCCAGCAGCGGGTTGAGGACGCCGGATAACGCCAACGGGATCGCGACCGCGTTGTAGACGAACGCCCAGCCGAGGTTCTGTTTCAGCCGTCGGTTCGTCCCGCGCGTGACGGCGAACAGTTCGGGGACCGCCGAGAGCCGGTCCTCCAGGAGGACGGCGTCGGCCGCGTCCGCGGCGAGGTCGGTGCCGGAGGCGATCGAGACCCCGAGGTCGGCCGCGGCGAGCGCCGGCGCGTCGTTGCTCCCGTCGCCGACCATCGCGACCGAGCCGTCGGTGCCGAGCCGCCGGACCGTCTCGCCCTTCGCCTCCGGCGGCACCTCGGCGAACACCTCGTCGATCGCGGGGTGCTCCGCGAACCGCCTCGCGGCCGCGGGCGCGTCGCCGGTGAGCACCACCACCCGACGGCCGTCCGCGTCGAGGTCGGCGACCACCGACTCCCACCCGTCGCGCACCTCGTCGCCGACCGTCAGGACGCCGCGGCCGCGACCATCCCAGCCGACGTAGACGGGCACGTTCCCGCGGTCGCGGGCGGTCGCTCCCGCCTCGCGGAGCGTGTCCGGTATCGGCCAGCCGCGCTCGTCGAACAGGCCGGGGTGGCCGACGACGACCTCGTCGCCGTCGACGCGCCCCGCGACCCCGCGGTCGAAGACGTCCACGTCCGTCGCTGACGGGCCGCTCGGGGCGGGCGCGTCGTCGGTCTCGCCGACGCCGTCGGCGGTCGAGTCCGCCGCGGTCGCCGCGCCGCCGTCGGTCGCCGGCCGCTCAACAGTTCGCCCCTCCGAGTCCCCCAGCACTCCGGAGACGATCGCCTCGGCGACCGGGTGGACCGAGGCGCGCTCGACGGCGGCGGCGCGGTCTCGCACGCGGTCGACCGGCGTCCCCGCCGCGGCCGTCGCGTCGAGCAGCCGCATCTCGCCGTCGGTGAGCGTCCCGGTCTTGTCGAGGACGACGGTGTCGACGTCGCTCGCCGACTCGAAGACGGCGTCGGAGACGACGACGATGCCGCGGTTCGCGGCGTCGCGGATCCCGGCGGCGACCGCGAGCGGCGTCGCCAGGCCGAGCGCACACGGACACGAGACGATGAGCACCGTCAGCCCGACGAGCGCGGCCTCGATCGGCGCCGACCCGAGCGCCAGCGTCGCGGCGGCGCCGACGGTCGCGACCGCGACGACGAGGGGGACGAACACCGTCGCCAAGCGGTCGACGAGCCGCTGGACGCCGGACCGCGAGCTCTGGATCTCCCACAGCAGCCGCACGAGGGTGTCAAGGGTGTTCGCCGCGTCCTCGCCGACCTTGACGACGACCGGCGAGTCGGTGACGACGGTCCCGCCCCGGACCGCGTCGCCCTCGCGTTTCGTGGCGGGGAGGGACTCGCCGGTGACGAGCGCCTCGTCGACAGCGGCCGTTCCCTCGGCGACGGTCCCGTCGAAGGGCACGCGCTCGCCGGGGCGCACGAGCAGCCGGTCGCCGGGGTCGACCGCGTCGGCGGCGACGGTCTCGCCCGCCTCGGTCCGCACCGTCCGGTCCTCGGTCGTCGTCAGGTCGGCGAGCATGCCGGTCGCCCGCCGCTTGATGATCGACTCGTAGTGGTTGCCGGCGGTGACGACCAGGATGACGGCGATGGTCACGTCGAAGTAGAGGTCGGTCCGGCCGACGAACAGCGCGAGCGTGCTGTAGACGTACGAGCTCGCGGCCGCGAGCGACACCAACAGGTCCATGTTCGGCTGCCGGGCCCGGAGGCTCACGTACGCGCCCCGCAGGATCGGGTAGCCGGTGTAAAACAGGACGATGGAGGCGAACACCCAGATCTGCGCGAACAGGTACGTCCCGGAGACGCCGCCTAAGTCGAGTATCGGCTCGTACCCGAAGTAGGTCGGATACAGGAAGAGGACGTACCACAGCATCGCCATCATGCCGAAGAACCCGCCGCCGATCAGGAATCGCACGACTGCGTCGTTGTCCTCCGCGTCCGGGTCCGCACGGTCGCTCGCCGAGTAGCCCGCGACCGAGAGCTGCCCGGGAAGCTCCTCGGCGCTCACGGCGTCGGGGTCGTAGTCGACCCGGATCGTGTCCGTGGCGTAGCTCGCCTCGGCGGCCGCGACCCCCTCCTGCTCGCCGGCCGTCATCTCGAGGAACGACTCGCAGGTGGCGCAGTGCATCCCGTCGACGTGGAGGAACGTCGTCTCGCCGTCGAACTCGTCGCCCGGCGTCGCGTCCGGCCGCTGCTCGTCGAGGTCGTCGAGGTCCTCGACGTCGTCCAGCGACCGCGCGACGGTCAGACAGCCCCGGCAGCAGAACTCGCCGTCGACGTCGGGCGCGGTGTGCGGGTCGTCCCCAGTCGGGAGGTCACAGAGCGTACAGCCTGTCATTGGTGGTCCGTTCGCGGTCGGTGGGGCGGTCCGCGGACCGGGGGCGGCGGGTCCCGCGGTTCGTGATCGATTACGCGTGCTCGGAGTCGGCCGAGTCGCCGGCGAACCCCGGGAGGGCCCCGCCGGTCGCGATCCGGAGGCTCCCCCAGATGAGCAGGACGTTCACCAGCGTCACCGCCACGACGAACTCCGCCCGATCGGCGATGAACACCATCGCGGGGACGAGTCCGCCGAGGACGAGGAGTACGGCCTGTTGGATCGAGAAGTCCATGCCGTAACCATGCGCTCGCCGGAAATATATAACACCCGTGTTTTCAGGGTGCGAGAACGGGTAGATCTTATATGGCTCTCTACTGTCAAAGTCGCCTATGGGCCAAAGTGAGGCAGCAAACGCTCCGACTGACGATGTCGGCGGCGAGGGAGAGGATTTCGACCCGATCGGCACGCTCACGCTCATCGGAATTTACTTCGCAATCTTGGTACTCGCGTGGGTGTACATCTACTTCGTAGAGTTCCTCGGCCGGGATCTCGTCGTGGTGGGGTGATCACACGTGCACATTCACGCCTACGAGAAGCTCTGGCTCGCGCTGTCGATCGTCCTGATTCTCGCGCTCATCGGCACCGTGACCTACGGGGCGGTCGGTCCCGGCGTGGCGATGGTCGCCGACTCGCAGTCGACGGTCGACGCCGCGGCGCTCGACGAGGACGAGCGGTTCTCCGAGCCCCGCGTCGAGCAGGTGGGCGAAAACGAGTACGAGGCGTACATCGTCGCCTACCAGTTCGGCTTCGAACCGTCTCCGATCGTCGTGCCGGCGAACAGCACCGTGACGTTACACGTCACCTCTCGCGACGTGATACACGGCTTCGAGGTCGTCGGCACGAGTGCGAACACGAT
This sequence comes from Halorubrum sp. CGM4_25_10-8A, assembly GCF_005435025.1. Classification (NCBI taxonomy): domain Archaea; kingdom Methanobacteriati; phylum Methanobacteriota; class Halobacteria; order Halobacteriales; family Haloferacaceae; genus Halorubrum; species Halorubrum sp. CGM4_25_10-8A. Next base: position 184,791 of record NZ_SGTX01000003.1, on the reverse strand, counting down.
GGCCGTCCCCGGCGAGGTCTCGGAGATCACGGTCGAGACCGAGGAGCCGACGGAGTACGGGCTCGTCTGTAACGAGTACTGCGGCGCCGGTCACCACGTCATGGAAGGAAAGATCAACGTCGTGAGCCAGTCGGAGTTCGAGAGCCGCGGAGGTGACTCAGAATGAGCACCGCCATCGAGTCCGAACAGACGTTCGTCGACAAGTTCCCGGACGAGGCGAGGGTCGTCCGCGCGGCCTTCCTGAGCTCCTTCTTCGCCCTGTTGCTCGGCGCGATCTTCGGGATCATCCAGACGCTCCACCGGACCGACGTCGCGCGGATCATCCCCTCGACCGACTACTACACCGTCCTCACCGCGCACGGCGTGTTCATGGTGATCAGCTTCACGATATTCTTCCTCGTCGGGCTGTTCACCTGGGCGCTGACGCGCAGTCTGGACCGGCCGCTCCTGAACATCAAGATCACGTGGACGTGGTACGGGCTGATGGCGACCGGCATGACGCTCACGGGGATCTCGATCCTCGCCGGGTTCGTCGATTCCATCGACATGAGCGCGGACGTGCTGTACACGTTCTACGCGCCGCTTCAGGCGCACCCGCTGTTCTACGCCGGGCTCACCGTGTTCATCGTCGGGACGTGGATCGCGGGCGCCGACTGGTTCCGGACGTTCCTCGCGTGGCGGCGCGAGCACCCCGACGAGCGGATCCCGCTCCAGACGTTCATGGTGCTGACGACGATGACGATGTGGTACATCGCCTCGTCCGCCGTCGCCGCCTCCGTCCTGCTGTTCCTGCTCCCGTGGTCGCTCGGCTTCATCGACCAGGTGAACCCGACGCTCACCCGGACGCTGTTCTGGTTCTTCGGCCACCCGGTCGTCTACTTCTGGCTCATGCCGGCGTACATGCTCTGGTACACCGTCCTGCCGAAGATCGCCGGCGGCCGCCTCTTCAGCGACCCGCTGGCCCGGGTCGTGTTCGTGCTGTTCGTTCTCCTCTCGACGCCGGTCGGGATCCACCACCAGTACCTCGACCCGGGGATCGCCGAGGGGTTCAAGTTCATCTCGATGACGAACACGATGTTCCTGCTGTTGCCCAGCCTGCTCACCGCGTTCACGGTCGTCGCGAGCGTCGAGTACGGCGCCCGTCAGCGCGGCGGCACCGGGCTGTTAGGCTGGCTCACGAACCTCCCGTGGCGCAAGCCGGAGTTCACCGGCATGATGCTTGCCGGCCTGATGTTCGCGGCCGGCGGCTTCTCGGGCATGGTCAACGCCGGGATGAACATCAACTATCTCATCCACAACACGCTGTGGGTGCCGGGTCACTTCCACCTCACCGTCGGGACCGCGGTCGCGCTGACGATGATGGCCGGGACCTACTGGATCTGGCCGCAGATCAGCAACAAGCCGATCTACAGCAGCCAGATCGGGCTGTTCCAGGTCGTCCTCTGGTTCATCGGCATGGCGCTGATGTCGAACGCGATGCACGCGCAGGGGCTCCTCGGCGTCCCGCGACGCACCGCCGAGCCGGAGTACTCCGGCTTCGACTACCCGACGATGTTCGGCGGCTTCGAGGAGCTCAACATCCAGATCGCGATCGGCGGGACCCTGCTCTTCGTCTCGACGATCCTCTTCCTCGGGAACCTCGTGTTGACGATGGGGAACCCGAAGGTGTCCGGGCTCGCGGAGCCGCTCCCCAGTCCGGTCTCCGGCGCGGAGGACGCGCCGCAGGTGCTCGATAACCTCCGCCTGTGGGTCGGCATCGCGCTCACGCTCGTCGTCCTCGCGTACGCGCTGCCGATCGCGGCGATCATCAACCGCGGCGGACTGCTCGGACCGGGCGTCGGCACCTATCCGGTGTGGCTCGCGCCGCTGTTCGACGCGCTGGCGGACGCGGCCGCCCCGCTGTTCGGCGCCGTCGCCGACCTCTCGGCCTCGCTCATTGAGGTGGTCCGATGAGCGTCGACATCTCTCGCGGCGGGCTGCTCGTGACGCTCGCGATCTTCGGCGTGATCGTCTACGAGCTCCGGACCGTGCTCGACTTCGTCGGTGTCGAGCTGCCGATCATCCCGTACATGGGGGCCGTCTTCGTCCTCGCCGGGGCCTCCGTCTGGTACGTCACGCTGAAGGGCGGGTGGCGGACCGAGCCCGAGCCCGACGAACCGGCGTAGCGACGCCGGTCATTCCCGCCGACGCGCCCTCGCGCTCTTCTCTCCGACGCCGACCGCGTCGACGGAAGCAGTTATCACCGTCGACGCCCAATAATGCGTATGGAATCCAATACTGCCTCGAACGCCTCCGAGGCGCCCTCCTCCGGATCGTCCGGCACCGACCGGCCCGTTTCGCTCGCGGACGAGGACGCTCTCGACGCCTTCGTCGCCGACGCGGACGCCGCGCTCGTGGAGTTTTACACCGACGGCTGCGGCATCTGTGCCAGCATGGAGCCGGTGATCGGGAACGTGGCCCGCGGCGCCGAGGCCGACTTGGCGGTCGGCCTGGTGAATCCCCGCGACGACCCGCCGCTGGTCGAGCGGTTCGACGTGCGGAGCGTCCCGCTGTTCGTCCTCTTCGTCGACGGCGAGCCGGTCGCGCGGCGCGCCGACGGGTTCATTTCGGGCGACGACCTGACGGCGTGGGTCGACGAGCACGCGGCCTGACCGAGGCTGATGTGTCGGTTCGGACTCGTTCCGGGGGTCGCCGACGGACACCACTGAAGCCCCAGTCGCGAGCCGGGCGCACGCTCGTTGCGTTCCTCGCTCAGTCGCTCCACTCTGTCGCTGTGGTACGTACACCGCCTTTGCCCGCCTCACGACTGCCCCTTCGAGTGCCACCCCGTACCGCTCGGCCCCGCACCTCACACCTCCCCAGCCTCGGCGGACGCACCGGCGCGGGCGCCGCCGCGCCGGCCCGCCGCCTCCCTCGCGCGTGCTGGCTTCGCGGCCGCCGCTGACGGCCGCTCGCAGGTGCGCGCCACCGCACTTTCCGTACTCACTCGTCGTTTGGCTCTCACCTATTTATAAACGATCGCGCTCGACGGAACCCTTTTGAGCCGGAGCGGCGTACTGTGCGCCAGTATGGGACTGGGCTCGGACATGTACCGACAGCAGATCCTCGACCACTACAAGAACCCGCGAAACTACGGGGAACTCGAGGATCCGGACTTCACGCACGTCGGCGAGAACCCCTCCTGTGGCGACACGATCCGGATGGACGTGGACCTCGACGACGAGGAGCAGACGATCGAGGCGGTGCGGTTCACGGGCGACGGGTGCGCCATCTCGATGGCCTCCGCGAGCATGCTCTCGGAGCGGCTCCACGGGATGAACGTCGACGAACTCGACGGGCTCGACACCGACGACGTCACCGAGATGCTCGGCGTCGACATCTCGCCGATGCGCGTGAAGTGCGCGGTGCTGGGGCGACAGGTCGCGCAGGACGGCGCGAAGATCCACCGCGGCGAGCTCGACCCCGACGACCGGACGGTCACCGAGGAGTGAGCCCGCGGGCCGACGGCGCCCGTCGGCTCCCGCCACGGCTCGTCCCGAGCCCACCGGACTTTTGCCCGCGAACCACGTTCGTCAGCCCATGAGCGACGACTTCGACAAGGAGGCGGAACGCGAGAAGCTCCGCGAGAAGTTCGCGGACGACGAGCAGAAGCGCGAGCACACCCAGCGGATGTCCGAGCTCCTCCTGAAGGGCGCGACGATGACGAACCGCCACTGCGAGGAGTGCGGCGACCCCATCTTCCGTCACGACGGTCGCGAGTTCTGTCCCACCTGCGGGAACGAGGCCGGCGGCGCGGCGGGGGCGAACGAGGCGACCGGGACCGCGGCGGAGCCGGACGCGGCGGGAGGCACCGAGGCGACGGGAGCCCCGCCGGACGTGGACGCCGGCGCGGCGGACGGCGTCGCCGAGAACGGCTCGGTGGGTGCCGACTCCGGTGTGACCGATCCCGCCACGACCGAGTCCGGTGCGACCGAGAGCGCGGGGCCGCGGCCCTCCCGCTCGGCCGCCGTGCAGTCACAGGGGTCGGCGCCGCCGCAGGGGTCAGCGCCGCCGCAGCAGTCCGACTCCCAGCGGCCCGAGCCGCGGCGGCCCGACTCCCGACCGCCCGAGTCCGGGCGACCCACCCCGCCTCAGTTGACGGACGACGCCGAGGGCGTCGGCGCCGCCCGCGCGTCGCTGACCCGGACGCTGACGCGGTTCGCCCGTGCCGCCGAGGAGACGGACGACCCGCGGCGCGCCCGCGACCACCTCGAAGCGGCCCGCGAGGCGGCCGAGGCGCTGGCGGCGCTGGACTGACGCTACTTATAAACACGTCTCCGTGTCGCGGCCGCGGTCGAGGTCTCGGCTGTCGGTTAACAACCTGATCCCGGTAGATCGGCGGCGAGCCCCACCAGAGTCTCGGCCGACCGTTTATGAGTAATCGACTGCGGATCGCCGGCAATCACCGCCAAAGCCCCGCGACCGCGCCTCACGCCTCCCCAACCTCGCGGCTCCCTCCGCTTCGCTCCGGTCGCCGCGTCCCTCGCGCGTGCTGTCTCGCGGCCGCCGGTGGCGGCCGCTCGTAGGCACGCGCCACCGCAGTTTCGATTATCAAATAGCCTGCGCTACCGCCCGCTCTCGACGGCGACGCGCATGTCCGCCGCCAGCCGCTCGGCGCGGTCGGCGTCGGCGGACTCGGCGTAGATCCGGATCTTCGGCTCGGTGCCCGAGGGGCGGACCAGCACCCACGCGTCGCCGTAGTCGAGCCGATAGCCGTCCGTCGTGTTCGGCTCCGCGTCGGCGGTCTCGACGTAGGCGCGGGCGGCCGAGAGCATCTCGTCGCGCTCGTCGTCGTCCGCGTACTCGACGTTCTCCCGCACGAAGTGGTAGTCGGTGTACGGCGCGACGACCTCGCTGACGGGCGCGCCGTCCGCGGCCGCGAGCAGTTCGAGGAAGCGCGCGCCGATGTACGCCCCGTCCCGCGAGAGCCGGTACGGCGGGAAGAACAGCCCGCCGTTCCCCTCGCCCGCGATGGGGACGTTGACCCCCTCGTCGTGGAGGTCGCGCGTCCGGGTGATGATGTTCGTCGCGCCGATGGGCGTCAGTTCGAGGTCGGCGTCGTTGGCGGCGCAGACGTCGACGAGCCGCTGGGAGACGTTGACCGCGCTAACGACTGCGTCGCCCGGTTCGAGACAGGCGTCCGCCAGCGCCGCGAAGGAGGTGTCGCCGTCGACGAACCGCCCCCGCTCGTCGACGAAGACGGCACGGTCTGCGTCGCCGTCGTGCGCGATCCCCACGTCGGCGTCGGAGGTCGCGACCAGCCGCGAGAGGTCCGCGAGGTTCTCGGGGACCGGCTCGGAGTCGCGGCCGGGGAAGTGGCCGTCCGGCGTCGCGTTCACCGTCAACACCTCGCAGCCGAGTTCGCGGTAGATCCGGGGGGACGCGACCGAGGCCGCGCCGTGACCGGGGTCGACTGCGACCGTGAGGTCGGCGTCCGCGACCGCCTCGCGGTCGACCGCAGCGGTCAGTTGGTCGGCGTAGTCGTCGACGGCGCCATCGATCGGCGTCGTCGCGCCGGCCGACCGCCAGTCGGCGTGGTCGTACTCGTCGTCGAGGACGCGCCGCTCGATGCGCTCTAACACGTCGACGGAGAGCTCGACGCCGTCGGCGCCCACCAGCTTGATGCCGTTGAACTCCGGCGGGTTGTGCGAGGCGGTGACGAGGACCGCGGGGACCCCGTCGGCCTCGCAGTAGTTCCCGACCGCGGGCGTGGGCACGACGCCGAGGCGGTCGACGTCGCAGCCGACCGCGGCGAGGCCGCTCGCGGCCGCGTTCGCGAACAGCTCGCCGGTGGTCCGCGTGTCGCGCGCGACGGCGACGCGGTCGGCGTCCCACACCGTTCCGGCCGCCTTCGCGATGTCGAGGACGAGCGCGGGCGTGAGGTACCGCAGCGCGACCCCGCGGATGCCACTCGATCCGAACAGCTCCATGCGGGGCCATCCGCCGGCCGAGGGGAAAGCGGTTCCGAACCGCTCGGCCGGTCGCGTGTCGCTCGACCGACATCCGCGGTCGTTCCCGCGACGACGCGTGCGGTTCATGCCGGTGGCGTTCGTTCGACCCGTATGGACCACACGCGACGCGACGCGCTCGCCGGGAGCGCGCTCGCCCTGTCCGTCGCGACGGCGGGCTGTCTCGACTTCGCGGCGGGCGACGGACCGCAGGGCCCGGAGGGAACGCCGGCGACGCTGACCTGCGACGACGACGGGTTCGTCCGCCTCGGTCAGCCGTTCGAGGCGTCGGTCACCGAGACCCTCGTCGAGACGGACGAGACGACCGTTGAGCTCTCCACGGAGGGAGCGACCGAGACGTACGGCCAGTCGCTCCGGCTCGTCCTCCGGAACACCGGCGACGCTCCCGCCGCCACGCTCGGCGAATCCGCCTACTCGCTCCAGCGCGAGACGGGGGAGGGGTGGCTCGACATCCGCGGCTCCACCTCGGGCGAGGCGGTCGAACTCCTCCGGACCGAGGCGTCGCTCGACACGAGTTCGGCGTACTCCTGGGACATCACGTTGACCGAGTCGGCGATCGCCGACGCGGTCGACGGCGTCGACTTGGAGGTCTGCCCGCCGCTGGGCGACGGCACCTACCGGTTTGTCTACTGGGGGCTCGTCGACGCGCCCCCGATCGGCGCGGAGTTCGAACTGGTGGGGTGAGGCCGGTTCGACGCGAGCCGCGGGGATCTCGGGCCACGGTGCGGCTCCCGGCTCAGAAGGGCTCCCAGTCCGACGGCTGGCCGACCCGGCCACGGACGCGGAACTCCCGCGCGTCGTCGTCGACGCGGGTCTCGACGACGACCTCGAACGGCTCGTGGAGGGTGTGAACGACCTGTTCGTCGTGGGCGGTCGAGCCGACGACCCCGACGAACGGCCACCCCTCGCCGGAGGTCTGCGAGGTCATTACCCGGGTGAACCGGTAGATACGCTCTGGCTCCCAGTACATCAACAGCTGGGACAGCGAGTAGACGCCGACTGCGCGGTCGCGGCCCACGGAGGACTCGACGATGTCGGTAAACTTGATCCCGATGTCGGTGAGGTTGCCGGCGCTGGCGACGTACTTCGTCGCCGGCGTGTCCTCGCGCTTGTCGCCCTGCTCGTGGGTGACGCAGTCGATGACGACCACGTCGTCGCCGTCCGCCCCCGTCAGCTCCTCGTAGTCCTCGCGGACCTTCTCCGCGGTCCGTCCCGTCGAGATCACGACCGGGCCCGTGGACCACCCTGCGAGCAGCCGGTTGAACAGGTCGTACTTCCCGCTCATCGGCGGACCGCTGATGAGGACGCTGTCGGCACCGCGGACAGCGTCGGGAAGCACAGTCATTTTGTGGACGTGAGAGTGTGTCGGGTAAAACCCTTCCGAGGGATCACTTTCGAAGCATGGAGGGGAGGTCGAGCGACGAGGGCGGGCCCTCCCGCGGCCCGTCGGTGAGTGTCAGTTCGCGTATCGCCCCGGGGAGCGCGGCCGGCACCGGAGACTCGCGCGGTGCGCCGGCGCCGTCGACGAGCGACGACCAGACAGCCTCGTCCTCCGGGTCGTCCCGCTCCGCCTTCGCCTCCAGCGCCTTCGTTCGCCCCTCGTCGTAGGCCAGCTCGACGATGCTCCGGTCGTAGCTCCCCGAGAACGTCTCCAGCACGCGGTCGAGCTCTTCCGGGCGGGGGTTGTCGACGCCGGCCGCGACGCCCAGCGCGAAGGCGCGCTCGACCGCCTCCTCGCGGGAGAGGTCGTCCCACTCCGTGCCGAACGTGCGGTCGTACATCAGTGCGTCACCGTCGCCGCCGGGCCGACGCGGAGCCCGCCGTCGGTGAACTCCACGTCTTGGATGTCGGTGTCGACGTCCGTTCCCCGCATTTTCAGCACCTGGACCCCGCGGCGCATCCCCTCGTCTTCGAGGTAGTTGTGCATGAAGACGACGCCGTGCGCGAGGTAGTGCTCCTCGGAGTACGCGCTCGGGTCGGTCATCTCGGAGATCAGAAGCGTCGTCGCGTCGGTCCGCTTCAGCGAGGAGAGCAGCTGGATCATCGTGTCCTCGTCGTCGTCTAAGAGGAACCGCAGCAGCATCGTCGAGTCGAAGACGACGCGGTCGATGTCGCGGGAGTTGATGAACCCGGTGAGCCGGTTGGTGACCCCCGAGCGGTCGCGGCGGTCGCCGGGGAGCCCGAAGAAGCGCCGGCCGTCCGACGAGAAGGAGTCGAGGAAGGTGACGCGGTCGGAGTCGAGCGCGCGGTCGAACCCGAAGTCGTAGCCGCTCATGTCCTCGCGGATCCCGTCCTTCGTCTCGTGCATGCTGATGTAGAGGACGTCCTCGCCGTTCCGAGCGCCTTGGGCCGCGAACTGTGAGCAAAACGTCGTTTTCCCGCTCCCGGGCGGGCCGCTGACAACGTAGAGGCGGTCCTCGGGGAACCCGCCGTCGACGAGGTCGTCGAACCCCGGGACGCCGCTTGAGACGCGCATACGTAGGGACCCGTTGGACGGCTGATAAGCGTTGGCACCCGGTTCTCACCCGTGAGAACCGATCGCCGGCGGACGCCGACGGGGTCGCCGACGCGGTCGCCCGGCGCTCGCTCCGCCCTCTCGGCTACGCTTCCGCGGCCTCGACGTCGTCGAGGTCGCCTGCGATGGCCTCGTCGACGTCCGGCGAGACCCACACGACAAACCGGTCGTCCGACTTGACGATACCGCGGACGCCCTCGTCCTCGACGGTAGTGCTCTGATCGACGTCCTCGGGCGAGACGTCGCGAACCTGGAACACCTCATCGACCATCCAGCCGACCGTGCCGCCCTCGTCGATCTCGTCGTCGTCGAAGACGACGATCCGCTCTCGCGGACCGGCCTCGTCGATGTCGAACAGCGTCTTCGGGTCGACGATCGTCGTCGTCCGGCCGCGGAGGTCCATGACGCCCTCGACGTGGTCCGGCGAGTTGGGGATCCGCGTGAGCTCGCCGGCGTCGACGATCTCGTCGATGACGCCGATGTCCAGACAGTACGTCCCGTCGCCCAGGCCGAACTCCAGCACCTTGGTCGGTTCGGCGTCCGCCTCTGTGGCTGCCATGCCCGTACCTGCGGTGAACCGACAAATAACCGTGTTCCCTGAATTATCAGGGGTGATTACTGGGTCCGTGGATTTATGCTGATTCTGGGCGCGCTGTGGAGTATGAGCAGGACGACGGATCGGCGCGGCGGTCGGGACGGGTCGCCGCGGGTGGTGGTCGTCGACGATTCTCCGTTCATGCGGGGATTGATAAGCGACCTCTTGAGCGACGCCGGGGTCGCGGTCGTCGGCGAGGCGGGGGACGGAGAGGAGGCGCTCTCGGTGGTGGCCGAGACGCGCCCCGACGTCGTGACGATGGACGTCGAGATGCCCGGAATGGGCGGGCTCGAAGCCGTCGAGCGCCTGATGGAGGAGACGCCGACGCCGGTGTTGATGCTGTCCGCGCACACGGACGAGGGGGCAGAAGTCACCTTCGAGGCGCTCGACCGGGGCGCGGTCGACTTCTTCGCGAAGCCGGGCGGCGAGGTGTCTACCGGCGTCTCGCGGGAGTCGGACCGGCTCGTCGAGGCGGTGCGCTCGGTTGCGGACGCCGACCTCGACGCCGCGACCCGCGAGCGTGACGATCCGAGCGCCGCGGCGTCGCGCTCGCCGGGCGCCGCGTCGGAGGCGGACGCCGCGGACGTCGACGGCCCGCTGACGGTCGTGATCGCGGCCTCGACCGGCGGCCCGAACGCGGTCGAGCGCGTGCTGTCGGCGCTGCCGATGGCGGACTGCCGCGTGGTGATCGTCCAGCACATGCCCGAGGCGTTCACCTCGCGGTTCGCGAACCGGCTCGACGAGGCCTCAGCGTACGACGTGCGGGAGGCGAGCGACGGCGCCCGGATCGGCGCCGGCGAGGCGCTCGTCGCCCGCGGCGGAAGCCACACACGCATCGACAGCTACCGGTCGGGGCGGCTCCGGGTGAAGCTCGACGAAGACGACGACTCCCACACTGTCACCCCCGCGGCGGACGTGACGATGCGCTCCGCGGCCGAGGTGATCGACGACCCGCTCGTCGGCGTCGTGCTGACCGGCATGGGCTCGGACGCGGCCGAGGGGATCCGCGCGATGGCCGACGCCGGGGCGTACACGCTAGCGCAGAGCGAGGACACCTGCGTCATCTACGGGATGCCCAAGCGCGCCGTCGAGACGGGCGGCGTCGACGCGGTGTGCGACCTCGACGACGTCGCCGGCGCGATAGTGGGGGGTGAGGCCTGATGGACTCCCACCGCGCCGCGTTCGTCGCCGAGGCCGAAGACGGGATCACCGACCTCAACAACGCCCTGCTCGCGCTCGAAGCGGACCCCGAGGACGCCGAGGCGATGGACGACGTGTTCCGCGTCGCTCACACCCTGAAGGGCAACGCCGCGGCGATGGGGTACGAGGGCGTCTCCGACTTCGGGCACGCCCTCGAAGACCTGCTCGACGCGGTCCGGCAGGGCGAGCGCGAGGTGACGCCCGAGCTGATGGATCTCCTCTTCGAGGGGGTCGACACCGTCGAGGCGATGGTCGACGAGATCGCCGACACCGGCGAGGTGTCGACGGACCCCTCCGACCTCGAATCGCGCCTGCGCGAGATGGAGGAGCACGGTACCGTCGGCGGGAGCGACGCCGGCGGAGACGGCGATTCGGCCGGCGGCGCCGGCGATGCCGCGGCCGACGAAGGCGACGCCGGCGGTGACGATGATGGCGGAACCGAAGCCGACGCGGACGGGGAGGCCCCCGACATCTCGGTGCCGGAGCCGCCCGCGGCCGCGGACGACCTCCCGGGCCCGGTCGCGTACGCGGACGTGACGATCGGCGAGGCCCAGATGCCGGGCGTCGACGCGGCGCTCGTCCTCCAAGCCCTCGACGAACAGTTCGACGGGCACGCCACCGACCCCGCGCCCGAGGCGCTGGAGGACGGCGAGTACGACGAGGGGTTCGACGCCTTCGTCGGCGGCGCCGACCCCGAGGTCGTCGCCGAGGGGCTCCGGGCGCTCACGCAGGTCGAGGCGGTGACGGCGGCCGCGGTCGGCGGCGGCGACGCCGCCGAGGTCGAATCGAGCGACCCGGACGCCGAATCGGCGGCCCCCGAGCAGTCCGCCGCCGAGTCGGGCGACGCCGGGCCCGAACCCGCCGACCCCGGCGACGCTGACTCGGGCGAGATCGACGCCGAAGGCGCGGCGAAGCCGGCCGCGGCCGACGCGGACGACGAGCCCGACCAGTCCGACGACGACGGCGAAGCCGAGCCGTCCGCTGACGACTCCAGTTCGCCGTCGGACGACTCCAGTTCGCCGTCGGACGACTCCGGGTCCGCCGGCGGGACCGACTCCAAGTCCGGCGACGAGATCAAGTCGATCCGCGTCGACGTCGATCAGGTCGACGAGCTGTACGGGCTCGTCGAGCAGCTGGTGACGAGCCGGATCAAGCTCCGCCGCGAGATCGAGGGGACGGACGCGGAGTCGGACGCCTTAGACGAGCTCGACAAGCTCGCCTCCAGTCTCCAAGACACGGCGATGGACATGCGGCTCATCCCGTTCTCGCAGGTGTCCGACTCGTTCCCGCGGCTCGTCCGCGACATCTCGCGGGACCTCGACAAGCGGATCGACTTCGAGATCGAGGGCGACGACGTCGAGCTGGACCGCACGATCCTCACGGAGATGCGCGACCCGCTCGTCCACGTCCTGCGGAACGCGGTCGACCACGGGATCGAGTCGCCCGAGGAGCGCGAAGCGGCCGGCAAGGACCCGACCGGCCACGTGTCGCTCACGGCGGAGCGCGAGCGCGACCACGTGATCATCGAGGTGTCGGACGACGGCGGCGGGCTTGACCCCGACCAGCTCCGCGAGAAGGCGGTCGACGAGGACGTCAAGAGCCGCGAGGCGGTCGAGGCGATGGAGGACGACGAGGTGTACGACCTCGTCTTCCACCCCGGCTTCTCGACCGCGGAGGAGGTCACCGACGTCTCCGGCCGCGGGGTCGGGATGGACGTGGTCCGGACGACCGCGCGCGACCTCGACGGCTCCGTCTCGATCGAGAGCGAGCCCGGCGAGGGGAGCACGGTCCGGTTCCGGCTCCCGGTCACCGTCGCCATCGTGAAGGTGATGTTCGTCGACGTGGGCGGCACGGAGTACGGCATCCCGATCAAGTCGATCGCGGAGGTCGCCCGCGCCGACGACGTCGAGGAGGTCCACGGCGACGAGGTCGTCAGACACGAGGACGACCTCTACCCCGTCGTCCGGCTGAACGAACGTCTCGGCGAGATCGATCCGACCGCGGCGGAACGGCCGACCGAGACGCCAGCCGCCGACGGCGGCGTCGCGGCCGACGAGCCGGGAGACGACGGGTTCGTCCCGGCCGACCCCGCGGCGCCCGACGGGTCCGGCGAGGGCCCGAGCGACGACGGCATGCTCGTCCGGATCCGCGAGGAGACGCGCAAGGTCGCGCTCCACTGCGACGCGGTGCTAGACCAGGAGGAAGTGGTCGTCAAACCCCTCGACGGCCCGCTCTCGGGGACGCCGGGCCTCAGCGGCACGGCCGTCCTCGGGGACGGGGACGTCGTGGCCGTCCTCGACGTGGTGAGCCTATGAGCGGGTCGGCGGACGACGGCGAGACGGCGTTCGAAGGCGTCCTCCGGCAGATCGACGACACGGTGCCGTTCGAGCCGGGGTACTACAACGAGTCGTACCTCGACCGCCGGATCACGGCGCGGATGCGGCGGCGCGACACGGAGTCGCACGCCGAGTACGAGCGGATCCTCCGCGAGGACGCCGACGAGCGGCAGGCGCTGATGGACGCGCTCACGATCAACGTGACGGAGTTCTTCCGAAACCCGGAGATGTGGGACGTGCTCCGGGACGTGCTCCGCGAGCGGACCGCAGACCAGCGGCGCGTCCGCGTCTGGTCCGCGCCCTCGGCGGACGGCCGGGAGCCGTACTCCGTCGCGATGCTGGCCCGGGACGACCCGGAGATCGACGAGTCGCGGATCGAGGTGCTCGGCTCCGACATCAGCGAGGAAGCCCTCGAAAACGCCCGCGAGGGCGTCTACCACACGACGCGCACAACGGACATCGCCGAGGAGCTGGAGCCGCTCTCCGACCCCGACAAGTACGTCGAGCGCGACGAGGACGCGTTTCAGGTGCGCCCGGCGGTCAAGCGCCTCGTCGACTTCGAGACGCACGACCTGATCCGCGACGGCGCCCGCGACCCGTTCGACGTGGTGCTGTGCCGGAACCTGCTGATCTACATCGACGTGGACCACAAGGCCGCCCTGTTCGACACGCTGGAGGCGTCGCTGGCGGACGACGGCGTCTTAGTGTTGGGGATGACGGAGAGCGTCCCCCCGGACCGCACCGACCGCTACGAACCGATCGACAAGCGACGACGGGTGTTCGGGAGGCGCTGATGTCGCTGTACCAGCACGCCCGGGACGGGAACGCGGAGCGCCTCCGGGACGCGCTCGGCAGCGACAGCGCGGCCGTCAGGCGGCGGGCGGCGGAGTTCCTCGGCGAAGTCGGCGAGGAGAGCGATCAGGCGACGGTCGACGGGCTGCTCCGCGCGGCGACGACGGACGACGACCCAGAGGTCCGCGGGTCGGCGGTCGACGCGCTCGACGCGATCGGCGAGGAAGCGCTCCAACAGCTCCTTGAGGAGCTCACGGGCGGCGGCGGCGACGCCGAGGCCGAGTGGGTCACCGCGCGGAAGTTCGCCCGCGCGCTGAAGGCTGACCGCCCGGAGCTCCGGATGGCGGCAGCGAACGCGCTCGGGCGGCTCGACGACGCGAGCGGGGTCCAGCCGCTCGTCGGCGCGCTCGACGACGAGGACGCCCGCGTCCGGCTCCGCGCGGCGCAGGCCTGCGGGACCTTCGCGGACGCCCGAGCGGTCCCCGGCCTCCGCGAGCGGCTGGACGACGACGACCCGCGCGTGCGCCGCGCCGCGGCCAACGCGCTGGGGACGATCGGCACCGACGAGGCGCTGTCGCCGCTGTTGGACCTGCTCGACGACGGCGACGAGTCGATCCGCCGGATCGCGGCCGGGGCCCTCGGGAAGGCGAGCACGCCCGAACCGGTCGAGCCGCTCGCGCGGGCGCTCGGCGACGAGAGCGCGGTCGTGCGCAACGCGGCGGTGTACTCGGTGATCGAGCTGCTCTCGAACGTGCCCACCCAACAGAGCCACGCGGTCCGCGACCAGGTGGTCTCGGAGCTGAAGGCGGCCGACGACGCGACCGTCGTCGAGCCGCTCGTCGAGATCCTCACCGACGGCCAGCAGAGCCGCCAGCGGCGGAACGCGGCGTGGATCCTCGGCCGGGTGGCGGACCCGGACGCGTCGACGGCGGTGGAGGCGCTCGCCGACGCGCTCGCGGACGACGACCCGCAGACCGCGCAGTTCGCGGCCACGAGCCTCAAGAGCCTCGGCGGGCCGGTCGTCGAGGACCGTCTGCTCGACAAGCTGAGCCCCGAACACCCGGAGGACGCCCGCGCGAAGGCGGTGTTCGTCCTCGGACAGATCGGCGGACAGGAGACGCTCAACCGCTTGGAAGAGTACGCGGACGACGACAGTCAGGCCGTCAGGAAGCGCGTGTTCTCGGCCGTCTCGAAGCTCCGCGCGGGGGGTCCGTAAATGGCGCAGGACCAGGGCGAGTACAAGATCACCGACACGCAGGCGAAGTTCGCGGTCGCGGTCCGCGAGGGGCGGAAGGTGAGCGACGTCTCGTGGACGCCCGGGCGCGTCCTGCTCTCGAACCGGCGGCTAATCCTGGCCGGCAACGACGGGAAGCGGACGATTCCGCTGTCGAAGCTGGAGCGGCTCGGCGGCCGCCACGACGCGAACCAGTCCGTCGCGCGCGTCTCCAACTACGTGAGCTTCGACTTAGGCGATCAGGTCATGCTCGTCGCCGCCTCCGACCACGAGTCGTTCGAGCGCGACGTCTACCGCGCCCTGCTCGACCAGAAGACCGTGATGGCGAAACACCCCGCGATCGAGGGGGGCGTCGTCCAGGACACCGAGTGGGAGCAGGCCCGCGTGAAGATCGACGAGAACGGGCTCAACGCCGCCTTGGAGCGCGGCGCGTTCGTGAAGTTCGACCTCGACGACATCAGCGGGCTCGACGCCGCGAAGCGCACGGTGAACGGCGAGAAAAAGCCCGTCATCGAGGTGTCGCACACGGACGACGAGGGGACGAGCATCGAGACGCACGTCGCTGGCGACCCGAGCCGGATGCGGTTCGTCGAGTCGTGGCTCCGGAAGGGCGAGGAGCGGTCGTCGACGAACGTCGACCTCTCTAGCCGCGACCGCGAGGTGCTGATGGCGCTGTACTCCGGCGTCTCGCCGTTCGAGATCCCCTCGTTCCTCGGGATGGACGTCGACGACGTCGAGGAGACGTTTGAGCGGCTGGTCGAGCTCGAAGTGGTCGAGGAGGTCCGGATCCGCCGCGAGGTGGCGCTCAACTCCCGCGGCCGCAACATCGCCAGCGAGGCGATGAACGAGCAGTGAGGCGCGGTCTCCGCTTCTCGACCGCGCGGTGTCGCCGCGTCGAATCACAGTTAAGTCGGTGCCGCGTCGAGTCCGCCCATGAGCTACGAGGCGGTCCTCTTCGACCTCGACAACACGCTGTACCCGTACGCCCCCTGTAACGAGGCGGGCAAGCGGGCCGCGCTCGACGCCCTCCGCGAGCGCGGGTACGAGCTCGACCGCGCGGCGTTCGACGACCTCTACGCGACCGGTCGACGGGAGGCGAAACGCGAGACGCGAACCACCGCCGCCTGCCACGACCGGCACGTCTACTTCAAGCGCGGGCTGTACCGTCGCTCCGGCGAGCCGGACGCCGCGGCCGCGCTGGCGGCCGGCGACGCCTACTGGGACGGATTCCTCGCGGAGATGTCGCCCTGCGACGGCGTCGAACCGGCCTTCGACGCGCTCGACGCGGCCGGGATCGACGTCGCGGTCGTGACCAACCTCACGACGCGGATCCAGCTGCGCAAGCTCACGGCGCTCGGGGTCGACGACCGGATCGACTTGCTCGTCACCTCCGAGGAGGTCGGCCGCGAGAAGCCGAGCGCGCTCCCGTTCACGACCGCGCTCGCCGAGCTGGACCGCCGGCCGAGCGAGGCGCTGGCGGTCGGCGACAACCCCGAGACGGACGTCGCCGGCGCGAACGCGGTCGGTCTCGACACCGCCCTCTTCGTCGCCGACGGCGACGCGCCCGCCGAGGCGGACCTCTCGGCGCGGCAGCGCCCCGACCGTCGGCTCGACGCGCTCACCGACTTGACGGAGGTGGCGGCGTGACCCGCGACGACGCCGGGGGAGACCCCGAGCCGGGAGCGAACCCCGACCTCCTGCGCGAGGCGCGCGACGCGGTCGTCGAGTACGCGCCGGCGCTCGCCGATCTGACGCCCGGCCGGACCGGAAACCTGAGCGTCCGCGACGGCGACGCGGTGGCGGTCACGCCCACCGGCGTCCCCTACGACTCCTTCGACGCGGGGGACGTGCCCGTGGTGTCGCTGGACGGTGAGCGGCTCGCCGGGCGCATGGCGCCGTCGAGCGAAGTGCCGATGCACACGGGCATCTACGGGCACGACCGGCCGGGCGCGATCGTCCACACCCACTCGCCGTGGGCGACGACGATGGCGACGCTCGGCCGGAAGCTCCCGCCGGTCCACTACATGATCGCCGCGGTCGGCCGTGAGGTGCCGCTGGCCGACTACGCGCCGTACGGGACCGAGGAGCTGGCCGCGAACGTCGTCGCCGCGATGGCCGAGGCGGACTCCGACGCCGCAATCTTAGCCAACCACGGGCTCGTCGTCACCGGCCCGGACGTGGAGACGGCGGTCGAGAACACCCGCCACGTCGAGGACATCTGCCGGCTCTACCTGCGCGCGTCCGCGGTCGGCGAGCCGCACGTCCTCACCGACGAGCAGATGGCGACCGTCGAGGAGCGGTTCGAGAGCTACGGCCAGCAGCCGGACGCGGAGTAGGGGCGGCGGCGCCGGCAGTCGGCCGGTTTTATAAATACACGGGCGGCTACCGGATCGGTATGACAGACACGGAGCCGGCGCCGGCGGTCCGTGAGACCGCCGAGTCGATCGCGACGATGGAGATCCGCGGCGCGGCGACCATCGCCTCCGCGGCCGCCGAGGCCCTCGCCGAGCAGGCGGAGGCGGCGGCCGCGGCGGACGCGACCGCGAGCGACCCCGCGGCGTTCCGCGCGTCGATGCGCGCCGCGGCCCGCACGCTCCGCGAGACGCGCCCGACCGCGGTGTCGCTGCCCAACGCGCTCCGATACGTCCTCCAGCGGATGGAGGGCGACTCGGTCGACCGACTCCGCCTGAGCGTCGCCGACGCGAGCGAGGCGTTCGTCCGCCAGCTCGACCGCGCGCAGGAGGACCTCGGGCGGGTCGGCGCGAACCGCCTCGCCGACGGCGACACGGTGATGACCCACTGCCACTCCACCGACGCGCTCGCGTGTATCGAGGCGGCCGTCGAGCAGGGGAAGTCGATCTCGGCGGTCGTCAAGGAGACGCGCCCGCGCCAGCAGGGCCACATCACCGCCGAACAGCTCCGCGACGCGGGCGTCCCCGTCACGCTCATCGTCGACTCCGCGGCGCGGCGGTACCTCGACGAGGTCGACCACGTCGTCGTCGGCGCGGACTCGATCGCCGCCGACGGCGGCGTCATCAACAAGATCGGCACCTCGGGGCTCGCGGTCAACGCCCGCGAGCGCGGCGTCCCGATCATGACCGCGGCACAGACGATCAAGCTCCACCCGGAGACGCTGACGGGCCACACCGTCGAGATCGAGATGCGGGACGAGAGCGAGGTCATCGACGCCGAGACCCGCGGGGAGATCGGTGAGATCGCGGTCGAGAACCCAGCGTTCGACGTGACGCCGCCGCGGTACATGGACGCGATCGTCACCGAGCAGGGGCAGTTCCCGCCCGAGAGCATCGTGACGCTGATGCGGGAGCTGTTCGGCGAGGGCGCGGCCGAGCCGTGGGCGGAACCATGAGCGGACGCGACGGCGCGGGCGACGACGACATCGCGTCCGAACCTGGCGACGGCGAGGGCGTCGACGACTGGGACGAGACGGTCGCGGCGTGGGGCCGCGAGGTCGACGAGTGGGAGGGCGAAGGTTCCGAGGATCGAGGGGACGGCGACGGCGGCACCGCGACCGACGGGGCAGCCGACGACGGCGCGGGGAACGACGGCGCGGGGAACGAGGCCGCCGACGGCGGTGCGCCCCCCGCCGGCGACGGGGTCGACCCGTCGGTCGACCGCGACCCCGACCTGAACCCCGACGACGCCGACCGCGTCCCGAAGGTCGTCTCGGCGGGCCACATCAACTGGGACGTGACGATCCACGTCGACCGCCTCCCCGAGCCCGACGGCGAGACGCGGATCGACCGGCTCGAACAGTCCGGCGGCGGCAGCGCCGCGAACGTCGCGGTCGGGCTCGTCGACCTCGGCGGCCAGTCGGTCGTCTACGGCAGCGTCGGCGGTGACGAGTCGGGCGCGCTGGCGCTGCGCGAGCTCGCCAGCGCCGGCGTCGATCCCGGCCAGGTACTCGTCGACGCCGCCGAGCCGACCTCGGTGAAGTACGTCATCGTCGACGGCGGCGGCGAGCTGCTCATGCTCGCGAACGACGGCGCGAACGAGTCGTTCTCCGCGGCCGGGCTCGACCGCGACACGCTCGCAGCTGCCGACCACCTCCACCTCACCGGCCAGCAGCCCGAGACCGCCGCGGCGCTCGCGACCGCGGCCGCCGAGGCGGGTGCGACCCGGAGCTTCGACCCCGGGCGCCGCGTCGCGGACCGGGAGTTCGACGCCGCGCTCCACGCGAGCGACGTGCTCTTCGTGAACGACCGGGAGGCCGACGCGCTCGCGGCGGCCACGGACGTCGATCCGTGGGAGCCGGAGGACCGCGTCGTCGCGATCAAGCTCGGCGACGAAGGCGCGACGGTGCGGACGCCGCACGGCAGCGTCTCGCACCCCGGGTTCGACGTCGACCCGGTCGACACGACCGGCGCCGGCGACGCCTTCGCGGCCGGGTTCCTCGCGGCCGCGCTGCGGGAGCCGGAGATCACCGGCGACGGGTTCTCGCACGACCCGCGCGACTACCAGGTCCCGATCCTGGTCGGCAACGCCTGCGGCGCGGTCGCCACCGAGTCGGTGACCGCGCGCACGGACCTCTCGTGGGACCGCGTGCGGGACCGGATGGGCGAGTCGCCCGAGACGGACCTCCTCATCGAGGTCCGCGGCTGAGACGCCGCGGTTTGACGCCGGGCCGCCGCGTCAGTCCTCGTAGTCGAACGCGACGGCGAGGTCGTCGGCGCCGAAGAAGACGAACCGATAGCGGCCGGGAACGAGGTCCGGACAGACCCGGAACGCGTCCGCCTGCGGCCCGTCCCCGACGAGCCCGGACTCGCTCATCTCGAACTCCCACGTCAGCGTCCCCCCGGGCGGGACGCCGATCGCCACGTCGTCGTAGCCGACGGCGGGGTCGCCCTCTGTCGCGCGGAGCTCGGTCCAGCCCGCCTCGGTCAGGACCTCCAGGTTGTACTGCCCGCGACTACCGACGTACGCCGTGCGACCGGAGACGTTCGTCAGTTCGATCCGGAACGCAGTCCCGCGGCCGATCGCGAGCGGATCGGACCCGGGGGCGTCGTCGCCGGGGATCACAACGCGGAGCGCGAGCGGGCCGTCGCCGCCGGCGCTAGTGCCGACCCCGCCCGCGCCGCCCCAGTTGACGCCGCCCTCGTAGAGCTGTGGGTGACGCTCGGCCCCCTCCGCGTCGCAGTCGAACGAGGCGGGGACGTTCGACGGCCCGTGGTCGGGTCGGATCTCCCCGGCGAGCCCCTCCGGGTCGCGGATTCCGTCGGCGTCGCGCACCGTCCCGGTCTCGCCCCAGCCGTCGGTGACCGAGAGCCGCGCCGCCTGGGGGAGGGGATCGCTCGTGACCCGGAGCAGCGCGGCCGAGTAGGTGATCGCCTCGCCGCAGGTGACATCGTCGCCCCCCGGCCCCTGAACCGTCGCGTTCGCGACGAGGGTCCCGTCCTCGACCGCGACCCCGCCGAACGCGATCTCGTCGTGACAGGTGTCCGGCCCGACGGACTCGACGTAGCAGAGCCTCGACGCCGCGAAGTCGGTCTCCTCGACGAACGCGCGGACCCGTTCGGGCGCGTCGTCGAACAGCCCCGCGCCCTCGCCGTGCTCCTCGGTGATCAGCGCGCAGAACCCGCGTCGCTCGTTCCGGTTCCACGCCGGCCCGGAGAGGGCCGCGCCGACCTGCTGAACCGCCGTCGTCACCCCGTCGCCGCCGTCCCCGCCGTCGCTCGCGTTACCGTCGCCGTCGCGTCCGTCGCCGCCGTCCGTTCCGTTTCCGCCCGGGATCGGGTCGCCCGCCTCGGTACACCCCGCGAGCGCGGCGGCGCCTCCGACGGCGACGCCGTGGAGGGCCGCTCGCCGCGTGAGACCAGTCATACCTCGCGGTACGCTGTCGATACGTAAGTCCCTCCTGTAGACGCAAACGCGCGTCTAACCAACCGGTCCGCGGCCGGTCCGGGAGCGCGGGACGCGTTCCGGCCGGCCTACGCCGGCGGCGCGAACAGCGCCTCGATCCCCTCGGCGTCGAGGTCGGCGGCGAGGCCGAGCGCGAGCGCGACGCGCGCCTTCGGGGCCGGGAGGTCGCCGGCGAACGTGACGCCGTGGTCGGCGAGCGTGACGGCGCCGCCGGCGGTCCCGTACACCGGCTCCGTCGGCCCGGCGGGCGGGCGCCCGGCCACGACGACCGGCACGGACTCGACCGCTTCGCCGATCGCCTCTCCGAGCGCCCCGGTGACGTTCCCGAGACCGGTCCCCTCGACGACGATCCCGCCGACCCCCGCGTCGAGCGCGCGTTCGAGCGCGCCCGCACCGACGCCGGTGCCCGAGTGGATCACCGGGACCTCGGGCACGTCCTCAGCACCCTCGACGGCGTCTGCGAGGGGATCGACCGAGACGCCGCGCTCGGGGGTGCGGACGACGCGCGAGGCGGCGCGGGTGAACGTCGCGACCGGACCCGCGCCCGGCGAGGTCATCGTCGACAGCGCGTTGCTGTGGCCCTTCACGACGTCGCGGGCGGCGTGGAGCTCGTCGTCGAACGCGACGTGGACGCCGCGCGAGAACCGGCTGTCCGCGGCCGCCCGAACCGCGAGCGCGAGGTTCGCCGGTACGTCGCTGGAGGGCTCGTCGAGCCGGCGCTGCGCGCCGGTGACGACGACCGGCGCGTCGAGGTCCGTGAGGAGGTCCAGCGCGAACGCGGTGTCCGCCAGGGTGTCCGTCCCGTGGGTGACGACGACGCCGTCGGCAGCCTCGTCCGCGCTCACGCCCGTCCGGTCCGGGCCTTCGCCCACCGCCTCGCGCGCCGCCGCCGCGGTCGCGAGCACGTCGCGCCACCGGACGTCGAACCCCGGCCGCGAGCAGACCTCTCTGGCCGTCACCCGCGCGTGGTCGCTCACGGCCGGCACCGCCGCCACGAGGTCGTCGCCGGTCTTCTCCGGCGCCGCACCGTCCTCGCCCGGTTCCGAGGCGATAGTGCCGCCGCAGGCCACCACCGCCACGCCCGGGCGACCGCCGTCGGTTCGCGCCGCGGGTCGCTCTCGGTCGCTTCCGGTGCCGCCGCGCCGGCCGTTCGAGTCGCCGCGCCGGTCGCGGTGATCGGTCTCGGTCATACCGGTCCTCGCTCCCCGACGGACAAAGCGATTGGTACCGCGGCAGGCGCTCGGCTCGGCGCGCGCCGGACCGCGACCGGGGTCGACTACCGGCGGCTCGCGGCGGTCGGACTGCTCCGCGGGCCCAGACGCTCCGAAACCCTCGGTTCGGCACAGATCTCGAAACAAAGGATTAGCGGAGCCGATAAACAGTTAAAATATCTCTGAGCGGGTTTTAAAACGTCCAAACCGACCGAGAAACGTGGTGAAATTCGTCGAACCCTCGTCGGGCTATATGTGGTCCCCCTTCCTACGGAGAGGTGTCCATGTCAACCCCCGCTCCCACGCAGATCGCCTCCGGCGAACGGCTCGCCGGGCTGATGACCGGCACCGTGAAAGCCGCCGCCTTCTGGGCGGCCATCGCCATCCCGGCCGCGTACCCCGCCCTCCTGTACGCGGGCCTCGACGGCGGCACCGGGCAGCTGTTCGTCGCCCTGCTGTTCGCGAACGCCCTCGCGCTCGCGCTCGGTCACGACCACAAGCGCTGAGACCGCCGCCGCCGACTCGACCGCTCGCCGACCGCCGAGGCGTCGCGTGGACACCGACGCTGCGCCCTCCCGCCCTCCTCCGGGCCGTTCTCCTATCTCCGGGCCCTCCTCCCGGCCGCCCCCGCGCGCTTTCAGGCCGCGCCGTTCCGCTCTCGAAGCGCTTACCCCCGTCCCGGGCCGACTGCGGGTATGAGCGACGAGACCCGCGTCGAGTGGCGCGACTGGGGCCCCGAGGCGTTCGCCGAGGCCGACGAGCGCGACCGCCCGGTGCTGCTCTCGCTGTCGGCCACCTGGTGCGAGGGCTGTCACGAGATGGACGCGATCACCTACGCGGAGCCGCGGATCGCTGCCAACGTCAACGAGGGGTTCGTCCCCCTCCGCGTCGACGTCGACCGCCACCCGCGGGTGCGCGAGCGCTACAACATGGGCGGGTTCCCGACGACCGCCTTCCTCACGCCCGAGGGGAGACTGCTGACCGGCGCGGGCTACCTCGACGTCGACGGGATGCGGCAGGTCCTCGAATCGGTCCGACAGATGTGGACCGACAAGGGCCGCGACGCGGGGCGCGTCCCCCGGGCGCTCGACGCCGACCTGCCGCCCCGCGGCGACGTGACCGACGGGATAGAGAGCCACCTCGCCGGGCAGCTAGAGGCGAAGTACGACGCCGAGAACGCCGGCTGGGGGACAGACGCGAAGTTCCCGCTCCCGCGGACCGTCGAGTTCGCGCTGAAGCGGGACCGGAACCGCGCGCTCCGGACGCTCGACGCGGTCCGCGACCACCTCACCGACGACGTCGACGGCGGATTCTTCCGCTACGCGGGGACGTCCGACTGGGGGGACGTCGCCTACGAGAAGCCGCTCGACACAAACGCCGCCGTGACCCGCGCGTTCGCGAACGCCTTCCTCTACACCGGTGACGAGGCGTACCTCGACCCAGCGCTCGACGCCGTGGACTTCCTCACCGACGACCTCTGGACCGGCTACGGCGTCGGCGGCAGCCTCGGTCCCGGGCTCGGCCGCGCCTACTACGCCGCCCCCGCCGAGGACCGCGCGGACCTCGACGACCCCCGCCGCGACCTGACCGTGTTCGCCGGCGGCAACGCGCTCGCCGCGGACGCGCTGCTCGCGGTGGCCGCCTACACCGACGACGAGGGGGCCCGCGAGTACGCCGACCGGATCCTCGACGGCCTCGAACGCGACCTGATCGACGCCGACAGCGGCGCGGTCACCCACTACCGCGGCAGCGACGAGGCCGGCGAGTCCGACCTGTTGGAGGACGCCGCCCGCGTGGTCGGGGCGTACGTCCGCGCTGCCGGCGTCCGCGGCGAGGGGGCCGACGTGGCCTGCGCGGTCGCGGACCGAGCGATCGACCGGCTCCACGTCGAGGGGTCGTTCGTCGACGGGCCGCGCTCGGGGGCGGGACTGCTCGACCGGTCGTTCCGCCCGCTCGACGCCAACGTCGAGATGGCGACGGCGCTCCTCGACCTCGCGGCGCTCACCGGCGAGGACCGCTACCGCGAGGTCGCCCGCGAGACGGCCGAGGCGTTCGCCGGCGCGACCGAGCGCCTGAGCGTTCAGGTCGCCGCGTACGGGAGCCTCGCCGCCCGGCTCCGGCGCGGCACGACCGTCATCGCGGTCGGGACCGAGCCCGGGAGCGACCTCCACCGCGCCGCGTGGCGGGTCGCCGACCACGAGAAGGTGATCGCACCGAACGCACACGAGGCCGACGCGCCCGCGCCGCGGACGGTGCCGGAAGGAACCGCGGTCGTCCTCGCGGGCGACGAGACCTCCGAGCCGGCGGAAACGCCCGACGAGTTGATGCGTCGCGTCGGCGACGTCCTAGCGTAAGTCGCGCCGATACGCCGGGCAAAAATCGCCGCGTCGCGCCGGTGGCGGCGAGGACGCCCGATCGGTCGGTCCGGATCGTAAACGGGCGACGCGTTTATACGGGTGCCGCGGCATCCCCGGGTATGGCATCTCTCCGCGACCTGGGGCTCTCAGAGTACGAGGCCCGGGCGTACCGCGCGCTCCTCCGGACCGGTCCGACGACGGCGAAGGACCTCTCTCGGGCCAGCGAGGTCCCGATGGGGCGGATATACGACGTGCTCAACAGCTTAGAGCAGCACAGCCTCGTCCGCAGTCAGGCCGCCAGCCGACCGAAGAAGTACGTCGCGGTCGAGCCCGACGCCGCGCTGGACCGCCTGCTCGACGAGAAGAAACAGGAGCTGCGGACGCAGGCCGAGCAGTACGAGTCGGTGGTCGACGACCTCTCCGCCGAGCTCGACGCCGGCGAGCCGGTCGACGGCCAGTTCTGGACCGCGGCGGTCGGCGCCGAGGAGGCGACGGACCTCCTCTTGGAGCGGATCGCCGCCGCGGAGCGCAGGGTGGTCGTGGTCGCGGGCGCGCCGGCGACTGGCTTCGACCTCGGCACGATCGGTGAGCGCGTCACCGCCGAGCTGGAGTCCGCGCTCGAACGCGGCGTGGAGATCCGGGTGCTGCTGTCGCCGGCGACGGTCGACGAGCTCCCGCGGAGCGTTGGCAGCCGGTACACCTCCGAACTCGCCGACATGGACGGGTTCGAGGTCCGGACGTCGCCGAACGTGGACGGGACGTTCAACGTGTTCGACGAGATCGAGGTGTGCATCGAGGTGCCACACCCCCTGTCGGCGGACGAGCCGTTCGCGATGATCGACGTCAAGGACATCGACTTCGCGACGAGCGTGAAAGAGCAGTTCGAGCCGCGGTGGGCGGAGGCGGAGCCGCTGACGTTCGGGTGAGCTGACACCGAGACGGGACGCGGCGCGCGGTGCGAGACGCTTACCGGCCGAGTTCGCCGCGCAGGTCGCCTAGTCTGACCTCGCGTTCGGCGTGGGCGTTGTGCTGGTGGATCGACTCGTCGTTCGACTGTTTCATGCGGATCACGGCGTCGTCCGAGAGGTGCGGGAACTCCTCGACGGTGCCCTCGGCGAGCGCGCGGACGCAGTCCTCGACGAACTTCGCGTCGGCGTGGGCCTCGTAGGTCATGTGGTCCTCGTCGGGCCGCTTCGCCATGTTGTAGATGCGCGCGCTCATCGAGTCCCGGGCGACGTCGATCACGTCGCGGAGGTCGACGTCGGGGTGGCCGTCGGTCGTGATCGTCAGGGTCGCGTGGCCGCGCTGGGAGTGGCCGGGCTGCGGGACGGCGTCCAAGAACTCCTCGGTCGTCTCCTCGTCGATGCCGAGTTCGGCGAGCTTGTCGCGGGCCCGCGACTCGCTCATCCCCTGCGAGCAGGGGCAGACGGTCATCCCCGTCACTTCGGCGCCGATCTCCTCGCGCGTGCCGTCCTCGGTCGCCTCGGCGCTGGCGACGATCGTCGCCGTACTCTGCGTCTCGATGTCGGAGGCGGGCGTGTTCTCGCGGGTGACGAGCTCCGCCGTCATCGACACCTCGGCGGTGGTGGTGTAGTCGTGTTTCTCGAGGAGTCGCTCGGCGGCGTCGCCGCAGACGTCCTCGACGCGGTACGCCTCCTCGCGGGTGATGTCTTCGAGGATCTCGTCGACCGTCGCGAGGTTCCGCGACATGTCGATCCCCTTGCGACCGCTCGGGAGGTCGACGAACACCTCGAACTCCGCCATGAGGACGATGGGCCGTTTGTCGCCGCGCGCCAGCTTCACGAGCTTCTCCACGCCGGTGACCCCGACCTGCGACAGCCCGACGGTGACATCGGGGGCCGAGGCCTGTACGTCCGGCAGCTGATGACTCATTACGAACATGATAGTGACTCTCGGGATTAGCCCTTTCGGAAGGGGGAGGTACGTCGGGTAGTCGCGCGCGTGCGTCCCGGCCGCGCACGACGCGAAACGTGAGGGGCACCGCCGATCCGCGCGTGTGAGACCTCCACGCCCCGCGGGCCGTAACGCACGATTTATAACGGCGGCAGCGGAAGGTGTTCCAAGACCATGCCGAGTTCCAATGGGCCGCAGAAGGCGACTCGCGACAAGCTCTCGAACAAGCCCCGCAACCGCGGCACCTCCCCGCCGCAGCGAGCGATCCAGGAGTTCGAGGAGGGGTCGCAGGTCCACCTCAAGATCGACCCGAGCGTCCCCAAGGGGCGCTTCCACCCGCGCTTCGACGGCCGGACGGGCACCGTCATCGGCAAGCAGGGGTCGGCGTTCAAAGTCGAGATTCCGGACGGCGGCAAGACGAAGACGCTCATCGTCACCGCCGCTCACATGCGGGCGCAGCAGAACTGAGATGACGATCTTCAAAGAGAATCCCGTTACTGCGCGTTAGTATTCAACGCCGCTGTTTTTCTCGGATCACCGCGCTCAGAGAGACGGGTGTGCCTATGATCTCGCTCTTATGTAGAACTACGGAAAGCCCCCATAACAAGGCAGTCAATGGTGATATCGACGGATGCGCCTGTGAGATTCAGCGATCTAATGATCCCGAATGTATGAGCGGCCTGTTCCAAGCCTTGCTTGGACAGGCCGCGGAACTTCCGCAGCCACGGTTGAACAAGCGAAAACAGACATTCTGCCTGATTGATGTGGACTCCGTCAGGCGATACGTACCTCTCTTTGTGGACGACCGTTCGGTGATCCCGATCCATCTCGCGGTACGCTTGGAGTCCATCTGTCCAGACCTCTCCCAGCCGCTGGGAGAGGTCTTCAGCTTCCTGAATCACTGGCTCAAGATCGCCTTCGTAGTCGATCCCACGCTGTCCGCGAATCACACGAAGCGAGTCGCGGCACGCCGCGACGAGCGTCAGCTGGTCACCGTGACGCCCTCGCCAGCGTGATCGGCCAGTGCGCGACGAGCCGCCGCGAGAACGACTGTTTCGCGGCGGCTCTTGACCTTTGTAACCAGAACAGACTTTGCCAGATTCGTCGACCTGTGTCGGTCCATCGATGGTCTGGTTAAACAGTTCCCAGGTGAGGGGGAAGCCGCGCTGAACCGCGGCTTCCGCCTCCCGAATCGCCGTGTGAATGGTTTTGTAAGCACGACCGAGCAGCGGCGCAATCTGGTTGATGCTCAGCAGTGTATCTGCGTAGAGGGTGAAAGCGAGAAGCACCTCACCGCAGGAGAGGTGCTTCTCGTGAAATGGCGTTCCATGGGTGTATACTGGCTTAAATTCGCAATTACGACACCGAACTCGGTCGTGTTTTTCCCACGTCATAATGCTCTGGTGACCGCAGCGAGGACAGGATGTATTCTCCCAGAACTGCTTGAGCCGCCGCTCGATGCGGGCATCGAGCGGCTCGGTGTTGATCTCGATAACTCCGAGCTCGATTAGCTGCCGAAACATCCCGCCGAACGCTGACCCAGTGGAAGACATATCGCCAGATTAGAACTGTCTGAGTGTAATTATACGGGCTTTCCGCGTTTCTACATAAGAGCGTATGATCTTAACCAACGAGAACGGCGGTTGTCGGATGTTGTTGGTTAATAGTATCTCCCCGTCTTAGGCAAGGCTGGTGGAGGCCAGCCCGTGGGTGTTGTCGCTCACCCGACTATCACGCTCCGTCAGTCTCTGCGCTCGCCCCAAGTTAGTTTGCCATCGGTGGTGAGTTGTAGGCATGGCTGTCAATACAGCGGTGAACTTCCTCACGTTCGTCATCGAGGAGGTCGGGGCTTTCGCTTTCGGTGCCGCCGTTGTCGGGTGGGTGGCAAGGGATCTAATCAGCCAGCACTTCGACAAGGAGTTGAGCAAGTATCAGGCGGAGGTCGACAAAGAACTGAATCGGTATCAAACCGAATTGGAGAAGGACAAACTACAGTTCTCCGAGCTACATACCCAACGGGCGGAGATAACTGCGGAGCTATACGAGCGGTTCGTGGAGTTCGAGGAGGACATGCGGAGTCTCACAGACCTAATGGAACGATCAGATGAACCACCGAAAGACGAGAAACTGGAAATAGCAGCAGAGTCAGGGAATCAGTTCATCAACTTCTACATGAAGAACAAGATATACTTCCCCCCGCAAATCTGTGAGACAGTCGAGGAACTGAACGAGGAAATGAGAGACATATTTGTAACATTCAGGATTTATATGACGTACGACGGTTCGCCAGGCGACCCACACGACCTTGACCAATGGCATGAGTCTTGGAAAAGGGTAACAGAGGATGAAGTCCCTGAACTGAAATCCGAGCTGGAAGACCGCTTTCGAGATCTCTTGGGTGTCGAATTTGAACGGGATAACGACACTCTACGAAAGGTGGAAACGGAGCAAGAGTCCGAGACGGACACAGCGAAAGAATAGAACGGACTGCGGGTGCTTTACGCTAGCTCTGCCGTCAGCTCCACCGACTCTATCTCATGTGTCTCCACGTCGGCGCGGATCGTCGCACGGATCACTCCGTCCCGATCCCGCCCCTCGACGTGGAGCGGTTCCGCGAGATAGACGACGATCGTCTCCTCTATGATCTCGGGGCGGGTCGGCTCGGGATTGAACAGGAGTTGATCGAGGGCAATCTGTGGCGGAACTAAGCCGTGCGTGTTGGCAGTCACCACGTCGGCGTCGGCATCGAGGCAGCGGGCGTTGCCAGCCACGTCCCGAACGGCGGAGTCCGAAGGGATCGGAACGGTCGACATACTGCCAAAGTCGGGGGTGCGCTCCGTGTTCCACGTCCAACTGTGTGACTGACTCATAGTGAATCACCGTGATTCGCCGCGTAAGGCGCACATTTCGCTATCTCCGCTCGGAGCGGATGCGGAGCCGTCGCCGCCGTCTCCGTGATACTCTCGTCGCTGTTGCGTCCGTCGTTGGGCTTATCGCCCGTGGTTGCGTTGGTCGACATGGGTTCTGCTCTGACATCGAACCCACCCGCTCGCGGTCCCTACACCGCGGGCATCTTCTGCCTGGGGCGGGTTCGACGTATAGACTGTATCGCGGATACCACTTGAAACTATTGGATTTTGATACTTCTTTAAACAGACACCCAAACAGAGGCGTTTTAGGCGCTCTAACCCACCACCACGTTGATTACAGAGCAGACAGAGTATATCAACATGTAGGGAGGTGTTCCCCTTCGCGCCGTTTTGCCGTGGATATTCACGGGTTACAGGCACCCCTGCGGGCAGGGATACCGCTGTGCGTTCCGCACAGGATAGGTCGGCCCGCAGGACTCCCCACGGGGATTGTTGTGTGAGGGAAGAATCCCGATCACCCCGCCGACTCACTCACAGAATTTTACCAAATAGTGTCAAACATCTACCTACGTCAAATCGTTCACCCTCACGTCAGGTAGTCCCGAGCAAGTTGGTGGGCCGACAACTGTTAGTCGGATACGTTCATAGCCAGATCTGTGTCCTCAGTAAACGAAACCGAAACATTCTGATCAAAGTATGCCTCTTGATTTACTTGAAGCTGAGCCGATGACGTATCTTCTGGCACAGAAAATACGGTCAGCCCTGAGTATGACGCACCAGGGTTGAGAGAGACACTGGATAGGCTGTTACCAGAGCCGAACAGTCCCTGGTAATCATATACGACTCCATTAGATTCTAATCGTAGTAGCCGTGGTGTCAACTCTATCTGATTGTCGCCTGTGTTTGTGATTTCCATCCGTACAACGACAAACTTCTCTCCATCATTAGATCTATAAGTGGAAAGATCCTCCGCGTCCAAATCGACAGCAGACTGTGCTCGGGAGTTCCATCTGATTTCAAGTGATTGACTGGCGTCTGGTGGTGAAGCATCTTGAGCTGAGACACTAACATTCGAGACATCTGCTCCTGGGATGGAACCACCGCCGCCACCTGATAACGCGACAACAAGAAGAACGGCGACGGCAGCTATTATTGCGAACGTTCCGATTCCAATAGTAGCACCACGCGAAAAATTAATCCCTGCTCTACTAGCGATTAAGCGTCTAATCGGCGGGAGAATGAGCAGTCCTAGCACTAATGGCACTAAGCCAAGGAATGACTGAATCGTAAGCAGCAGAGAAACAAGAACCAGCGGTATGCCAACTACATAGCTAACAATTTTACCAAGTGTTATGTCCATATGACTACATTACTACTATACACATTATACTTTTGGGAGTGAACATTACGCACGTCGAGAGTCGAGGAGTTACAGGAACTGAAATATACGCTGGTCCCTGTAAATCAGACACAGCCTTTGTGTATCACAACAGCTCCCCGATCTATTCAGTAAATATAGTGATTATAGATAGTGGTTTAGCCATCATCCCATATCCCACAGAGATCGATGGCGACTGGAAGATTTCGCAGTTGGAGGAGAAAATTGGGCAGATTCTAACTAATGATGTAGGCCTGTTCTATGACAGGCTGAAAGAAGCAGGCATCGACGTTACGGACGATACAATTACGCCGCGTTGGCGCTATTTGCTGAGGGAATAAGTTCACCTCTGTTTGCCCGCTTCTCGGGTATGTTCTGTAATGGACTACGGCGGGCAACCACCCCGCCGTCCCGTACCGTCCCTCAACGGGGAGGATACGTACCCTTCGTAGGGTGACATGCGCACGCGCGCAAAACCCTGCCAAACGCTTATTGGTTGACTCGCTGTCCGTTTGTGTAATGGCTGACGGGTGGGACTCGTACCCACACGACTGGGATGAACGTCGCCGTGCGGTCTACCAGCGGGACGAATATCAATGTCAGAACTGTGGTCGACGTGGTGGCGCGGCAGGGAACGCCGAACTACACTGCCATCATATTGTGCCTAAAAGCAAGGGCGGATCACACGACACGAGCAATCTTGTGACGCTCTGTCGGGATTGTCACAACCAAGCCCACGATCACCACATCCCGAAGATGTCGAACGTGAGTAGTGGGAGTCGTGGACAGAACGCAGGGTTAGACGACTGGCAGTCCTCGACGCAGGCAAGTGAGAGCCTTCAGGCAGTTGCGGATGAACACTTTGAGTCCAATACAGAGAACCACAACGATTCAGATAGTGCCAATACATCCAGCAAAGAAGCGTCTGCGGGCGATAGTGGTCCTTCTCGTCGGATGCCTACTCGGACGTGGGTCGGCTCGTTCGGTTGGATTCTGTATGGGACTATGTTGTTTGGATTTGTGGTTCTCATTCTAAGTGGAAGCTCCGACGTGGGCTTAATCAGCCTCAGCTCATCGTTCTACCTCTTTGGTATCCCGATAATCCTTCTCTGGACGAGTCCGTATAGAAAGGAGACAATTAGTGTACTCCTGTTAGCGGTCCCTGTTTGTTTCGCACTTGGTATTGTTGGAGGGATAGTACCAGAGGGAAGTCTCATTAGATCTTGGACCGCTCTCATGGCAGTCGCATTTTCATACGCTCTGTCCCGCTGTGAGACTTCAGGCACCTCCTACTACGGAAAGATACGAGAACGGTATACCATGGACATGGAGACCAACGGACCAAACCACAACTAATCTGGTCGACCCTATGGGATAGACTCCGCCTCAAATTCTCGAAGGGTGTCCATCGCATCAGCAAGTTTCGTGTGATTCTGACTGCCGCCGAACGTGTGGCGGTTGTCTGAGGCAACATCGATGAACGCTGCTGTCTCGACCGCGGCGTCAGGTTCGGCCCCTTTGAGCGCGAGTTGCGGGAATTGCTTTGCGAGGTAAATCGCCCCACGGGATTGTACGTCGCCGTCGGTGAGTCGGTCTGCGCCCGTCTCGTCACGAAGGATGTCGTCAAACACACCCGTCCCGCTCGTCTTTGCTGACAGTCTCTCGGGGTTGGCGAGGAGTGGGTCAGGTTCGACACGAACGACGCCGTCCGTGAGTTCCACGTCGTCGGGGGCGTACTCGACGGGCTGACTTTCGACGGCGGCGGTGTCGTTGGCGGCGGACTGTTTGGTGGTTTCACCATCGAAGTCCCCACCGCCACGGGAGTCCCCGCCGTCATGCGGTTTCCCGTCATCCCCGTCGTCTTTGATCTCTATGTGTGACTCCACGGACCCGAAGGCTGCCGCGTTGAGGTATCTCGTCACCATCCGAGTGAAATCGGAACGTTCGACGGCGTCGAATCGGTCATAGTAATACAGGTAGCAATGGACGTGCGGCGTGGCCCAGTCATCGGTCCCTGCGAGGCTCCACACGTACGAGAGAAGGCCCTCTCCGACGTTTCTCGGAATTTCGTCGCGGGCTTCGGCCCATGAGTCCTTCGTATCTTGGACGAGCGTGTACGGCGTCACGAGCTTCTCACGGACATCTGTGGGCGACGGACGGAGACTTACGAGCACCGTCGTAATGTGGTCCGTACAAATCGGCCCGTTGGCGGTGTAGCCGTCGCCGTTTGTTGGATTCGGGCCGTTTGCTCGGAACGCCGCCGAGTCCGCCTTTGTCGTTTTCGAGTATTTCTGTGTCCCGCGCTGTACGTCGTCGCCGTCGCGGTCATCGGCAGCGACGTTCGCGCCCTCGGCTTTGCGATAGATACGACGAGCGCCTGCGAGGGTCACGGGGATGGGTGCGGGACAGTCAATCGATCCCCCGTCGCCGTCAAGGAAGTGACGCTCGTCGCAGTTGCCGCACCCACAGGCGACATACTTCGCAGGGAAGTCCTCGCTATACGGGGCTGACGGCGGCGCGACCAATGACTCGTCTCTGTGCTGCTTTGTGACTCGGTAATCACTCGGTGTCACGTCAGTCGGGCCTTTATATACCCCTGTCCCGCGGTCTGAGTTGGGATTGCTGGTGTGAGTGGGTGACTCCGTAGATTGGGAGTCATGAGAAGGGCGGAAGTGGGGTGTTGTCGACAGTGTATCGTCCCACGCACCACCCCCCTCTAACGGGACTGGCTCGAAGCAGTCTGTGTCGTAGGGGTGGACTGGCGTCGAATCCTCTCGCTGGATATAGAAACTCGGTGGTTGCCCTGGCTCTGTTCCATCGACTCCTTCCAGCACGTCTGCGAAAACCCCGTCTTTTTCCGCGTGACGGATGTCGTATTCCTTCTTCGCACGACCGACGGTACTTTTCGACACATCAATATCAAACGCCTCGCTAATTGCCTCGGCAGCGTCTCGAAGCGATAAGACGTGTTTCTGAAACGCACAACGAAGGACCGCGGGCTGACGGTAGGGATCGCGTCCGTCGTCAGGGTCGTAGCGATCTTGTAGATCGGCGGATAGTCCCGTCGACACTATTCGACCCCCCGTCCGCTGTCGTCGACATCCTTGATCTGTTCCGTCGCGTTACTGTCGTCGTTTTCGCTGGTGTCTGCCATCGTTGGATTGACAGACCCGACGGCGTCACTCGTCGCGGATCCGATTGACCCGAACCGTTTTTAGCGGAGAGAACGTAGAATGATACGGACACAGTCCCATCGTGTCTGTCTCACAGAGGCGTTAGTGCGCCTCGTTCCCCCACCTTATCGAGCGAAACTCGGACTGGTTAGTCTACTATGTAGTTCGTGGTGTGGATACAAAAATCTTGATTAGGTGTGTGAACGTAAGATAAACTTATATATCGGACAGCAAGGTTTCACGCTCGTTCGGTAGTTCTGCCGTGGGATTCAAATAGTGGACACACAAATCGTGTAATGCGAGAGATAGGACGTGATCCTTTGTTGGACAACCCGTCACACGGTTGCGCCGACAGGTCTTCAATGACAAAAGGACATACTCAGACCGTCACCACAGAACACGTCCGTACTCTCGCAGAGGCCGACAACCCCGCCGCCGACGTTGCCCGCTTCATCCTCGAAGTCGAGGGGGGCGGCGACGAACGGCAGGTGGTATCAGCCTCGGTCCGTGGCGAGACGGAAACGCCCGCCGACTGATACTCGTGCGGTGACGCACCCGTCGTTCCCGCGGGCCAAATCACTCGTCTCCCAGAAACTTCTCTACAAGCTCAGGGTTCTCTGCTGCGACTTCTGGATTCTCTTGGATATACGTGCGGACGGCGTCGACAGCGTCCTTTTCGGCGTCCGTGTCTGCTTCCATTGCGCCTTCGTGTACCGCGTCTTCTATCGCATTCTGTGCCGACTTCGCGTCGGGCGTGAACACGGTCCCGCACCGAACGCAGGCCTTCGCGTTGTCGGGTAGCGGCTCCCCGCAACTCGGACAGTATTCCTCGGGGGATAACGAGGACTCTCCCTCCTCGCGGATTCCCGCACCAATCTCGGCTTTGACGGCGTAGTCTTCCCCTGAAAGGTGGTTGTACGTCGTACTCATGACGTTGCTGTCGGGATCGTGGCCGATCAGAAATTTCACCGTTTCGTTGTCTTGGTTATATTCCCGTTTACAGATTGAGACGAAATTGTGTCTCATCATGTGGGGATGAAGTGGCTTGTCGATCCCCGTTTCCTCCTTTACTTTCTCCATCACCCGTGAGATAGTCCGATCCGAGACTGGCTCTGTGGGATCGACCCGCCCCCACTTCGGGCGTCCTGTAATGAGATACGCATCTTCGTTGTCGGGGTCGGGGTGGTACCGAAGCCACGCACGGATTGCCCCGACAGCGCCGAGAAGCGGGCGGGGCTGGTTCGGACGAGAAAAGTCTTTGAGTCCATCGGCGTCGGTATTCACGTAGTACCGCCCGTTCTCTGTGTCCAGATCGACATCCCCGATTCGGAGCGTTCGGAGAGCTGTGTTCCGAAGCCCCGTGTAGAGCAAGAGATAGACGACAGCCTCGTCCCGCGGATTATCAGGCGCTTCACGCACCTTATCGACCTCCTCTTGGGTTAGCATATCCGATGGGTCGACGCCCGTGCTCTGTTGTTCAAACACTTGTATCTCATCGTAATCTACCTCAAGATCGTCGTGGAAGCGATAGAAGATCCGCGCCGTATTTTGGTAGGCTCGGGCCGACCCTTTCGTTATCTCGTCTTTGTCGGCAAGCTCACCGCGGATCATCTTTCCCGCTACCTGATTGATCTCTTTTGCCGTCGTATCGGTGAGAGTGAGATACTTCGCCCAGATGGTCAAGTGGTACATCCAGTTGGCGAGCGTCGACGCCTCCCGATATGACGTAAGTCGTGAGGGAGCATCACTCCACGTCGGTTTCGGTACCTCGGGCCGATCCTCATCGAAGGCATATACCACATCCTCTATTGCCTCCTTATCCTCGGAAGCCACTTCCCCGCTCTCAACGGCTTCCGATAGATACTCCCGTTTGCGTTGATAGAAATCAGGATATGACTGTGGCATCAACCGATCACGTGGTATCACCCACGCACAGTAGCGTCAAAAAAGTTCTTGTGAATACCGACACCCTATGACAATATTCAAAGAGAAGCTCGACGAGGAGTACGTCACCACCTCCGAGGCGAAGGAGATCCTCGTGGAGATCGAAGACGAGCGCGCGGCCGACGAGGACCGCGATCTCCGCTACGAGCTTGCCCGCGCGATCGAACACGTCAACCGCTTCGCGGACCTCGACGCCGACGAGTCCCGCGAGCTCGTCGAGGAGCTGACCGACCTCGACCAGGTCGACGTGCCGACCGCCGTGAAAATCACCGACCTACTCCCGGAGGACCGCACGGAGCTCCGCTCGGTGTTCGCCCAAGAGCGCTACTCGCTCGACGGCGAGGAGCTCGACGAGATCCTCGACGTCGTCGCGAAGTACGCCTGACCGCGAGATTCTTCCGGCCCGGTGGGGGGTCCGTCGCCACGTTTTTTCAGATTTCCGCCCGTATGTCGAGCCGCATGTACCAGACCACCCTCGTTCCGACCGGCGAGGGCGTCGCCGCCCTCGACGCGGTCGACGACGCGATCGACGTCACGGCGGCCGACGGGACGGTACACGTCCTCGGCGTCGTCGAGGAGATCCCGATGTACGACCGGTCCGGCAAGCCGGAGAAGTTCGACGACGACGACCCCGAGCGCCGCGACGAGCTGGAAGCGGCGGTCGACCGGGTCGCGACGGCCGTCGCGGACGCCGGCATCGACAGCGAGACCGCGGTCGAGTCCGGCGTCCCGGCCCACGAGATCGCGGCGTACGCCGACGCCGTCGACGCGGACGCCGTCGTGATGGGCAAACGCGGCCTCGACGCGGCGGCCGGCGACCTGCTCGGGAGCACGACCGAGCGCGTCATCCGGAACGCCGACGCGACGGTCGTCTCCGTCCCGGTCTCCGAGTGAGCACGCGCGGCCGCCCCCGCCCCGCGTCGTCGGCCCCCGTGCGTCACCGGTTCCGGCCGGTCTCAACGGCGATCGTCCCGAAGAGCCGCTGATCGCGCTCCCGGACCGCGGCGCCGTCGTCGAGCGCGCGACGCGCGGCGGCGGTGCGCTCCGCGAGCCTGCCGAGCGGGTCGTCGCCCCGCGCGTCGAAGAGGCGACCGTTCACCGCCACGAACGCCCGGAGCGCGGCGTTCGCCGCTCCGTTCCCCTCCGGGACAAACGCCGCGACGACGACGGCGTCCGCGAGGTCGCACCAGCGGCTCACGACCCGGTACGGGTCGGCGAACAGCGACGTGACGAACGTCGCGAGGACGCCGTCGGCGGCCGCGACGGGCGGGCGCTCGGCGTCGCCCTCGACGAGCGAGACGTTCCCCCAGTCGTGCCGCTCGACGAGCCCGGCCGCGCGGTCGAGCATCCGCGGCGAGACGTCGACGCCGACGACGCGCCCGCTCGGCCCCACCGCGTCGCGGAGCGCGGGGAGGTTCACTCCCGGCCCGCAGCCGAACTCGACGACCGTGTCGCCGGGGGCGAGGTCGAGCGCGCGGACGCAGGCGGCCCGGACGCCGCCGACGGACGCCGTAGCTCGCGCGAACCAGTCGTAGACCCGCGCCCACGCGTCGTAGCCGCGGCGGATCCGACGCAGTCGACGCGGATCCGTTTCCGGATCGCCGGCCACCACGGAGTCGCCGTCACGGTCCCGGGTCACGAGTCGACGCCGACGGCCGCCGGCGGGGTCTTCGGCCACCACCGCGCCGGCCCGTCGCGCGCGACTGTCGAGCGACACCGCTCCGAGTCCGTACAGCCCCGCGGCCGCTGGTAGGCGATCCCCCGCTCGGCCAGGTACGACACGTACCCGTCGTCGACGCGGTCCAGCTTCTCGTGACAGACCCACCGGTCGCCGCACGTTCCGGCGGCGACGCTCCGGTACGGGCAGGTGAACGTCGTCTCCTCGATGCCCGCCTCGGACGCGGTCTCGTCGATCCGCACGCCGACGGAGCGGTACGCCAGCCGGAGTCGCCGGACGACCGCGCTCGGCGACGACGCGCCGAGGAACAGGACGTGCGCGAGCGCGTATCCGAAGTCGTGGAGCAGCCGCTCGCCGCGCGTCAGCGACGCTCGGTCCCCTTCCAGCCGCGTCCGGAGCGTGCCGTACCACTCCGCTATCTCGCGGACCTCGTCGCGCAGCGCCGCCGCCTCCGCGAGCGCCTCTCGCCGCTCCGTCAGGGGCGTCGGCCCGTCGGAGAGGCGGAACGACGGCACCGCCTCGACGTGTTCGAGCACGCGCTCGCGGAGGCAGTCGCCGTCCGCGTGCGCCGCGGCTCGGCGGCGGAGCTCGGGGTACCAGTCCCGCGTCAGCGCGCCGTACGCGCCGTCGAGGAGCTCGTCGACCCGTGCCGCGTCCTCCGCTCCGCTCGCTCCGCCGCGATCCGTTCCGCCCGCCCCGGCGGTCCCCCCCGGGAACGTCTCGACGAGTCGCATCACCGCCGTCGGCTCCGGTTCTGCCATGGTATCACGTGTCACTCGACGCTATTGAATCCGCCCGGCGGCGGCCGCCGTCGCCGCGGCCCCGGCAGCGGTTTTTTCACCGCTCGGAGCGTTAAACGATACATGGACAACGCCGACGGCGACGGGACGCCGGAGGACGACCGAACGGGCGGCGACGCCGCTGCGGACGCCGGGGAGACGCCGGACGAAGACGCCGCCGGCGACGGCCGGGACGGACCGACCGCCGTCCTCCTCGACGTGCTGCCGAACGGGCGTCCCGACGACGACCGCCCGCAGTCCCGCAAGTCGCCGGTGGCGTACGGGCTCGGCGACGACTCGTTCGCGCTGTACGAGCTGATGCTCGCCGCTGACGCGGACGTCTCCGTCGGCGACCGGCTCGGGCTGGACGGGCCCAACGTCGGCCGCTACCGAGAGGTCTCCTTCGACGGCCTCACCCGGAACGCGGCCGCGGAGATCGAGTACGCGGCCGAGGCGATCGTCGAGGCCGACGAGGAGCGGTTCGTCGACTTCTACAACGAGGCGGGCCCGATCACCCTCCGGCTCCACCAGCTGAATCTGCTGCCGGGGATCGGCAAGAAGCTGCGGAACGACCTGCTCGACGAGCGGAAGCGCGGGCCGTTCGAGAGCTTCGCCGACGTCGAGGAGCGCATCTCCGGGCTCCACCGTCCCCGAGAGGTGATCCTCGAACGGATCGTCGAGGAGATCCGCGAGGACGACCTGAAGTACCGGACGTTCGTCGGCCGCGAGGAGTGAGCGACGGGCGGCCCGTGCCCCCCGCGACCGTGGGCACGACCGGGAGTCGCCGCGATCCGCCGCCGCGACGCCCCCGAAACGAGACTTTTACCCGAACACCGCGTGTATCCCGGCCATGACCGACTCACCGACGGGTGAAGCCGCCGGCTACGGGAGCCGCGATCCCGACGCGCTCGCGCGGCGGGCCGGCGCGCGGGCGGACCCCGACCGCGACCAGCACTTCCTCGTCGACGACCGGGTCCTCGACCGGATCCCCGGCTACCTCCCGGCCGACGCCGACGGGAGTCACCTCCTCGAGATCGGCGGCGGCGCGGGCGCGCTCACGGACCGCCTGCTGGCGGCGGCGACGGCCGACGGGACCGCGGACTCCGGCCGCGTCACCGTGATCGAGCGCGACGGGGCGTTCGCCGACTTCCTCCGCGAGGAGTTCGCCGCCGCCGTCGCCGACGGCCTCCTCGACGTGGTCGAGGGCGACGCGCTCGACGTCGACCTCCCGCCGTTCTCGGCCTGCGTCGCCAACCTCCCGTACGGCGTCTCCTCGGAGATCGCCTTCCGCCTGCTCCCCGAGAAGAAGCCGCTCGTGTTGATGTTCCAGGCGGAGTTCGCCGACCGGATGGTGGCGTCGGCGGGCGAGTCCGAGTACGGCCGCCTCTCGGTGTCGGCGCAGCACTACGCCGACGTAGAGATCGTCGAGCGCGTCCCGAAGGAGGCGTTCGACCCGCAGCCGGCCGTCGAGAGCGCCGTCGTGCGCTGTGCGCCGCGTGACCCCGACTACGTCGTCGGCGACGAGGCGTTCTTCCTCCGGTTCGTGAAGGCGCTGTTCACCCAGCGGCGCAAGACGGTGCGGAACGCGGTGCGGAACACGGCGCACATCTCCGGGCTCGACGAGCCGGAGGCCGTCGTCGACGCGGCCGACGAGGAGCTGTTGCGCAGTCGCCCGGGGAAGCTGGACCCGGCGGCGTTCGCCGCGCTGGCGGAGCTGGCCCGCGAGCGCGGCTCGCCCACGGGGGCGTGACATGGCCGGGTGGATCGGCCTCGTGGCGGCGGTTCAGCGCGCGCTCACGGGCAACGCGGAGCGGTTCGCCGCCTCCGCGGGTATCGTCGCCGCCGTGCTGATCGTCCGGTACCTCACGCGACGGCTGCGCCACGGCGACCGAGACCTCTCCTCCACCCAGCGGCTCCTGCTGTCGGCGGGGGTCGGCGTCGCCACCGCCGCGGGGGCGATCACGCTGATCGCGGTGTGGGACCGGAGCGGCGCGCTCTTCGAGACGGCGCAGTCGGCGCTCAGCGCCGATCAGGTGTCGAACGTCGTCCTCAGCGTGATCCTCCTGGCTATCGCGTACGCGCTCACCGACTTCCTCGGGGGCGTCATCCGCGAGATCGGTGCGGAGAGCGCGTCGATCTCGCAACACCAGCAGGAGGTGATCCTGCGAATCACGCAGCTGACCGTCTACACGTCGGCGGTCCTCGCGGTGGTGGGGCTGTTCACCGACAACGTCGGCAGCCTCCTCGTCGGCGCGGGGTTCCTCGGCATCGTGGTCGGCATGGCGGCCCGCCAGACGCTCGGGGCGATACTGGCCGGGTTCGTGCTGATGTTCTCCCGGCCGTTCGAGGTCGGCGACTGGGTCGAGATCGGCGACCACGAGGGGACCGTCACCGAGATATCGATCATGAGCACACGGCTCCGGTCGTTCGACGGCGAGGTGATCACGATGCCGAACGACGAGGTCCGGTCGGGGTCGATCGTCGACCGATCGCGGCGGAACCGGCTCCGGGTGGAGGTCGAGGTCGGCGTCGACTACGACACCGACGTCGAGCGCGCGGTCGCGGTCGTCGAGGAGGCGGTCGCGGGCGTCGAGGACGTCGCCGAGATGCCCGAGCCGAACGCCGTGACGAAGCGCTTCGACGACTCCGCGGTCGTCCTCGGCCTGCGCTACTGGATCCGCAACCCGAGCATGCGGAAGCGCTGGCGGACCCGGACCGCCGCGATGAACGCGATGAAGGGCGCGCTCGAGGACGAGGGGATCGTCATCCCGTTCCCGCAGCAGACGCTCTCCGCTCGCGCCGAGGGCGCCTCCGGGCCGCAGTTGGACGCGGCGGTCGAGGGCCGGGCGGCGACGCGGCCCGGCTCCGCCGACCCGAACGGCGCCGATGTCGACGCCGACGACGCCGGCGAAGCGACCGACGGCGACGCCGGGGAGGCCGACCGATGACCGACGACGCGAGCGAGGGCGACCTCGCGGCGCGCCGGGGTCTCGACGACGCCGTCGTCTACCAGCCGGCCGAGGACTCCGGCCTGCTCGCGGAGGCGGCGGTCGCGGAGGCGCGCGGCCGCGTGCTGGAGGTCGGAACGGGGTCGGGCTGGGTCGCCGCGCGGGTGGCGAGCGAGCGCGACCTCGACGTGGTCGGCAGCGACCTCAATCCGCACGCCGCGCGACAGGCGCGCGACCGCGGCGTCGGGGCCGTCGTCGCCGACCTGCTCTCGCCGTTCCGCGCGGACGCGTTCGACACGGTGTGTTTCAACCCGCCGTACCTCCCGACCGACCCCGAAAACGAGTGGAGCGACTGGATGGAACACGCGCTCTCGGGCGGCGAGTCCGGCCGGGAACTCATCGAACCGTTCCTCGCCGACGTGGGGCGCGTCCTCGCGCCGGGCGGGGTCGTCCTCCTGCTCGTCTCCTCGCTCACCGGGTACGAGGAGGTGCTCGCACTCATC
This sequence comes from Halorubrum sp. CGM4_25_10-8A, assembly GCF_005435025.1. Taxonomy (NCBI): domain Archaea; kingdom Methanobacteriati; phylum Methanobacteriota; class Halobacteria; order Halobacteriales; family Haloferacaceae; genus Halorubrum; species Halorubrum sp. CGM4_25_10-8A. Next base: position 143,479 of record NZ_SGTX01000003.1, on the reverse strand, counting down.
GAGGAGGCCGGGTTCGACCACGAGGTCGTCGTCGAGGAGTCGTTCCCCTTCGAGACGCTCACGGTACTGGCGTTGCGTCGGGCGTAGCGGGGTCGCTCGGCAACTGATTACTACAAAACATAACGCGCATTAGCAAATATTATACGACGGTATATCCAACGATCGGTGATGACCGAACGTGTCGCGGCGACGCCGGGGCTGTATCCGCTCCCGGACCGGGCGAAAGAGACGCTCTCGGACCTGAAGGGCCACCAGAAGGGGGACCTCCTGAGCGGCGACGAGAGCGAGGCGATCGTGGCGGCGTACGACGAGGTGCGCGCCGAGTACGTCGACGACCAGCTGGACGCCGGCCTCGACCTGATCTCCGAGGGGCAGGGCCGCTGGGACGACATGATCGCGCACCCGCTGACCGTCAGCGACGCCGTCGAGACCGGCGGCATCGTCCGGTACTACGACAACAACAACTTCTACCGGGACCCGCGGGTCGTCGACGACCTCGACTTCTCGGGCGACGTGGCGGGCGAACTGGAGAAGGCGACCGACCTGCTCGCCGACGCCGACGGGGTCGACGACGCGTCGCTCGCGGCGACGCTTCCCGGGCCGTACTCGCTCGCCGACCTCGCGACCGACGAACACCGCGGCGACGAGGCCGATTTCCAGGCCGCCATCGCCGAGTTCCTCGCGGGCGAGGTCGAGGCGTTCCCCGACCACGAGACGCTGTTCCTCCTCGAACCGTCGCTCGTCACGAACCCGCCCGCCGAGGGCGAGGAGGCGGGCGCGACGGACGCCATCTCAACGGTCGCCGACGCGACCGACGCCGACGTGGTCGTCCAGACGTTCTACGGCGCGCTCGGCGAGAAGCTGTACGCGCACCTCGTCGACGAGGCGGGCGCGGACGCGCTCGGGCTTGACCTCGTCGCCGGCGACCGGGACGACACCGTCTACAACGTCCAGGAGTTCGGCTCGACCGACTCGCTGTCGCTCGGGCTCGTCGACGGGCAGAACACGCTGGTCGAGGAGCCGGAGACGATCGCGGAGCGCGTCGAGTGGTTCGAGTCGCAGATCCCGCTGGAGGGGTTCGACCGGACGTACCTCACGCCGAACACCGAGCTGTTCTACCTGCCGACGAACAAGTACCGCGCGAAGCTGAACGCCCTCGCCGACGCCGCGGAGGTGCTCGATTAATGGTCCGAAACCCGTCCGCCAACCGCGACCAGTTCCGTCCGGACGACCACCCGAACGACGCGTTCCTGCTCACGACCGTCGTCGGCTCGTACCCGAAGCCGAAGTGGCTCAACCGCGCCGACGAGCTCGTCGACGACCCCGACTCGAAGTTCGACGAGTCCGACCTCGAAGAGGCGCACGACGACGCCTGTCGGCTTATCACGCACGAACACGAGCGCGCCGGGCTCGACACGGTCGTCGACGGCGAGATGCGCCGCAACGAGATGGTGGAGTTCTTCGCCGACCGCATCGACGGCTACGAGTTCAACGGGCCGGTGAAGGTGTGGGGCCACAACTACTTCGACAAGCCGAGCGTGGTCGAGGAGGTCGCGTACGACGAGCCGTGGCTCGTCGACGAGTTCGAGTTCACCTCGAACGTCGCAGAGCGCCCGGTGAAGGTCCCGATCACGGGGCCGTACACGCTCGGCTTCTGGGCGTTCAACGAGGCGTACCCCTCCACCGAGGAACTCGTGTACGACCTCGCGGACCTCGTCAACGAGGAGGTTGAGAAGCTGGTCGAGGCGGGCGCGCGCTACATCCAGATCGACGAGCCCGCGCTGGCGACGACGCCGGAGGACCACGCCATCGTCGGCGAGGCGCTCGAACGCATCGTCTCGGGCATCGACGAGGACGTCCGGATCGGCCTCCACGTCTGCTACGGCGACTACTCGCGGATCTACCCCGAGATCAACGACTACCCGATCGACGAGTTCGACGTGGAGCTGTGTAACGGCGACTTCGAGCAGATCCCGACGTTCACCGACCCCGAGTTCGAGCCCGACCTCGCGCTCGGCGTCGTCGACGCCCACACCGCCGAGGTCGAGCCGGTCGAGGAGATCAAAGCGAACATCCGGCAGGGCCTCCGCGTCGTCCCGCCGGAGAAGCTCACGATCTCGCCCGACTGCGGGCTGAAGCTCCTCCCGCGCGACATCGCGTACGGCAAGACGGAGAACATGGTGACCGCGGTCCGCGAGGTCGAAGCGGAGATCGACGCCGGCGACATCGACCTCGACAACCCGCTCGCGGACGACTGATCCGCCGACGCTATTTATAAGAAGTCGCCGCACCCACCGTCCGGCATGGACATCGGGGTGACGGTCGGCGACGACCTCGACCGCCTCGCGGCGTCGCCGGCGCGGTTCGACTTCTGCGAACTCGGCGTCGGCGAGCCGACGCTCGTGCCGGACGAGGTCGACCCCGGCCGCCTGACGGACGCGCTCGGCGGCCGCGACCTGCTCGTCCACCTGCCGTACAGCCAGCGACTGGCCAGCTACGTCCCCGAGGTGAACGACGCCATCGTCGACTACCAGCGCCGGCTCCTGACCGCGGCCGGCGACCTCGGCGCGGAGAAGGCGGTCCTCCACGCCACCTCCGCCGACCGCGACGACGTGGCGTTCCGCGAGACCGCGGCCGACCAGCTCCGGCGCGTCGCTGACGTCGGCCGCGAGGCGGGCGTCGAGGTCGTCGTCGAGAACGTCGGCCACCAGCACGCGGGGCTCCAGCTCTCGGTCCTCGGCGACCTCGTTCGCGAGACCGACACGCCGATCTGCTTCGACGTGGGCCACGCGTACATGGAGGGCGGCAACAAGGCGATCAGGCGGTTCCTCCGCAGCCACGGCGACCGGATCTCGCACCTCCACTGTCACGACGTGCGCCGCCGCGGCGACACCCACCTCCCGGTCGGGGCCGGCGAGGTCGACTACGACCTCGTCGCGTCCGAGCTCGACGACTTCGGCGGGACGGTCGCGCTGGAGGTGTTCACCGACGATGCGGCGCTGCTCCTCGACTCGGCCGAGCGCGTCGCCGACCGCCTCGGCGCGTCCTTTTGACTCCGCGGCTCAGTTCGCTCCGCCGGCCGCGTCCTCGTCGTCCGCTCCGGGCGCGTCGTCGCTCGCGTCGGCCGCATCGCCGCTCGTCTCGGCCGCGTCGCCGTCGACCTGCTGTTTGATCGACTCCAGCTCGGACTCCACGTCGACCTCCGGCGGCTCGTCGGCGGCGTCACCGCTCGCATCGCCCTCACCGGGCGCCTCGTCGCCCGCGTCGTCGCTCTCGCCGGGTTCGGTCACGTCGATCCGGACGGGGTTCGCGCCGTCGCCTCGGTCGGACCGCTCCTCGGCGTCCCCTCGGCTCCGCGCGTTGCGGTCGCCGTCGGGGTCGCCGCCCAGCCGCCGGTCGCGCGCCGCGTCCGCCTCGCGGCGCCCCTCGTCGATGCGGGACTCGATCTCCGCGGTGAGGTCGCGCGCGTCGGCGATGATCGAGCGCGAGGCGGCGTCCTCGGGGAGGTCGGCCTCCGAGAGCGCGGTCCGGAGCTCCGAGAGGGAGCGCGAGAGCCCGGCAGTCGCGCCGTCGCGCACGTCCGCGAGGCGGTCGCCCGCCCCCTCTGCGCCCTCGGCGACGCTCCGCCCCGGGTCCGCGAGCCGGAGCGTCCCCCGGAGCAGTTCGAGCGACTTGATCGTCGTCTCCAGCAGCGCGATGACCGTCGGGATGGTGTACTGCTCGGTGAACCGCACTAGCTCCGAGAGCCGCGGCGGCCGCGGGGGACCCCGGCGGTCGCGCTCGCTCTCCCGGAGGTCGGCCCGGAGCTCGCCCAGCACGTCCTCGAGCTCGTCGAGCCGCTCCTCGAGGTCGTCGTCGCGTCGGTCGCGGGAACTCATGCCACCTGCTACGGCGCGCGCGGATAAAAAGCCCGGCAGCGGTCGCGCCCGGCCCAGACCGGCCGCACCGCCGCCGGTCAGAAGGCCTCGCGCAGGAACGTCGGCCGCGGCGGGAAGAGTGCGCCGAGGTCGGCGGCGAGCCCCTCGCCGAAAGCGCCGTCGCCGACGTCCAGCGCGCCGTGCGCCCGGAGGTCGTCGACGCCGCGGTACCCGGCGTACAGCTGCGAGAGCGGGCCGATTCCCGCCGCTACGTCGGCGTCGTCCGGGCTTCCGGGGTCTCCGCCGGCGTCGACCCGCTCGGCGTCGACCTCGCCGCCGGCGACTGTCACCCGGATCGGTCGGTCGTGCCAGCCGACGAGCGGGTCGTCGACCGCGAGCGTGAACTCGGCGTCGAGATCCGGGTCGGGGGCCAGCTCTCGCAGCGCCGCAGGGACATCGACGAGCCGGAACATCGGTCCGGCGCGAACCTCCTCGGTCACCGCCCGCGGGTCGTCGACGCGGTCGAGGAGGCTCACGTCCGCGGGGAGGCGGAGCCGGACGCGCTCGACCTGCGAGTCGTGGTCCCGACAGAAGCGGAACACCTCGTCCCACGCGGACGGGTCGGCGACGGCGGCGTCGGAGACGACCATCGCCTTCCCGTCGCCGTCGTCGCGCTCGGTGAACGTGTACGACAGCAGCGCGCGGAGGTCGTCGTCCCGTCCGAGGCCGTAGACGAAGGGATCGGTCTGCCACCCGCGGAGGGTGTTCTCGCGCCACCACGCCGCCGTCCGCGCCATCGTGAAGTCGTACCGGTCCGCGGTCGCGGCGAGGAGGTCTGCCGCCGCCTCGTAGTCGCCCTCGTCGAGCCGCCGGAATTTCCCCGTTTCGTCACCTCCGTCAGTCGCGTCGGCCGCGAACGCCAACTGTTCTGGCGGCGTCTTCACCCACCGATATCGACTCACCGTCCCCCACCCGTACCGGCGGTAGAAGGGGTGTTCGAACGGCCACAGCACGGAGTACCGAATCTCGTCTTCCCGGTACTCCGTCAGCGACTCGCGGAGGAGCCGCTCGATGTGGCCCTGGCGCCGGTGTTCCGGCGGGGAGGCGACCGCGGAGAGGCCGGCGGCGTCGCGGTCGCGCCCGCGGATCCGGAGCGTGAAGTCGTGGTGGCCGCACACCGCGACCGCCTCCTCGCCGTCGAACAGCCCCCGGTACTCGGCGAGGTGCTCGCGGTCGTCGTCGTCGGCCTCGGGGTCGTACGGCCCCTGCTCGGGAGAGAAGGCGTACCGCATGAACGCGCTGAACTCGTCCTCGCGCTTCTCCGGGAAGGGCCGGTAGTCGAGGTCGCCCATACGCCGTCGGCACCCGGGAGCCTGATAAGTGTTCCCGGCGCCTGCGTGTGGTTCTCACGCCACCGCCGCCCGCGGCCGGTCGCGCGGCCGGCTTAGTCGAACCGGCCGCGGCGGTACTGGACCGGCCACTCGACGTCCGCGCCGAGTTCGTGGGCGGCCTCTAGCGGCCAGTGCGGATGGCGGAGCAGCTCGCGGCCCAACGCCACGAGGTCGGCCCGCTCGTTCCGCACGAGGGCGTCGGCGTGGGTCGGCTCCGTGATCCCGCCGACCGCGGCGACGGGCACGTCGGTCCCCTCGCGGATCGCCTCGGCGTACGGCACCTGGTATCCCGGCCCCGCGCTCGGGAGCTCCTGGTCCGGGTGGATGCCGCCGCCGGAGACGTCTATCAGGTCGGCGCCGGCGTCGGCGAGGAGGGGGGCCAGCCGCACCGAGTCGTCCACGTCCCACGACTCGCGGTCGGGGAGCCAGTCGGTCGCGGAGATGCGGACGAAGACGGGTTTCCCGTCCGGCCAGACGTCGCGGACGGCCGCGACGACCTCGCGCAGGAGTCGCGTGCGGTCCTCGAAGCTTCCACCGTACTCGTCGTCGCGGTCGTTGGTGACGGGCGAGAGGAACTGGTGGAGGAGGTAGCCGTGGGCCGCGTGGACCTCCGCGACCTCGAACCCGGCGTCGCGCGAGCGTTCCGCGGCGGCCGCGAACGCGTCGATCACCTCGTCGATCCCCGCCTCGTCCAGCCGGCGGGTGTCGGCGAGTCCGTCCTCGCCGACCTCCGCGTGGGGGTAGGGCTCGCCGGTCGCGGAGACGGTCTCCCACCCGTCCGCCTCGTCCCCCGGAATGGGGTCGCCCCCCTCGGCCGGCGGCCGGTGTGAGGCCTTCCGACCGGCGTGTGCCAGTTGGATCCCCGGCGCCGCACCCTGCGACCGGACGAACTCGACGATCGGTTCGATCGCCTCGGCGTGCTCGTCGGACCAGATCCCGAGGCAGTCCGGCGTGATCCGTCCGCGGGCCTCGACCGCGGTCGCCTCCGTCATCACGACCCCGGCGCCCCCGGCGGCGCGGGCGCCGAGGTGGACCCGGTGCCAGTCGGTGGCCAGGCCGTCGTCGGCGGAGTACTGACACATCGGCGACAGCATGATGCGGTTCCGGAACTCGGTGTCGCGAAGCGAAAGCGGCGTGAACAGCGTGTCGGTCACGGATCGGCGCACGACCGCCGCGACGTAAGGCCCTCCGATCCCCCGCCCGGATCGCCGCCGCTGGTTTAGGCCGACCGAAATCTATATGCCCGCCGCTCCCTGAGCGGGGTGTAATGACAACGGGAGACCGGATCGAGCCGGACGCCGAGCCGGCGACCGAGGAGCGACCGACGGTCGCCGCGACCCGCTGCTCGGAGGAGCGGACCGTCTTCGCCGAACAGGGCAACACCGACGCGTGGATCGCGACCGACCTCACCGTCGATCTCGAACGGTAACGCGTCCTCAACGGCGCTCGACCGGCGCGGCGTCTCCTCCCGCCCAGCCCGTCGAGTTCACTCTTCCGAGCGGAGCGTCTCTCCGGTCGAACCGGCGGTCCGCGGCGTCGCAGCCGTTCCCGTGCCCCCTTCTTCCCTGCGCTGCGCGTCGGCGAGCGCGCGGATCCGGTCGAGGATCGCGTCGTATCGCCCGCGGTCGGATCCCTTCTCGAAGTAGGCGTCCGCGCCGGCGCCGAACGCCGCCGCCTCGCACTCCTCGCTCGGACACGTGCTGTGGAACACGACCGGGAGCGCCGGGTCGACCTCGCGCAACCGTTCGGTGAGGTCGACGCCGTGCCCGTCCGGGAGCCGCTGTTCGGTCACGACGCAGTCGACCGCGACCCGCTCGCCGCCGACCTCGATGCCGGTCTCGATGGCGTCGACCCCGTCGGCGAGGCGCTTCACGGACCGGACGTGGACGCGGTCCGTGATCCGCTCGGCGAACGTCTCGAAGAGCTCCGCGGAGCGGGCGTCGGGCTCGATCTGGAGGACGGCGATCGGCGCTTCGCGGTTCTCCTCGCTGACGGTCGTTTCGACTCGGTCGGTGGCCGCGGTCGTGTCCGCGTGTGTTTCGGACGGCGGTGTCTGGTCGGTCATGGGTTGTGGCGCTGGCGACGACTCGTCGAAGAATAACTTACTACGACGGTTGTAATCCTTCTACCAACAGTAGCCGCGGGAACGGTATAATAATTCCGCGATCACCGTTGTCACGCCCCTCAAACGCGATTATCCGGTAGTATTAGGTGAAAATTCCCGGACGTACGGAGGATTTCTCTCTCTGGGCCGCACGCGGCGCGACGCCGTGGGCGCGCGGCTCACGCCGGAGTGCCCGCTGACGGGATCGAGCGTCGCCGAAGGGCCCGTTACGGCGTCGAACGCCGCCGGCCGAGAGGCCTCAGGCGAACAGGTCGCGCGCCTCCCGGACCGCGTCGACCAGGGCGTCGACCTCCTCGACGGTGTTGTAGAAGTAGAAGGAGGCGCGCGCGGAGGCGGCGACGCCCATCTCGTCGTGGAGCGGCTGCGTACAGTGATCCCCGGCTCGGATCGCGACGCCGTAGTCGTTGAGGATGCTGGAGAGGTCGTGGGCGTGGACGCCGTCGACGTTGAACGCGACGAGGCCGCCGCGGTCGTCCCCGGGCGGGCCGTATATCTCGACGCCGCCGAGTTCGTCGAGTTCGTCGTAGGCGTACTCGGCCAGCAGGTCCTCGTGGGCCTCGATCCGGTCCATACCGATCGCTTCGACGTACTCGATCGCGGCCGCGAGGCCGATCCCCTGAGCGATGGATGGGGTTCCGGCCTCGAACTTCCACGGCAGGTCCTCCCACGTGGAGTCCTCGAAGGAGACCCGCCGGATCATGTCCCCGCCGTAGAGGTACGGGCTCATCTCGTCGAGGATCTCCTCGCGACCGTAGAGGACGCCGATCCCGGTCGGGCCGCACATCTTGTGGCCGGAGAAGGCGAGGAAGTCGACATCGAGCTCGTCGACGTCGACCGGGCGCGTCGGCACCGACTGCGCGGCGTCGGCGAAGACGTACGCGCCGTGATCGTGGGCCAGGTCGGCCAGCTCCCCGATCGGGTTCACGGTGCCGAGCGTGTTCGAGACGTGGACGACCGACACCATCTCGGTGTCGTCGTCGACGAGCTCCGCCGCGTGGTCCATGTCGAGCCGCCCCTCGTCGGTGACGTCGATGAAGCGCACGTCGGCGCCCGTCCGCTTGCCGATCTGCTGCCAGGTGACGAGCGAGGCGTGGTGTTCCATCTCGGAGAGGACGACGTTGTCGCCGGGGCCGAGCTCCTCCAGCCCCCAGGCGTACGCGACGAGGTTCATCGCCTCGGTCGTGTTCTTGGTGAAGACGATCTCCTCGCGGCCCGCCGCGCCGATGAAGTCGGCGACCGCGTCGTGGGCCTCCTCGTACGCGACGGAGGCCTCCTGGCTCAGCTGGTGGATCCCCCGGTGGACGTTCGCGTTGTAGCTCCGGTAGTAGTCGGAGATGGCGTCGACGACCGGGTCGGGCGTGTGCGAGGTCGCTGCGTTGTCGAGGTAGACCAGCGGGGTGTCGTCGCCCGCGCCCTCGCCGGCCGTCTCCGGGTCGCCGCCGACCTGCCGATCGAGGATCGGGAAATCGGTGCGGAGCGCCTCCACATCGAACGGGTACTGTTCGTGGACTCCCATTACCTGTTATCAGGCCCCGAGCACTAACACACCTTCGGTCCGGTACGTCTTGCGGGTATCGCAGACGCGCGATATCGGCCGGTCCGCGGCGGGGTACCCCCCGGATCCGCCCCGCGGCGACTTGCGCCTCGGACCGCCCGGCACCTCCTCGGACCCGCCCCCGCTCCGACGACTCCCGCGGCCGCCTACTCCCCCCAGTCCGGATCCGCCCGCGGCGGCGAGAAGATGTCGAAGCCGACGACCGGCTCGTCCGTCCGGTTCTCGGCCGCGTGCGGCTCGCCGCCGGGGATCACGTAGGTGTCGTCGGGGCCGACGACGCGCTCCTCGCCGTCCGCGACGAACGTCAGCCGCCCGGCCGTGATCACGCCGACCTGCTCGTGCGGGTGGTCGTGTTCGGGCACCGTCTCGCCCGGTTCGATCTCGAACCGCTGGATGCTCACGTCGTCGCCGACGGCCCCCTGCGTGAGGAACACGCCGTCGACCGCCTCGACCGCCTCCGCGTCCGCGTCGGGTGCGACGTCCATACGGTCCCCCGCGACCCCGAGCCACCTAAATCCGCGGGCACGGGCAGTCGGCGCCGGGAGGGTCGGACAGCACCGTCGGCGTCTCCGACCCAGCCGCAGTCACGGGAACGGGTGGTACGGCCGGTCGAGCGCGGGCTCGAACCCCATCGACCGCGGCACCTCGCGGGCGCGGTCGCCGAAGAACGGGTCGCCGGTGAACAGCGGCTGTGCGCCCGGCACGAGCACCCGCGCGGCCTCGAAGCCCACCGCAGCGAGGTCGCGGGTCGTCACCCGGGCGACGTACGGGTCGAGCCCGACGGCCTCGACGCGGTCGACGACGGCCGACAGCTCGGCCTCGCCCGTCAGCTCCGGCTCCCCGAGCCCCTCGGCCGAGACGGACGCGTCCGGGTCGAAGAACGCGGCCGTCTCCCCGGGCAGGTCGGCGTGGTGGCCGATCGCCGCCCCCTGCTCGTCGGCCGCCTCCCGCCCCATCGAGCGGAGCTCGGTCCAGTTCTGGAGCGCCTCGGCGAGCGCGCTCCGCGCCGCCGCGGCCGGGTCGAGGTCGGCGCCCGACCCCGCGGCGAACCGCGGCCAGTCGCCCTCGCGGCTGACCCCGACCGCGACGACGGGCACGTCCACGTCGGTCGTGACGAGCAGCGGCGTCACCGACAGCGACTCCGCCCGCGCTCGCTTCTCCAGTTCGGCGAAGCCCGGGTCGTCGACGTCGAGCCCGAGCGGCTCCGTCGTGGAGTACCAGCTCGTCATCGTCGCGTCGCGCTCGATCGCCTCGTACAGCCCGGAGAGCGCGGCGTCCGGACCCGAGCTACCGAGGCCGAGCCCGGTCGTGATCGGCGGCCGGTACCGCCGCTCCGGCGGCGGGAAGTGAACGAACTCCGCCGGGAGGCTCGCCGGTTCGCCCGTCCCGAGTCGTTCGCCGCGGACCCACGGGAGCCGGTCGTCGCGGTCGTACGCCTCGGCGCCGTCGGGGCGGACGAACGCGTCCGGGGTGACCGGGTTCGGAACGTTCGCGGCCGGCGCGCGCGTGAACGACGCCTCGCGGTAGACGCCCGCCGCGTACCGCTCTAGCCCCTCGCCGAGCGCCTTCATGAACGCGGCGTCCCAGTCGGCGGCCGCGCCACCGCCGAAGTCCGCCGCGTCGGCGTCGGAGAACGGGGTGGTGTCCGCGACCCGCGCGACGTAGTACGGCACGGGGAACGACTCCTGCTCGCCGACCTCCGCCAGCGCGCCGATCCGGCGGTCGACGGCGCGCTCCGCCCGGTCGATCGCCTCGTCGAGGCCGCGGTCGGCGTGGTCGCGCGGGAGCGCGTCCCCGGGGCCGTCGCCGCAGCCGCACCCCGGTATCGGGAGGAGGGTCCGCTCGCCGCCCGGCACCTCGACGACCGTGTCCGCCACCGGGTCGCCCGCCAGGAGCCGGATCGTCCGGCGTCCGGCCACCGCGCCGGCGTAGCGCACGGCGGACCGGCGGCCGGTCGGCGCGTCGGCGGGCTCCGACCCGCCGCTCTCGACCCGGGCGCGCAGGCAGTCGTAGCAGGCGTCGTCGAAGACGGTCACGGCGGCGTCGAGGTCGGCGAGGGGAACGCCGCCGAGCCCACCCACCTCGACCGCGACCCACCGATCGAGCATGTCGTCCGCGGCCCCGAACGTCGCCGACCCGGCGGTGTCGACGACGACCGCGGCGTCGAATCCGTCGAGGAGGTCGGCCTCGACCGGCATCGCGTTCACGTCGACGTCGCCGAGCGCGGCCTCGGCGGCCTCGACCGCGGGGCCGTCGCCGACAAGTCCGATGTCCATACCCGGTCGACGCGAGGCGGCGAAAAAAAGCCGCGGGTCCGCGGCGCGCGGCGGCTCGTTCGGCGCGTCCGCGGAGGGAGTCCGAGAGCGCTCGCGGGCGCGCTCAGGCGGGCGTCGCCGCCAGCATCTCGGCGGCCTCGGCGGCCAGCTCTGCGGCGTCGATGTCCCGGAGCCGGTCGTCGCCGAGCTTCAGGCGGAGCCGCGGTCGGCCGACGTCGATCGGGACCTTCTCCGTGTCGATGATCCCCTGATCTTCGAGGCGCGTCTTCGTCCGGGAGAACGTCGCCTTCGAGGCGATACCGACGTCCTCGCCCCACTTCGAGATGTCGTAGAGGAGCACGTCGTTCTTCGCCGCGACGAGCAGCGAGACGGTCACCTCGTCGAGGTCCACCCCGTCGTCGCGCTCGGTCGCGTCGAGGACGGCGTCGAAGTCCGACCGGGCCTCCTCACCGATCTCGGACTCCAGCGTCTCGCGGACCCGGGCGATTGCTGGCGTGCGGAGCGCGTACGCCTCTGCGTCGTCGAAGGCGGCGCGCTGGGTCTCGTACACCTCCTCGACGAACTCCGCGTCGTCGGTCGAGAGCGCGGCGACGCCCTCCCCCGCGGTGACCAGGGCGACGACCCGAGAGGGCGAGACGAACAGGGCGTTGTCGACCTCCCCGTCCAGCACTCGGATATCCAGGTCGCCGTCGGCGACGAGGTCCGCGGCCCGGGACGCGACGACGAAGTCGTCGAGCACGTCCTTCAGGGTGCGTTCGTCGGCGAGCATCGACAGCTTCGGGAGGTCGTCCCACCCGACGGCCGTCTCGACCAGCGATACGATCGTCTCTGCGGCGGGGTCCACGACGAGCAGCTCGTCGTCGTCCCCGTCGAAGGCCGCTTCGAGCGCGGCCTCGACGTCGGCCGCCAGTAAATTCGATACCATTTGTCTCTCGGTATGAAAGCCGGTTGCGTATTTAATATTAACGGGGTTCATGGAACGAATAACCCGATAAGCGTGCTTGAGGCGGGTAAATTCGGCAGATCGGGGTTACCCAAGCGCAGTCGACGCGAGGCGGCCTCGCGTCCGGTCGCCGCGGGTCGCGCGCGCGCCGGCGACGGAAGGATTAATGCGCGGTCGCGCCCGGGTTCGCACATGGACCACGAGCACGTCCGGGAGGTCGATCCGGCGGTCGCCGACGCGCTGGCGGGCGAGCGCGACAGACAGGAGCAGACGCTCGCGATGATCGCGAGCGAGAACCACGTGAGCGAGGCGGTGCTGGAGGCGCAGGGGAGCGTCCTCACCAACAAGTACGCCGAGGGCTACCCCGGGTCGCGCTACTACGCCGGCTGCGAGTACGCCGACGAGGTCGAGGAGCTGGCCATCGAGCGCGCGAAGGAGCTTTGGGGCGCCGACCACGTCAACGTCCAGCCGCACTCCGGCACGCAGGCGAACCAGGCGGTGTACTACTCCGTCCTCGAACCGGGGGACAAGATCCTGTCGCTGAAGCTCAACGACGGCGGCCACCTCTCGCACGGCCACCCCGCGAACTTCACGGGGCAGCTGTACGAGGTCGAGCAGTACGAGGTCGACCCCGAGACGGGGTACATCGACTACGAGGGGCTCCGGGAGGTCGCCGAGGAGTTCGACCCCGACATCGTCGTCTCGGGCTACTCCGCGTACCCGCGCGCCGTCGAGTGGGAGAAAATCCAGGCGGCGGCCGACGCGGTCGACGCCTACCACCTCGCGGACATCGCCCACATCACCGGGCTCGTCGCGGCGGGCGTCCACCCCTCGCCGGTCGGCGTCGCCGACTTCGTCACGGGCTCGACCCACAAGACGATCCGCGCCGGCCGCGGCGGGATCGTGATGTGCGACGCGGAGTTCGCGGACGACATCGACTCGGCCGTCTTCCCCGGCGGGCAGGGCGGCCCGCTGATGCACAACGTCGCCGGCAAGGCGGTCGGGTTCAAGGAGGCCTTAGAGCCCGAGTTCGAGGAGTACGCCCAGCAGGTCGTTGACAACGCGGAGGTGCTCGCCGAGACGCTTCAGGAGCACGGGCTCTCTTTAGTCTCCGGCGGGACCGACAACCACCTCGTGTTGGCCGACCTGCGCGACTCCCACCCCGACCTCTCCGGCGGGGACGCGGAGGACGCGCTCGCGGCCGCGAACATCGTCCTCAACGGGAACACGGTCCCCGGCGAGACGCGGTCGGCGTTCGACCCCTCGGGGATCCGCGCGGGCACCGCCGGGCTCACCACCCGCGGCTTCGACGCCGACGCGATCGAGGAGGTCGGCGACCTGATCTACCGCGTCGTCGACGACGTCGACAGCGACGACGTCATCTACGAGGTCGGCGAGCGCGTCGTCGAGCTCTGCGAGGCGCACCCGCTGTACGAGTAACCGACCGCTGCGATGCGGGATCGCCCTGTCGCGAGACCGCACCGGCGCGGACGAATCCGTGCGTAAAAGTGGGGCCGGCTCGCAGGGGTCGGTATGGACGCTCCGCCGTTTCTCGCCGCCCGCCTCGACCGCGGCGCCGCACCGTTCGCCGTCGGGGACGTGATCGCGTTGATCCTGTTACTGACCGTCGGGACGCTCAACCACCAGACCGTCGAGTTCCTCACCGCGAACCCGCTGTACTTAGCGGGCGTGTTCGCTCCCTTCCTGATCGGCTGGGTCGTGGTCGCGCCGCTCGTGGGCGCCTACTCCGCCGGCGCGGTCGAGACCGCGAAGTCCTCGGTCCCGCTCGTGATCCGGTCGTGGATCCCGGCCGCGGTCGTCGGACTCGCGCTGCGCGCGTTCGTCTTCCGCGGCGGGGCCGAAGTCACGTTCGCCGCCGTCATGCTCGTGTTGGGATCCGTCGCCCTCGGCGGCTGGCGGGCCCTCTACTTCCGGTTCCGATAGTCACCCGCGCTCTCTGCGCGCCGAGCGCCCGACCGCGGTGCCTCGCTTCTCGCTGACGCGGTCGACCGGCCGACTGTGGTGTTGCTCTCCTTGCTGGCCGTTCTCCTCCCCGACCTCTCTTCCCACTGGTCCCTCCTCTCGCCGACTTCCCATCCCGAGTCGACGGAGCCTCGGGCCAAGCCATAAGTTATGAGTAACATCCGCGTGTTCACGAGCGAACTGCTCCCGAACCGCGGGAAAAATTTAATATGGATTTTCGACTACTAGCTAATGGAAGCATGACTGGATACTACGACTACGTGCTTGGGCTCATCCCGGTGGCGTTGATCGGTGTGACCGCCTCGCTCACGCTGGTCGGACTGTCGTTGACGTCGGCGCTCCCGGTCGGTGCCGTCGCCGCGGCCACGGTGATGGCTCACGCGATGTTCGTCCGAAATCCAGTCGCGGACGGCGCCCCCGAACGGCGGCCGTTCGACGGCGACGCCGGCGAGCGCTCCGCGGGCGGCGGTTCCTCGGCGGGCACCGCCGACTGAGGCGCGGAGTGATTCCCGGTCGCCGCGGCGTCGCGTTCCCGGTCGCCGCGTCCTGTACCGTTTAGTCCCCGCGCCACGAGTGGCCGACTATGACGGAGACCCTGTTCCTCACTAGCTCCGAGGTCGACGGCCTCGCGGACCCGGCCGACTACGTCGCCGCCGTGCGCGACGCGTACCGACAAGTGGGCGAGGGAGCGCCCGCCGAGCCGCGGACGAAGCTCCTCAACCGCGAGCCGCCGGGCATGCTCACCACCTACGCCGCCCTCCTCCCGGAGACGGGCGCGATGGGCGGGTACACCTACTCGGCGGGGTTCGGCGCGGGCGACGCGTGGTTCATGACGCCGCTGTTCGACGCCGAGTCGGGCGAACCGCTCGCGCTGCTCGACGGCGCGTCGATGAACCCGTTCAAGACCGGCGCCGCGGGCGCGGTCGCGGTCGACGCGCTCGCCCGCGACGACGCGACCGAGCTCGCCGTGATCGGCAGCGGCGCGCAGGCGCGCGGACAGGTCGCGACGACCGCCACGGTCCGCGAGTTCGAGGCGGTCCGCGTCTTCTCGCCGACCCGCGAGAACCGCCAGGCGTTCGCCGCTGACTTCGGCGACCGGCTCGCCGCCGACGTGACCGCGGTCGAGAGCGCGAGCGCCGCGCTGGCGGGGGCCGACGTGGTCATCACCGCGACGACCGCCAGCGACCCCGTGATCGCCGACGCCGACGTGGAGCCGGGGACTCATGTCACGGCGATGGGCCAGTACCACCCGGAGAAGAACGAGCTCCCGCCCGAGCTCGTCGCTCGGGCGACGTACGTCCCCGACCTGAGGGCGCGCGCGACGCAGGACGCCGGCTCGTACCTCGCCGCGGTCGAGGCCGGCCTGATCGAGGCGGGCGAGGGGATCGCCGCCGACCTCGGCGCGGTCGTCGCGGGCGACCACCCCGGCCGGGCGAGCGACGACGCGGTGACAGTCTTCGACTCCGGCGGCACCGGCGTCGAGACGGTCGCGGCCGCGCACATGCTGTACGAGCGCGCGAGCGAGAAGGGTCGGGGGCAGACCATCGACTTCGCGCCCGCGAGCGAGGCGCTGACTGGCGAGTAGGCGGGGGTTGAAGTGGCGCGCCGCCGACCGGCCGGTATGCTGATCGGCATCGTCTCAGACACGCACGACGACTCGGCCGCGGTCGAGGCGGCCGTCTCGCTGTTCGAGCGCGAGGGGGTCGACGCGGTCGTCCACTGTGGCGACTTCGTCGCGCCCTTCTCAGTGACCCCGTTCGACGCCGACTTCGCGTTCCACGCGGTCCGCGGGAACAACGACGGCGAGTGGGCGGTCGAGTCGACCGTCGAGGAGTTCGGCACCTACCACGGCGAGGCTGCCGCGCTCTCGTTCGGCGGCGGAGACGGAGCGGGTGACGCCGTCGACGTCGCGGTCACCCACGGCACGAGCGACCTCGTCGTCGACGCGCTCGTCGACTGCGGCGACTACGACTACGTGCTCCATGGGCACACCCACGCGCACGGCGCCGAGGCGCGCGGCGGGACCGTCCGGGTGAACCCCGGCGGGCTCCCGATCCCGGTTGACGGCGCGGACGACGCGTTCCGCGTGGCGACGCTCGACACGGCGGCCTCCGGCGTCGACGCCGTGACGCACCACGTCCTCGACCGCTGACGCCCCGTGGTAACGGACGCGCCGCTCGCACCCCGAGTTTTATCGCCGCTCGCTCGCTCCGTACGTCCATGAGACACGCACAGGGCCCGCTCCTCACGATCGACCTGACGGAGCGGACCGCGTCGACGACCCGGATCGACGACCGGCTGGCGTCGTTCGTCGGCGGCCGCGGGCTCAACACGTCACTCGCGTACGACCGGATCCCGTTCGACGCCGACCCGCTCGGCCCGGAGAACCGCCTCTTCCTCTCGACGGGTCCGATGCAGTACTCGACGACCTCCTACACCGGCCGGATGGCCGCCACGGCCGTCTCGCCGCTCACGAACGGCCTCTGCTCGTCGAACGCTGGGGGATTCCTCTCGCGGAACTTCACCGGCGCGGGGTACGCGGCCGTCGAGATCACGGGCGTGAGCGACGACCTGCTCGCGGTCCACGTCCGCGAGGTCGGGCCGGACGGCGAGCCGGACGTGACCTTCGAGGCGGTCGACGACCTGGAGCAGGCCGAGGTGTCGGCGGTCTCCGATCGGTTCGCCGAGACGCACGACCTCGGCCCCGAACACGTCGCCTGCGTCGGGCCCGCGGGCGAGAACGAGGTCCGCTTCGCGTCGGTCATGACCTCCGACACCCGGGCGTTCGGCCGCGGCGGGCTGGGCGCCGTCCTCGGTGCGAAGGGCGTGAAGGCGCTCACGTTCGCCGGCGACGCGGACGCCGAAATCGAGGTCGACTGGCCCGACGAGGCGGCCGAGGTCCACCGCGAGGCGGCCACCTCCGACTCGATCATGAAACGGCAGGGGACGACGAGCGTGACGGAGCTGGCGAACGAGGTCGACGCCCTCCCGTCGTACTACTTCGCGGAGACCTCCTTCGAGGGCGTCGAGGGCATCTCCGGCGACCGCGTCGAGGAGAAGAAGTACGAGAAGGGGACCTGTTCGCAGTGCGCGTTCGCCTGTAAGCTCCCCACCCGCGACGAGGCGACCGGCGTCGAGACGGAGGGCCCGGAGTTCGAGACGGTGATGGCGTTCGGCTCGAACGCGGGCGTCGACGACGTGGTCGACGTGATGCGCGCCAACGAGCTGTGCGACGAGCTCGGGCTGGACACCATCTCCTGTGGCGACGTCGTCTCCATGTTCTTAGAGAGCGAAGACGAGTTCGGCAACGCGGACCTCGTCCGCTCGCTCGTCGAGCAGATCGCCTATCGCGAGGGCGTCGGCGACAAGCTCGCGGAGGGCGTCCACCGCGCACACGAGGAGTTCGGCGCGGACGACTGGACGGTCAAGGGGATGGCCTTCTCCGGCCACGACGGCCGCGCGCTCAACGGGCAGGGACTCGCGTTCGCGACCGCGAACCGCGGCGCGGACCACATGTACGGGGAGTTTTACCCGTACGAGTACCCGCTCGTCGACCCCGACGAGGCGTTCGACCCGCAGGGCCTCGACGGGAAGCCGCCGAAGCTCGTCGCGAAGGAGAACCGCAACGCGGTCCTCGACTCGGCGGTGGTCTGTAAGTTCTCGCGGGGAACCGTGACCGACGACCGGCTCGCGGCGCTGCTCGACGCCGACTACGACGACCTCCAGTCGCTCGGCGCCCGGGTCGTCGAGTTAGAGCGCGCGTTCAACAACGCCCGCGGCTTCGACCGGAGCGACGACACGCTCCCGTACGCCGACGCCATCGACGGGTTCGACGCGGCGCTCTCCGAGTACTACGCGCTCCGCGGCTGGAACGACGACGGCACCGTCCCGGGTCACGGCGACGGGCTCGACCCGGCCGGCGCGGCGCCCGCCGACGACTGACGGGCGCGCTCGGCCCGCGCCTCCGCCCGCCTACCCGTCGCCCGGGTCGAGGTCGACGCCGCGGAACTCGAACCGGGCCCCGCCGGCCTCGCTCTCAGCGAGCTCGACCGCCCAGCCGTGCGCCTCCGCGACCTCGGCGACGATCTTCAGTCCGAACCCGGTCCCGTCGTGGTCCGTCGTCACGCCCGCCTCGAACACCTCTCCGCGGTCTTCGGGGTCGACGCCGGGGCCGTCGTCTTCGAGGTAGAAGCCGTCGTCGAGCGCCCCGACCGTGACCGCCACGTCGGGTCCGGCGTGGGCGACCGCGTTGGCGATGAGGTTCTCGAGGGCCTGTCGCAGGCGGCTGCGGTCCGCGGCGACGACGGCGTCCGTCTCGACCGCGATCGTCGCCGACTCGGTGTCGACGGTCTCCCAGCACTCCGCGACGAGGTCGGGCAGCGCGACGGGCTCGGTCTCGTCGATGCTGGCGCCCTGCCGCGCCAGCGCGAGCAGGTCCTCGATGAGCACGTCCATCCGGTCGAGCGAGCGCTCGACCGCGCCCAGCTCCTCCACGTCGACCGACTCCTCCGCGAGCCGCTCCGTGACGATCTCGAGGTTCCCGGTGGCGACGTTGAGCGGACTTCGGAGGTCGTGCGACACGAGGCTGGCGAACTCCTCTAACCGGTCGCGCTCGCGCGCGATCTCCGCCTCGCGCCGCCGGAGCTGCCGCTCGCGCTCGATGCGGACCAGCACCATCGTCACCGTCGCCGCCCAGATGCGCGCCACCGCGAGGTCGGAGTCGTCGAAGGCCTCCGGGGCCGTCGCGCCGACGTTCAACACGCCGTACCGCCCGAGCGGGACGACGAGCTCGCTCCGGATCGTGGCGTCGTCGCTGTGGCGGTCGGGGTCGTCGTGGACGTCCGCGACGTACGTCGGCTCGCCGCTCTCGAAGACCTCCCAGGTGATGCTCAGCTCGTCGGCCGCGAACGTCGGATGCTCGCCGACGACGTCGTCCGCGGTGTCCGTCCAGACGATCGGTTCGAGCGCGTTTTCCCGCTCGTCGTACAGCCATATCGCGGCGATCGGGTGGCCCAGCACGTCGTCGACGTACGACACCGCCGCCTCGGCGGCCGTCTCCCTGTCGGTCGTCTTCAGCAGCTCTCTGGTCGCCTCGTGGAGGGATTCGAGCGTCTTCGTGCGGCGCTGGAGCGCCAGCCGCCGCGTTCGCTCGTTCGTGACGTCGATCGCCGTGACGACCGCGTACGGGTCGCCACCGATCTCGAACGGGCCGACGCTGACCCGAACCGGGACGAGGACGCCGTCCCCGCGGCGCACGGCCAGTTCGAACCCGTCCGCCATCGACCGCGCCTCACCGGCGCGCGTCGTCTCGATCAGCGCCGTCACGTCGTGTCGAGACCCGTCTCGTTCGGCTCTCGCCTCCTCGCCGCTAAGGGGGGCACCCTCCTCGCCGTCTCCGGGTGCGCTCCCCTCGGCACCCCCCGGCGCAACCCCCTCCGCGTCTCCGGCTGCGCCCGCTTCGCCGCCGTCTCGGTCGGCGACGGAGGGCGGCGACGCGACGCGTCCCCAGTCCAGTTCGGTCGGATCCTCGAAGACGTCGCCGATCGCTCGGCCGGAGAGGTCGTCCGGATCGATCCCGAACACTGTCTCAACGCTCGGCGTCCCGGCGTGGACGACCCCGTCGCCGTCGACGACGAGGGTCGGGTCGGGCGTCGCGTTGATCGCTTCCGGAAAGTGGTCCATGGTCACTCTTCTGCCGGCTCGTGGACGTGGCCGCACTCGGGGCAGCGCACCTCCTCGCCCCGGAGGTCGGCCGAGGAGGCTCGCACCTCGCGCATCACCTCGCTGATCCTGTCTTCGGCCTCCAACTCGTCAGCGACGGCGAGGTCGACGCCCTCGACCTCCAGGAGGAACTTCGCGACCTCGGTCACCTCGTACATCATCTCGTCTAAGTCCTCGGCGGTGAAGAACCCGGACATCGCGCCGTAGAGAAACGTCGCCCCCGCCTTCGTCACCTTCTCCTCGAAAGAGTAGCGCGCCTGGTTCACCGCCTGCGGCGTGTACGTGTCGGTCATGAAGGGGATGAGCTCCGGGAGGTTCTCGCCGATCTTCGTCATCTCGACGCCGGTCTCCGTCCGGAAGTCGGCGCAGAGCCGGGCGATCGCCCACTCGCGGGCGGTGATGTACGTCCGGTCGCGGAGGAACTCGTTGACGCGCTCGTAGCGCGCGCCGTCCATCTTCTTGAACCGCTCGTACTTGCGGACATCCCGCGGCACGTCGTCGGTCGCGTCCGCCTCGTCTCCGGACGCCCCCGACGCCCCGGCGGTCGTCTCCGCGTCCGGTTCGTCGCCGGCGTGCGGATCGGGGTCGCCGTCGTCGTCGGAGGGTGACCGGTCCGTGGCGGCGTCGCCGGTCCCGTCGGCCGAGTCGGCCGTCGAGCCGGAGGGATCGCTCATACGTGCGACACTCCGCGGGCGAACAAAAGCCTTGTCGGTGGCGGTCCGCTCGGAGATCCACTTTTGTACCGTCGCGTGGAGGGGTTGGGCATGAAGGTGCTCTGCGGGATCGGCGGCAGCGACGACTCGTTCCGCGCGCTCGACCGGACGGTCGAGCGCGCGGCGGTCGCGAGCGACGACCTGACGATCGCGGTGGTGGACAACGAGGACTCCTCAGTGTCCCCCGACGAGGTCGTCGAGCGCGCCGAGGCGGCGGTCGAGGAGGCGGCGATCGACGCGGAGGTGCGGCGCGTCGAGGGCGACCCCGGGAGTCGGCTGGTGGACATCGCCGAGACGGAGGGGTTCGAGGAGATCGTCTTGGGCGGCGGACACACGAGTCCGATGGGGAAGATCACGATCGGGTCGATCGCGGAGTTCGTCCTGTTGAACGCCAAGACATCGGTCACGCTGGTCAGATGAGCGATCGAGGCTACCCGGACGCGGTGGCGGACGAGTTCCCGCCGCCGCCGACCGCGTTCACCGACCGCGAGGACCGCCGGATCGAGGTCCGGCCGTACGAGGGCGACCCGGCGGCCAGGGAGTCGCTCGTCGAGATGTACGACGCCTTCGACCCGGCGGACCGCGCGCAGGGGATCCCGCCCGGCGGCGAGGAGCGCATCCGCGAGTGGCTCGACGCCATCCTCGCCGACGACTGCTACAACGTGATCGCCTGGTGCGACGACGCGGCCGCCGGCCACGCGACGCTCGTCCCCGACGGCGACGCCTACGAGCTGGCGATCTTCGTCCATCAGGAGTACCAGCGTGCCGGGATCGGCACCCACCTCATCCGCGGACTGCTCGGCCACGGGCAGGCGAACGGCGTCGAGAAGGTGTGGCTCACGGTGGAGCGGTGGAACCGCGCCGCCGTCTCCTTGTACAAGAAGATCGGCTTCGAGACCTCCGACGCCGAGAGCTTCGAGCTGGAGATGGGGCTGCGGCTGCGCGCCGACGGGGAGACGGCCGCGGAGGGAGACGCGTCCGCGACCCCCGACGAGTCCGACGCCGACGAGTAGGGTTGGCCGGAATCTTCAAGCCTTTAGGGGCGGCCCGCGACCGCTCCGATATGAGTCACCGAATTCTGCTGCTGGGGGCGCCGGGTGCCGGGAAAGGGACACAGAGCGCGAAGCTGGCCGACGCGTACGGCGTCGAGCACGTCACGACCGGCGACGCGCTCCGCGCGAACAAGGACATGGAGACGGAGTACGGCACGCCGCGCTCGTTCATGGAGGCGGGCGAGCTGGTGCCGGACCCGGTCGTCAACGAGATCGTCGAGGCCGCGATCGGCGACGCCGACGGGTTCGTCCTCGACGGCTACCCGCGCAACCTCGATCAGGCGGAGTACCTCTCGGAGATCACCGACCTCGACGCCGTCATCCTCCTCGACGTCGACGAGGAAGTGCTCGTCGACCGGCTCACCGGGCGCCGCGTCTGCGACGACTGCGGCGCGAACTACCACGTCGACTTCCAGCCGCCCGAGGAGCCGGGCGTCTGCGACGAGTGCGGCGGCGAGCTGATCCAGCGCGAGGACGACACCGAGGAGACCGCCCGCGAGCGGCTCGACGTGTTCTACGACAACACCGAGCCCGTGATCGACCACTTCCGCGACGAGGGCGTCCTCGTCGAGGTCGACGGCGAGGCGACCCCGGACGAGGTCTTCGCTCGGATCCGCGATGTCGTCGAGAGCTAATCCGCCGCGTGGCCGGGAGCCAATCCGCCGCGTGGCCGGGAGCCAATCCGCCGCGTGGCCGGGAGCCAATCCGCCGCGTGGCCGGGTGCCAGTCCGACCGGCGCCGGGGGCCGACCGAGCGACGATCCTACAAGGTTCTTAACCGTCGACCGCTAACCGGCCGCTAATGAGCAAAGTCGAACGGCGAGTCCGCTCGCTGGTCCGCGAGGACGGCGAGATGCGGGACGCCATCGAAACCGTCCTCGACAACGCTAGCGGCGGCGAGGTGCGTTGGGTCGACGTCCGCGACCAGATCACCAGCGGACAGTGGGGCCGGCTCATCGAGAAGGAGATCCTCGTCGACGGCGAGGAGGGCTTCGCGCTTGCCGACCGCGACGACATCGAGGCCGGGATGGAGGACGACTCGGGCGGCGGCGACGTTGAGACGCCGGAGACGACCTCCTGGTCGAAGTGGGATAAGCTGGCCGGGCTGGCGACGCTCGGCGCGTTCGTCGGCTACGCGGTCTCGCCGGTCCGGAACGCGATCGCCGGCGGCATCGACGTCGTCCTCGGCCCCCTTCTGAACGTCGTCCCCTTCTACGTCGTCATCATGGTCATCGCGCTCGGCACGGGGATGTACTCGACGCTGCTGCGCGCCGGGCTCATGGACATGGAGAAGATGGGCGCGTATCAGGAGCGGATGAAGGACATCCAGGAGCGCCGGAAGGAGGCCGAGAAGCGCGACGACGACGAGGCGCTCGACGAGATCCAAGAAGAGCAGATGGAGGCGATGGGCGACCAGCTCGGCATGTTCAAAGAGCAGTTCCGCCCGATGGTGTGGATCATGTTCCTCACCATTCCGGCGTTCCTCTGGATGTTCTGGGTGATCGGCTACCGCGGGTCTGAGGCCGCGTACCCGGCCGTCGCCGCCCAGGAGCTCGTCGTCCCGCTCGCGGGCACCGTCACCTGGGACACGGGGATCGTCGGCCCGATCCAAATGTGGATCCTCTGGTACTTCCTCTGCTCGATGGCGTTCACCCAGCTCGTCCAGAAGAGCCTCAACATCGAGATGTCGCCGTCCGCCTCGTAGGCAGCGCCGCGCTCTCCGGCGCTCCCCCTCCGTTTCCCTTCGCCGCCGCCGTTCTCCCTCTCACTCCCGTTCCGCGAGGAGCGCTTCCACCTCCTCGCGCGACGGGATCGACCCCATCCCGCCGACCGACCGGACCGAGAGCGCGGCGGTCGCGTTGCCGAACGCGACCGCCTCGCGGAGCGCCTCCGCGTCGGCTCCGGACTCAGACTCGGCACTCCCCGCGAGCCGCGAGAGCAGGCCCGCGGTGAACGCGTCGCCGGCGCCGGTCGCGTCGACCGCCTCCGCCGGGAACCCGTCGTGCCGGACCGTCGTGGCCCCCCATGGCGCGTCGTCGGTACTGACCGCGAGCGCGCCGTCGCGGCCGAGCGTGACGACGACGGTGTGGGGGCCGAGCGCGAGCAGGTCGCGGGCCAGTTCCCCGCCCTCGCTCGTCGACAGCCCGGCCGCGGCGGCGTCCTCGTCGCTACACAGCACGACGCCGCTCTCGGCGACCGTCTCGCGGACCGCGGTCGACGCCGCCTCCGCCGTCTCCGGCGGCACCAGATCGGAGCGGTAGTTCACGTCGAACGAGACGGGACACCCGGCGGCGGTCGCCGCCGAGCGGAGCTCGCGGGTGGCCGCCCGCCCCCGCAAGTGCGTCAGCGCCACGCCGCCGAGGTGGACCCACGGCGGCGCGCTCGCGCCCGCCGGCGACGCCGCGCCGTCGTCGCCCGTCAGCGCTTCGGTCGGGACTGCGTCCGGGTCGAACCCGAACGTCGCGTCGCGGTCGCCGTAGAAGGAGAACCGCGGCCCGCCTTCGCCGGGCGGCGACACCACGGCGAGCGTCGTCTTCCCCTCGACGCGCTCGACGTGCGTCTCCGGAATCTCCGCCGCGGCGAGCGTCTCGGCGAGGAAGTCGCCGAACGCGTCGTCGCCGAGGCGCGTCCAGAACGCCGGCGGCGAGCCGAGCCGCGCGAGCCCGACCGCGACGTTGGCGGGCGCGCCGCCGGGCCGGTGGGCGTAGCTGTCGACCTCCCGCAGCGTCTCCCCGGAGTCGGGCACGAAGTCGACGAGCGTCTCTCCGGCGACGAAGATGCCGGCCATTGTCCTACTCGGCCGCCGCGGCCTCGTCGGCGCCGCTCGCCTCGGCCTCGACTTCCTCGGCGACGGCCTCGAACGCCGCGAGGATGACGCGCTTACACGCCTGTCCCTCGGTGCTCCAGTGGTGGGCGTAGTCCAGCATGTCGTCGTAGATGTCGGGCTTACAGCCCGCCGCCTGCGGGTGCCCGCCGCCGTTCACTCGGCCGGCGACCTCGTGGGCGTGCCGGAAGTCGTCCGACCCCCGGATCGAGGCGGAGCCGGCGGGCTTGACGATCACGGCGGCGTCGGCCCCCGCCTCGCGGAGGCGCTCCGCGACCTCGTTCTGCGAGCAGCGGCCGTAGGTGACCGCGACGCGCCAGTCGCCGACCTCATGCGTGACCGCGCGGTCGACCGCGAGGTCGATGCGCGCCTCCTTCTCGACCCGGCGCTCCGCGACGAACGACCGCACCGCTTCCGGGAGGTCGACGCCGTACGCGCCGACGACGGCCGCGTACTCCTCGGCGCCGGCCCAGTAGGAGTAGTCGGCGAGGTCGTCGGAGCGAGGGTCCTCCTTGAGCCAGAGGTCGTGGTCGCGCGTGACCTCGGCGAGCTCGGCCCAGCGGTCGTCGAAGGCGTAGTCGAGCGACCGGAGCGTCACGTCGGCGGTACACTCCTCGTCCGACTCGCCGACGACGAGGTCGACGCCGGCCTCGCGGACCGCGTCGGCGGTCTCGTCGTCCCACTGGTGGTGGTCGAACCACCGGATCGCGTCGGTCGAGTCAGCCAGCTCCGTTAACGGCTCCGCGATCCACTCGTAGTCGTCGGGGCAGAGGTCACAGACGAACAGGTCGATCCCGTCGTCGGCGTACTTTTCGACGCGTTCGAGCGCGGTGTCGATCGAGTACGGCCCCGCCGAGACCAGCCCGACCGGGGACTCGGCGTGGGCGTCGCCGAGGGGGTCGTCGTCGCCCTCCCCCTCGTCGTCCGCCGCGGGCTCGTCCGGCTCGTCGCTCCCGCTCTCGCCTTCGAGCCGGGCCGCGACGGCGTCCTCGAAGGGTCCGACGTCGAGGGCGGCGTCGTACGCCTCGCGGATCATCGCGGCGCAGGCGAGACCGTCGGCGTCGCCGTCGGCGATCACGACCGCCTCGCTGCCCTCGATCGCCTCCCTCGCCCGCCGCTCCGCGCGTTCGTCGTCCAGCGAGTCCGGGTAAAAGAAGCCCTTCCCCGGCAGCTTCGTGTACCGCGACCGGGGGGCATCCCCCGTCTCGATGAGGTCGTCGTCCATACCGTCGAGGCGGGCGGCAGCCGGAAAACTCCGCCGCTCTCGCGGCGAGCGGCGGTCGCGTCGCCTTCGCGACGCTCAGATCGTCGTCCGCCGAGGGTCCTCGTCGGTCAGCTGTCGGACCGTCAGCACCGGGACCGGGCAGGTCCGGACGACGCGCTCGGCGACGGAGCCGATGAGAAAGCGGTTCTCGCCGTGGCGGCCGCGGGTGCCCATCGCGACGAGGTCCGCGTCGGCAGACCGGGCGTACGCGTCGATCTCCGAGGCCGGACGGCCCTCGCGGACCTCGATGGTCACGTCGAGGTCGCCGTCGCGGTCGTGGGCCGCGTCCGCGACGCGGTCGAGCGCGTCGCTCCCCTGATCGTCGAGCGCGTCGCGGAGGTCCTCCCGGACCGTGTCGGGCGACGACTCCACCTCGCCGGCGTCGACGACGTACACCGCGTGGACCTCGGCGTCGAACCGCGCCGCCACGTCGACCGCGACCGAGACGGCCCGTTGAACGCTGTCGGAGCCGTCGGTCGCGACCACGATGGTGTCGAACATGGCCACCCGTTCGCCGCAACGACACCTAAAACCCGGCGGTCGGCGGAAGCGCACGCGGTCGGCGGACACGCCGACGGTTCGCCGCCGACTATGTCTAAAATCCTCGCCAGTCGGGCGCCGCTACGCCAGGAAGACGTGGCGCGGGCGATCGGCGAGCACGTCGCGGCCCCACTGGACGGTCTCGGAGAACTCGTCGGAGCGGAAGAAGCCCATCGCGTCCTCCTTCGCGTTCCACTGGCTGGCGATGAACATGTCGTTCTCGTCTTCGGTGTTCACCATCAGGTCGGTCTCGACGTGGCCGTCCATCTCGGCGAGCAGGTCGCCCACGTCGTCGAAGGTGTCGACGAACTCCGTCTGGTAGTCGGGCTTGACGGTGTAGAACATCCCCATCGTGCCGAAGCCGGACTCCTCGCCGGCGCGGGCGACGATGTCGGGCAGCTCCGAGAGGAACCCCGCCGCGGTCTCCGCCGCCGACGCGGTGTCCCAGATCGAGACGACGGCGGCGCGGTCGGTGTGGCGCCCCTCGTACACCGCGGTCTTGACGTGGGTGCCGTAGTGGTCGAAGTTGCCGCGGAGCCCCTCGACCTCGTCGAACAGCTCGTCCACGTCGGCCTCGCTGTACAGCACGGTGGCGTACACGTCCTCGCCGTGCGGCTTCCCGGCGTAGATGTCGAGGTCGGCGAGCTCGCCGCGGATATCCTCGTCCGAGGCCCCGCCGTCGCCCTCGTCCTCGCCGTGGGGGTGGTCGCCCTCGCCGCCGGCATCCCCCTCGCCGTGGGGATGGTCGCCGTGCGCGGAGCCGCCGCCCGCACCCGAATGGTCGTGGCCCTGACCGTGGCCGTGCGCGTCGTCGCCGTGACCGCCCTCGCCGTGACCGCCCTCGCCGTGCGGGTGGCCGGCGCTGTCCTGCTCGGGGACGCGCCCGGTCGGGACCGACTCGCCGCCGAGGAAGGCGTCGAGGTCGCGCGGCGGGAACCGCCGGCCGACGTAGAAGTCGCCGAACTCGCCGTAGCGGGAGGAGGCCGGGTCGAACCGCATCTCGTAGACGATGTCCTTGATGTCGGTCGGGTCCGCGCCGAACAGCGTGACGCCCCACTCGTGGTCGTCGAAGCCGACCGAGGAGGCGATCACCTGCTTGATCTTGCCCGCGTACTCCTTGCCGACCTCGCCGTGGCCCGCCATCAGCTCGGCGCGCTCCTCGAAGTCGAGGTCGTACCAGTTGTGTTCCTCGCCGCGGCGCTTGCTCATCGGGTAGAAGCTGACGTACTCCTCGTCGGGGATGTCGGGCTTCAGCTTCCCCTCGATGTACCGCTTGAGCCCCTCGTCGACGGCGTCGGCGCCCTCCTCGAAGTAGTCGTCCGAGACGTAGCCAGACACCTCTGTGACGGAGACGTAGGAGGTCTCGCGCTCGGTGAACTTCGCGAGCGCGGTGTCCTCGAAGCGGCGCTCGATCGCGGAGAGGTCGTCGAGCGACGGCCGGAAGTGGAGGAAGAGGAGGTCCGCCTTGTGTCCCAGCACCGAGAACAGCGCCGACTCGCCGTCCTCGGCGTCGGCGACCAGCTCGCGGTGTTTCAGGAAGGCCTCGCCCTCCTCGATCGCTCGCTGCCGCTCAGACTCGGGCGCCTCGCGCCAGGCGTCCCAGTCGATCGATCGGAAGTCGTGCAGCGAGAACCACCCTTCGGCGGTCTGTGGAGCCTCGACCATACGTCGGGTTCGGGCCGCGCGACTTAGGGGTTTGCGGGTCGTCCCGACGCGCTGTAATCCGTCGGCTCGTCCCCGTTCGTGCCCGAGTCGAAGCCGGCACCAGTGGTTTCGAAGCCCCAGCCGCTCGGCAGTACGTGAGTTCTTATGACCGGTCGATCGGCACGAACATCCCGAAGCCCCAGTCGGGAGGCGGTCGCACGCTCGCCGCGCTCCTCGTCACTCTCTCCGTTCGTTCCTGCGGTGCTCGCGTCGCCTGCGGCCGCCTCCCGACTGCCCCTTCGAGTCCCGCCCGCGACCGCACCTCACACCTCCCCAGCCTCGTCGGGCGCGTCTTCGGGCTCCCGCCGGTCGCCCTCGTCGCGCCCGACCCCCTCGCGCGTGCTCCTCGCGGCCAAGGGCCGCTCGCAGGCACGCGCCACCGCGATTCATATTATTAGCGCATCACACCCGCCCCCGTCCGCTCGGGTCACCGACGCCCGCGAACCGCTCCGGTCGTCGCGACTCGCGCCGCTCGCCGTCGCCGTGACCGAAACCCTTTCGACGCGACCCCGAAAAGTCGGGACGATGCGGAAAAGCGGCCCGCCGAAAGGACTGATCTCGTACCTCGTCTTGGAGCTGCTCGACGAACGCCCGCGATACGGGTACGAGCTGCTCGGCGAGATAACCGAGATCAGCGGCGGCCACTGGGAGCCCTCCTACGGCTCCGTCTACCCGATCCTCTACAAGTTCGAGGAGGAGGGAGTCGCCGAGCGCGTCGAGCGCGCGGACGAGCCCGACCGCAAGTACTTCGCGCTCACCGACGCGGGCCGCGAGGAACTCGCCGAGAAGCGCCGCGAGATCGGCGGCGAGGCGCGGGACTTCGGCGACGTGGTCCTCGGATTCTACCACCTGTACGCCGCGCTCGCCACAGACGGCCGGTTCGAGGTCGACGACGCGGACGCCGACTGGGCGTTCTCGGAGCGGTACAGCGCGTGGATCGTCGAACAGATGATCCGCCACCACGAGCGCGACTTCGGCGAGTTCGAGCGGATCGACGCCTCCCCAGACGAGTTCTACGCGCGGGCGGACGATGCGGACGCGCCGTCGGAGTCCGGGGGTGCCCCCGGCGAGGCCGAGACCGCGGACGACGCGGAGGAGTCGGAGGGGGCGTCCGGCGCGGCCGACGACTGATTCCCTAGTCGGCGGTGAGCGGCGACGCCCCGCGACTCACCGGTGAAGCAGCCGCCACAGGAGTCCGCCGGGGAGCCCGGCGCGGACGAGCCGGTCGTACAGCCGGTCGGGGAGGACGCGACCGAGCCGCGGTAGCCACCGCGCTCGGCGGCTCACCCGATACCGCGTTCGCGGTCGGTCGGCGGTCGTCGCCGTCACCACGCGCTCGACGACGGTCTCGACGTCCGTGGCCGCCGGGGAGTACCCCTCGAACGCGCGGTAGGCGGCGGCGTACGGCCCGTCGCCGTCGGCGGCCTCGACCGCGGCGGCCGCCCGCTCGTTGAAGCCGGTCCGGACGGGACCGGGCTCGACGAGCGCCACGTCGACCCCGCGGGGCGTGACCTCCCGGCGGAGCGCGTCGACGTAGCCGTCGAGCCCCGCCTTCGCGGCGCTGTACGCGCCGTGGTACGGCAGCGCGACCGACCCGACCATCGACCCGACGACCACGACCCGTCCGCCGCGCTCGCGGAGCGTCGGGAGCGCCGCGGAGACGGTCACGTGGACCGCGGTCAGGTTCGTCTCTAGCTGTCGCCGGAACGCCTCGGCCGAGGCGTCCTCGACTGCCGCGATCTCGTAGCCGCCGACGCAGGAGACGACGGTGTCCAGGGGACGGTCGGCGAGCAGGTCGCGGACGGCGGCCTCGTCGCGGAGGTCGACGACGGCGGTCTCGACCGCCTCGGGCAGGTCGGCGAGCCCGTCCGCGTCGCGGTCGACGCCGAGCACGTCGTGGCCGGCGGCGGCGAGCGAGCGCGCGACGCCGCCGCCGATCCCGCCCGCGGCCCCCGTCACGAGAACGTCCATGACGGGCAGTGCGCGGCGCCCCCAGTAGACGGTGGCGGTTCGCGGCGCCGGCTCCGGGGGCCCGTCTCGACCCGCCGCCCGAAGGCATATATCCGCCACGGGCGATTGTCGGCGTAATGTCCACCAACGAGCCGTCCGTCCCGATCGTGTGCGACGAGTGCGAGACGGAGACCCGCGTGCCCCTCGACGACCTCGCGGACGCGCTCGATAAACACAACGACCAGAAACACGGCGGCGAGGCCGTCGCGGAGGTCGATCCGGCGATCAAAGACCGGCTCGCCGACCTCGTCGCCGAGGACTTGGGGCTGTTCGACGAGGAGCCGGCCGAGGGGGCGTGAGCGCCGCCGCGAGCGACCACCGGGAACCGGAGCGCTCGGCGGCACGCGCCAGCAATATTTGCGTCGTTCGGTGACGAGTGTTTTCGCAGTATCTCCGGTATACGGGGCTTTGAACTCTCGAAACGCCACTTCCGTCGTCTTCCGCCGTCACCGGAACGCGCTTCCGTTGCTGGTGACGCGAGAGTGTTGCCCGCGGGGCCGCTTCCGTAGGTATGTACGACTCAACGCGGACAGCGTCGCGGCGGTCGTTCCTCGCGGCCGCGGGCGGAACTGCGACGGTCGGCCTCGCCGGCTGCCTCGGCGGCGGGAGCGGCGGGCTCGACGAGATCACGGTCGCGCACATGCCGATCTACCCCGACCTCCAGTGGTACGTGATGGAGGGCGAGGGATACTTCTCCGAGGTCGACGCCGAGGTCACCGGCCAGGAGTTCGGCAACGGCCCCGACATCGTTCAGGCGCTCGGCGGCAGCGACATCGACATCGCGATGTTCGGGATCGTACCCGCGATGATCGCGATCGACCGCGGTATCGCCGCGCGGGTGACCGCCGCGAACATCCGGGAGCCGATGGGGATCATGGCCGAGTCCTCGTTCCACGAGACGTTCGAACAGCAGGGCGCCGACGCGTTCGCGGCGTGGGAGGAGGAGCAGGGCGAACCGTTCACCTTCGGCACGTTCCCACAGGGGAGCGTCCCCGACGTGCTGTTGCGCTTCTGGCTCCGCGATGTCGGCGTCGACCTCGCAGCGAACGACAGCGTGGAGATCATCGAGATCAGCGGGGCGAGCTCCGTCTGGCAGGCGATTGCCAACGACGAGATCGACGGCACCTCGATCATGGAGCCGGTGCCGACCATCGCGCAGGCGGAGGGGTCGTCGGTGGAGATGCTGCGGACCGCCGCCGAGGTCCTCCCCGGCCAGCCCGCCGCGGTCACCCTGATGAGCGACGAGGTCCGGGACTCCCCGATCGCGGCGCAGTTCCTCGAACAGCACGTCCGCGCGACCGACTTCATCGAGGAGAACCCCGACGCGACCGCGGGCCACGTCGAGGAGGGAATCGGGATGCCAGTCGACCGCGCGCGGAAGGCGCTCGACTCGCCGCTGTCGAACTTCATCACCGACCCCGCCGAGATCACGGACGCGACGCAGGTGTTCGCCGAGTTCGCGGCCGATAACGGCCAGACCGACGAACAGCTGTCGAACGACCAGATATTCGACCTCGGGGTGTACGACTCGCTCTGATGGCGACCGAAACCGCATCGCGCGTCGACGAGGACGGCGCGTTCGCCGGCGTCGGGCTCGGAGACGGGCGGCGGCTCCTCCGGGGCGCCGCGGGGGTCGTCGGGTTCCTCCTCGTCTGGCACGCCGTCTCGCTCACCCAGGATCCGTTCGTCCTCCCCTCGCCGGTCGCGGTCGCCGGGGCGTTCGCCGGCGAGCTCGCGTCGGGAGACATGACGACGGCGCTGTATCAGAGCGTCCGCCACTGGATCCCCGGTACCGTCGCCGGAACGGGCCTCGGCGTGGCCGCCGGCGTCGCGTTCGCTTGGAGCGGCCTGCTGGACGACCTGACGGCGCCGCTCGTCCGCACCCTGCGCCCCGTCCCGCCGCTCGCGCTGATCGGCTTCGCGATCGCTTGGTTCGGGATCAACGACTGGGGCGCGGCGTTCATCATCGCGGTCGGCGCGTTCTGGATCAACTTCTACGCGGCGTACGGCGCCGTGGAGGGCGTGAGCGAGGACCTCCTCGACGTGGGGCGGACCCTCGGCGTCCGCGGCGACCTCGACGCGGTCCGGTCGATCGTCCTGCCGGCGTCGCTGCCGGGGATCATGACCGGGATCCGGACCGGACTGGGACGGTGTTGGATGCTCGTCGTCGCCTCGGAGATATTCGGCGTCCCCGGGGTCGGCCGCGAGATCATCCGCGCCAGCAACAACCTGCGCGTCGACCGGGCGATCGCGTACATCCTCGTGTTGAGCCTGATGTACCTGCTCGTCGACGTCGCGTTCCGCGCGGTCGAACGGAGGGCGTTAGCGTGGCGGGCGTGAACGGAGACGGCGCGGCCGGACGCGACGGGGAGACTCCCCCCACCGCGGCGGCCAGCGTCGCGCTCGACGGGGTCGGGAAGACGTACCCCGGCGACGGCGAGGGCGGCTCGGTGCGCGCGCTCGACGACGTGTCCTTCTCGGTCGCCGACGGGGAGTTCGTCTGTCTCGTCGGCCCGTCCGGCTGCGGGAAGACGACGCTGTTCCGGGTCGTGGCCGGGCTGACCGAGGCGACCGACGGTCGCGTCCTCCTCGACGGCACCGAGGTCACGGGGCCGACGACGGACATGGGCGTCGTCTTCCAGGAGTACCACCTGTTCCCGTGGCTCACGGTCGAGGAGAACGTCGGGTTCGGGCTCGAACGGAGCGACCGATCGGCCGCCGAGCGCGAGGCGCGCGTCGACGAGATGCTCGACCTCGTCGGGCTGACCGAGTTCCGCGGCGCCTACCCGAAGTCGCTGTCGGGCGGGATGAAACAGCGCGTCGCCATCGCCCGGTCGCTCGCGGTCGACCCGGACCTGCTGCTGATGGACGAGCCGTTCGGCGCGGTGGACGCTCAGACCCGCGAGATGCTCCAGCGGGAGCTACTCGACGTGTGGGAGTCGACGGGGAAGACCGTCCTCTTCGTCACGCACGACGTCGCGGAGGCGGTGACGCTCGCCGACCGGGTCGTCGTGATGGCCGCCGAGCCCGGCCGCGTCCGCGAGGTCGTCGATGTCGACGTCGAGCGCCCGCGCGACCGCGGCGACGCCGCGTTCGCGGAGTACGTCGGCCGCGTGCGAGAGCTGATCGGCGCCCACCCGTAGCCCCGTCCCCTTCGCGCCCGGCGCCTCACACCCTACTCCTCGCCGTCCGCCTGATCCTCGACGCTCGCCGACAGCTCGTCCACGTGGGTACGGAGCATCGCGAGCGTCGCGTCCGCGTCGGCGTACCCCTCGTCGTAGTCGTCGAAGGCGGCCGTCGCCCGGTCGAGAAATCGCTCTACCGCCGCGTCGGTCGGCTCGTCGGTCATGGGTCACGCTCCGCCGGCGAGCGGTTTATGTCTCCCGGCGGGGAGCGCGCGGCGACCGTCAGCGCCGACGGAGGGCGTACGTCGTGTAGCCGACCGCGACGACGAGCGCGCCGTACAACAGCGTTCCGAGCAGGGCGGGCGACGCGGTGACGTACTCGCCGAACGGGTCGGTCAGCGCCAGCACGGCCACGATGAGCGCGGCGGAGATGGCGATCCCGACCGCGCCGAACGTCTTGAACGCCGCGTCGAGGTCGAATCCACGCGATCCCGGTTGGTGGCTCATACCCCTTCGTACGCGCTCAGGTTATAAATCCGTCCGACTGGATTCTCAGCCTCGGGGAACGGTGGTGACCGGACCGCCGGGGCTGTGAGCGCGGTTTACTATTATCATTGATAATTTGCTCCGAGGCGTTTTAGCCCTCGGTCGAAACCGGTGCGACATGACGCAGACGGGACCCACGACGCTCTCTCGACGGCGGCTCGCCGCCGGTCTCGGGGGGGCTGTGGCGGGCGCGCTGGCCGGGTGCCTCGGCGACGAGGCCCCCGGTTCGGCGTCGATAGACACCGGCAACGACGAACCGGCGGACGACGAGGCCGACGGGGGAGACGCGATCCGGAACGCGGCGGACGCCAGCGCGACGGTCGGGATGATCTACGCGCTCGGCGGGCTAGACGACCGGTCGTTCAACGACGCCGCGAACCGGGGCATCCAGCGCGCGCGCCTCGATCACGACGTGGCGTTCGCGAACGAGGAGCCGACCTCGATCCCGGAGTTCGAGACCGCGCAGGACGCCCTCTCGTCGTCGACCGACCCCGCCTACGACCTGATCTGCTGTATCGGCTTCCTCCAGGCGGACGCGCTCTCGACGGTCGCGGGCGAGCACCCCGACCAGCGGTACGCAATCGTCGACTCGGTCGTCGACCGCGACAACGTGGCGAGCTACGTGTTCCGCGAACACGAGGGGTCGTTCCAGGCCGGCCACCTCGCCGGGCTGGTGACGGACCGCGACGTGTCCGTCGGCGCGGGGTCGACCGTCCCCGACGAGCGGACCGTCGGCTACGTCGGCGGCGTCGACTCGCCGCTCGTCCGCAAGTTCGAGGCCGGCTACCGCGCCGGCGTCGACCACGCGACCGCGGACGTGTCGGTGCTGTCAACGTACCTCGGCGCGTTCGACGACCCCGAGGGCGGGTACGCCGCCGCCGCGGAGATGTTCGAACAGGGGGCCGACGTGGTGTACCACGCGGCCGGCGGGAGCGGACTCGGCGTGTTTCAGGCGGCCCAGGAGTACGGCCGGTACGCGATCGGCGTCGACTCCGACCAGTCGCGCAGCAACCCGCGGTACGCCGACGTGATCCTCGCGTCGATGGTGAAGCGGGTCGGCACCGCGGTGTACGACGCCGTCGAGGAGACGATCGACGACGACCTCGCCACCGGCTCCACGACGGCGCTCGGGCTCGCCGAGGACGGCGTCGCGCTCGTCTACGGTACGACGCTCGGGCCGGTGATCCCCGACGACGTGCGCGCCGCGATCGTCGACTCCGGCGAGCGGATCGTCGCCGGCGACCTGTCGGTCCCCACGGACCCGGAGGCGGTGAACTGATGGCACCCGACTCGTTCGAGCGCCTCGTGCGCGCGGTCGGGCGGCTCCTCCCGAACGCGGTGCGCCGCCGGTACGCCGCGAAGTTCGCGCTGGCGTTCCTCGTGGTCGCGGCGGTCGTCGTCGCCGGGGGCGCGTTCACCTACCTCCAGACCGAACAGACCGTGGAGTCGGACGCGACGACGCAGCTCGCCGAGACCGGCGGCCTCCAGGCCGACGCGATCGGGTCGTGGACCGAGCGGATGAGCACCGAGACGCGGTC
Organism: Halorubrum sp. CGM4_25_10-8A; assembly: GCF_005435025.1. NCBI lineage: Archaea > Methanobacteriati > Methanobacteriota > Halobacteria > Halobacteriales > Haloferacaceae > Halorubrum > Halorubrum sp. CGM4_25_10-8A. The sequence continues at coordinate 108,313 of NZ_SGTX01000003.1, read as the reverse complement.
GATGTCGGCGGCCGACGCGCTCCGGTCCGACCGGCGCGCGCCGGCGTACGTGCTGTTGAAAGACCAACTGCTCTCCGAGGACATCGTTAGCATCCACCTCGTCGACGCGGCGCAGGACCGGGTCGTCGCCAGCACCGAACGCCCCTTAGAGGGGCGCGCGCCGAGCGACCTCGACGCGCCGTGGAGCGACGCGGACGTCCCCGAGGGGGTCGGCGAGGACGACCGGGTCTGGCGGTCGGACCGCTCGTACCGGTCGCCCGTACTCAACGATCGCCCGGTGATGGCGTTCGCCAGCTCGGTGCCGCGGGCCGATGGCCGGTACCTCGTCGTGGTCACCCGCATCCAGCCGCAGCTCGAACGCATCCAGAACAGCGACACCGGGGAGGAGACGATGATCCTCAACGCCGCCGGGCAGACCGTCCTCGACATCGACGGCACGGTCGACGAGGCGGAACACGCCGACGGCGTCGAGGCGATCCGGGAGGGCAACGCCACGACCGCGACGCGGATCGGCGACGGTCAGGTCCACGCGTACGCCTCCGTTCCCGACACCGACTGGGTGGCCGTCACGAGCGTCGACCAGTCGACCGCGTTCGCCGTCCGCAACGACGTGGGGAACTCCGTGCTGCTCCTCATCCTCCTCACGCTCGCGTCGCTGGGCGTCGTGGGCGCCGTCCTCGGAACTCGAACGGTGCTCCCGCTCTCGCGGCTCCGCAACCGCGCCGAGCGGATCGAGTCGGGGGACCTCGACGTCGACCTGTCGACCGGACGGATCGACGAGATCGGCCGCCTGTTCAGGAGCTTCGGGGAGATGCGGGACTCGCTCCGGGACCGGATCGCCGAGGCCGAGACCGCCGCCGACGAGGCCGAGGCGGCCCGCGAGGAGGCGGAGGCCGTCACCCGCGACATGGAGGCGCGTGCGGCCGACTACAGCGAGGTGATGGGCGCGGTCGCGGACGGTGACCTCACGCGCCGGATGGACCCGGACGCGGACCGCGAGGCGATGCGCGAGATCGCCGAGGAGTTCAACGACATGGTGGCCCAGCTGGAGCGGACCACCGCGCGGGTCGCCGCCTTCGCCGGCGAGGTCGACGGCGCGAGCGCGGAGCTCGCGGCCGGCGCCGACGAGGTCGAGACCGCGAGCGGGACCGTCAGCGAGCAGATTCAGGAGATCGCCGACGGCGCGATCAGTCAGGACGAGCGCCTCGACGAGGTGAGCGACGAGATGAGCGACCTCTCCGCGAGCATCGAGGAGGTCGCCTCGTCCGCCGCGTCCGTCGCGGAGACCGCCGAGGCCGCCGCGGAGCGCGGCGAGTCCGGCCGCGAGGCCGCCTCGGAGGCGCTCGACGAGATGGACGCGATCGAGGCGCGCTCCGCGGCCGCGGTCGAGCAGATGGAGGCGCTCGACGAGCGCATGGACGAGATCGACGAGGTGGTGGAGTTCATCACCGACGTGGCCGAGCAGACGAACATCCTCGCGCTGAACGCCTCGATCGAGGCCGCCCGCGCCGGCGAGGCCGGCGAGGGCTTCGCGGTCGTCGCCGACGAGGTGAAAGAGCTCGCGGAGGAGACGCAGGAGGCCGCCGCCGAGATCGAGTCGCAGATCGCGACCGTCCGCGAGGAGACCGACGCGACGGTCGATGACATCCGCGAGACAAACGAGCGGATCGACGAGGGGGCGGACACCGTCCGCGAGGCCTCGTCGTCGCTCGAAGCGGTCGTCGACGCCGTCGAGGAGACGAACCACGGCGTTCAGGAGATCAGCGAGGCGGCCGAGGACCAGGCGCGGTCGACGCAGCGCGCGGTCGAGGGCGTGGAGGACGTCGCCGAGGTGAGCGGGGAGGTCGCCGCCGGCTCCGAGCAGGTGTCCGCCGCCGCAGAGGAGCAGACCGCGACCGTCGCCACCATCGCGGAGAACGCCGACCGGCTCCGGGGACAGGCCGAGTCGCTCTCCGAGTCGGTCTCCGCCTTCGATGTCGATGTCGACCCCGAGGAAATCGAGGGCGCGGAGTCCGACGGCCTCGACGGGGCCGAGGGCGACGACGCGGTCGGAGGCGACCAGCGACGCGACGCCGGGAACGGGACCGTCGGGGACGCCGACGGATCGCCGTCCGGTGACGGGCTCGCCGCCGACGGCGACGGGCGCCCCCCGTCGTCGGACGAACGTTAGCCCTGCTTCGGGCTCGCTATTGACGAACGAGCGCGAGGGCGACCTTTCGACTGCGTACCGACGAACGAGCGTTACTCCCCGCTCTCCGGGTGTCCCTCGACGATAGCCACGCCGGACGACGCGCCGATCCGCACCGCGCCGGCGTCGAGCATGGCCGTCGCCTCCTCGTAGGAGCCCACGCCGCCGGAGGCCTTCACGGGAAGGTACTCGCTCATCAGCTCCACGTCGGGGACGGTCGCGCCGCCGTCGGCAAACCCGGTCGACGTCTTCACCATGTCGGCGTCGGCGGCGACCGCGGCCTCGCACGCGCGGCGCTTCTCGGCGTCGTCGAGGAGGGCGGTCTCGATGATCACCTTCACCGGGACGGGCACGGCCGCGACGACGTCCGCGAGCTCGTCGGCGACCGCGCCGCCGTCGCCGGCCTTCAGCCGGCCGACGTTGATCACGAGGTCGACCTCGTCCGCGCCCGCCTCCCACGCCGTGACCGCCTCGTCGCGCTTGACCGTCGGGTCGTGTTGCCCGTGCGGGAACCCCACCACGGTGGCGATCGCCGCGGGCTCTGCCTCATACTCGGCCGCTTCGGCGACGTAGCACGGCGGGATACACGCGTTCATCCCGTGCGCGGCGGCCTCGTCGAGAACGGTCCGCACGTTGTCCCAGGTCGTCTCCGGACCGAGGACGGTGTGGTCGATGCTGGCGGCGAACTCGTCGCGGTTCATGGGTCGACCGTCGCGCGCGGCAGTAAAAGGCGTGCGGGGTCGGCGCGACCGACTTGACGACCGGTCGCTCCGGCACGAACGGGAGCGCGTTCGGAACAACGAGGGAACGGAACTCGCGGGGAGGGGGCCCGGCGCGATGCCGGTCCGTCGCGACTACGGGGCTCGGAGACCGAGGGTCGCGGGCCGAGCGCGGCGGCGTCAGCTCTCGATCTCGATCTCCGTGCCGCTGACGGCGCTCTCGACGGTCACGGGGAGCCGCACCGTCAGGATGCCGTTCCGGTATTCGGCCTCGATACCGTCCTCGTTGATCGCCTTCGGGAAGCGGAACCGACGGTGGTACGTCCGCCGGGTCCCGCGGTGTTCGTCCTCGTGTTCGCCGGCGACGTTAAGCACGCCGTCGTTCCACGAGGCGGTGATCTCCGACGGGTCGAACCCCGGAAGCTCGACCGACAGGACGAACTCGCCGTCCTCCTCGTACAGTTCGTAGTCGTTGCTACCGGATTCGAACAGTCTGCTCGGGAAGTCGAGTCCCTGTGTCCACGTGTTCGCTGGCTCGAGCATGGGCATCGCTGACCACCTCGAACTCATCTAATTATAGGGTTGCGATTCTATAAAAATCTAACGTATCTTGGTGTTGAGTCTCACACAACGGTCGACGGCCCGTCCCACCGAGCGGCGCTCCGTACAACTGCGCCGACGGATCCGGTCGCCGTCTCAGGCGCCGTCTGGCGAACAAGAGTTAGAGATTTCTCCAACGTTCGCGCGTTCGCCACGAATTTATTCCGTCCGCGTGCCACCGGGAGGCATGGATCGCGACACCGCCACGCCTGCCGTCGCCGACCTGCCGGGCGAGCGCGCTCGCGAGTGGGTCGATTACCACCACGAGTCGGCCGCGCCGAGCACCTACGTCTACGAGTTCGTCTGGGACCGCACCGCCCCCGCCGAGGGCCCGTTCTGTACCGACGTCGACGGCAACGTCCTCATGGACTTCACCAGCCACGTCGCCGCCGCGCCGCTCGGGTACAACAACCCGCTGATCATGGACCGGCTCGCGGAGTTCGACCTTGTCGACCCGCTGAAGATCGCCGGGCAGGACTTCTACGCGGCGGGCGGCCCCTCACCCGGCGACGGGATCCCCGGGGCTTCCGGGCTCATGGACCGCCTGACGGACCTGACGAGCCACTACGACATGGACACCGTCTTCCTCTCGAACTCCGGCGCCGAGGCGGTCGAGAACGCCATCAAGATCGCGTACGACGCCTCGGACGGCGCGAAGTACGCCATCACCTTCGACGGGGCGTTCCACGGGCGGACGCTCGGCGCGCTCTCGCTCAACCGCTCGAAGTCCGTGTACCGCCGCGACTTCCCCGAGGTCAGCGGCGTGATGGACGTGCCGTACTGCGACGACCGGACCTGCTCGCCCGAGACCTGCTCGTGCGGCTTCTTCGCCGACGGCGTCTCCCGGCTCCGCCGGAAGCTCGACCCGGAGCGCGGGAACGTCCACCCGGACGACGTGGCCTACCTCATCCTCGAACCGATCCAGGGCGAGGGCGGCTACCGCTTCCCCTCGGACGCGTTCACCGACGAGATCGCGGCGCTCGCCGACGAGCACGACATCACGGTCATCGCCGACGAGATCCAGTCCGGGGTCGGCCGCACCGGCGAGATGTGGGGCTCGGACCACTACGCGTACGACCCCGACGTGATCACGAGCGCCAAGGGGCTCCGCGTGGGCGCGACCGTCTCCCGGAGCGACGTGTTCCCCGAGGAGAGCGGCCGCCTCTCTTCGACGTGGGGTGCCGGCGACCTGATCGCCTCCGCGCAGGGCGCGCTCACGCTCGACGCCATCGAGGAGGCGAACCTCATGGACAACGCCGTCGTCCGCGGTCGGCAGTTCAAGGAGACGCTGCGCGACGCCGACCTCGACCCCGTCGCGGACGTCCGCGGGAAGGGACTGCTGCTCGCTGTCGAGTTCGACACGAAGGAGCGCCGGGACGCGGTCGTGGAGAACGCGTTCGAGCGCGGGCTCCTCACGCTCGCGTGCGGCCACAAGGTCCTCCGGATCCTCCCGCCGCTCGACGTCACCGAACGCGAGATCGACCTCGGCTGCGACCTCCTCACCGACGCGATCGCGGACACGGCCTGAGCCGCCGGGGAGCGAAACCGAGCCTCAGCGGTCCGCGTACCACTCCGCGAACTTCTCTAAGGCTCGCCCGCGGTGCGACACCGCGTTCTTCCGGTCGGTGTCCATCTCCGCGAACGTCTCGCCGTCGTGTTCGAAGATCGGGTCGTAGCCGAAGCCGCCGTCGCCCCGCGGCGCGACGATCCGGCCCGGGACGTACCCCTCGAACAGCTTGACCGGGAGCGGCTCCGCGCCGGCTCCGGCCGCGCCGCCCTCGCCGTCGCTCCCGCCCTCGCCCGCCGCGTCCGGTCCCGCCGCCGCGGCCGCGTCGCGGTCGCCTTGGTCGACGGGGTCGGGGCTCGCGGCGAACCCCTCGCCGTCGCAGTAGCCGAGCGTACACCGGAAGGCGGCGCGGCGGTCGTCGAGTTCGCTCGCGACCTCGTGGACGCGCTCGATCCCGAGCGTCTCCTCAACGTACGAGGAGTACGGGCCCGGGAACCCGTCGAGCCCCTCGACGAACAGCCCCGCGTCGTCGACGAGGACCGGGGCGTCGGCGTGGCGGTACGCCTCCCGGGCCCCCTGGGCCGCGATCGGGCCGAGGTCGTCGGCCTGGACCTCCGTGTAGTCGAAGTCGAGTCGCTCCACCGAGCCGTCCGGGAGGTACCGCTCCGCCTCGCGGACCTTCCCCGGGTTCGTCGTCACGTACCTGAGCACGGATCCACGTGGGTGCGCCCGCGAGGAATAGCCGTCGGTCGCCCGCAGGGAATCGACCGACTCCGGCAGTACGTTTTTGTCGCCTCGGCGACAGCAGTCGCGCATGGCCCTCCCCACGTTCGAGAAGAAGCGGCTGATCGGTCTCATCGCGATCCTCTCGTTCGGGCTCACGTCGCTGTCCGCCGTCCTCCTCCCGAGCCCGGTGGCGCCGCTCGGACCGGCGATTTTCATCACCGGCTTCTTCATCCTGATCCCGCTGGTGGTGGTGCTCGGCGGGGACTTCCCGCTCGTCGCCGCGGACGATGCCGACGCAGGATCGGCGTCTCCTTCCGCCGAACGGCCCGTGGCGGCGCTGCGGGAACGCTACGCGAACGGCGAGATCGACGAGGCGGAGTTCGAGCGGCGGCTCGACCGGCTGCTCGCGACCGAAGACCTCGACGAGCGGTTCGAGCGAACGTCCGCCGGGTTATCCGACCGGTCCGGCGAGAACAGAGCACGCGAGTACGAACTGGAGTGACGCCGGCCGGCCCGACGCGGCAACTCCCGCTCAGGGGTCGACGCGGGCGATCCACGCGTCCGGGTCGTCCAGCTCGTCGCCGGTCGGGAGGTTCTCGGCGCGCTCCCACACCGCGCCCGCGGCCTCGATGCCGCGCTCGTCGGCGACGTGCCGGAAGAACGCGGCCCCGCGCTCGTACTGCCGCCGCTTGAGGCCCAGTCCCAGCAGGCGCTGGGCGAGCCGCCGCACCGGGCCGCCCCCGCCTCGACGCTCGTCCAGCTTCGCCCGGAGGTCCGCGTACTCGCCGTCGAACGCGCGGTCCATCAGGACCTCGGCGTACCCCTCGACCGCCGTCATCGCGGCCTGGAGCTCCGCGAACGCGTCGGGGTCGAGCCCGCGACTCACGCCCCCTTCGCCGCCGACCATCCCCTCGACGCCGCGCTCGACGCGCGACTCGAGGTACTCTGGGAGCCACGGGGCCGCGCCGAACTCGGCGGCGTGGGTCACCTCGTGGAACGCGATCCACCGCCGGAAGCGGGGGTAGTCCACGTCGAGCGCGCTCGCGACCGCGACGATGTTCGGGTGAACGAAGTAGAGACCGTGGTCGGCGTCCGGCTCGTCGGCGAGGAGGAGGGGGTCGTACTGGCCGAGGACGTTCCGCGAGAGGAAGCCCAAGGCGAACGCCATCGACCCCGTGTTGGCGACTCGGCTGACGTCCTGCGCGAACGCGGGGCCGCGCTTCGCGGGTGTCGCGTCGAACGTCCCGTCGGGTCCGCCGGGGTCCGCCGCGGCCGCCTCGATCGGGTCCATCACGCGCCGGAACGTGCCGACGCTCGCGTCGATCCAGTGGTGGCGGTTCTGTACCTCGACGGTGTCGGGCACGTCGAACTCGATCCCGGCGACCTCGGTGAGCCGCGAGCGGGCGTCGCGAACGTCGGCGGCGTACCCCGCGCGCTCCGCGTCGGAGATCGCGATCGATCCGGGGTCCGTGGCCTCCTTCGCGGCCGACGCGGCCCGATCCCAGTCGACGACGCCCGGTCCCTCGGCCTCGGCGACGGCCCGGACGCTTCGGAGGATGTCCATACGGACCGGACGTGCGGGCGACTCAAAGCGCTTGTGTCGACCGATCCGCGCCCCGGCGGACTCGCCGGCGGTCCCGGCGCCGAACGCCGACACCGACGTTTTCTTCCCGGCCGCCCCACAGCCACCGAGCATGGACGACACGCGCCGCGCGTTCCTCGACGACCTCCTCGCGACGCCGAGCCCCTCGGGCTTCGAGACGGCCGCCCAGCGCGTCTGGACCGACTACGTCCGCGCGTTTGCGGACCGGGTCGACACCGACTCGTACGGCAACGCCGTCGCGGTCCACGAGGGCGACCCGGACGCGCCGACGGTCGCCGTCACCGGCCACGCCGACGAGATCGGGTTCATCGTCCGGGACGTGCTCGACGACGGCTTCCTCCGGATCGGGCGGATCGGCGGCGCCGACCGCACGGTCTCGAAGGGCCAGCACGTCACGGTCCACGCCGACGAACCCGTTCAGGGCGTGATCGGCCAGACCGCGATCCACCTCCGTGACGGCGACGAGGAGTACGAGGATATCGCCGGGCAGTTCGTCGACATCGGCGCCGCCGACGCCGACGCGGCGCGCGACCGCGTCGAGGTGGGCGACCCGGTCACGTTCTCGACCGGGCTCCGCGACCTCGTCGGCGACCGGATCGCCGCCCGGGGGGTCGACAACCGGGCCGGCGCGTGGGCGGCCGCGGAGGGGCTCCGGCGCGCCGCCGAGGCGGACGTCGACGCGACGGTGTACGCGGTCTCCACCGTTCAGGAGGAGGTCGGGCTCCAAGGTGCGCGAATGGTCGGCGTTGACCTCGACGACGTCGACGCGTTCGTCGCGGTCGACGTCACCCACGCGACCGACAACCCGGACGTCGACCGCGAGCGACGCGGGCCGGTCGAACTCGGCGCCGGCCCGGTGATCGGCCGCGGGAGCGCGAACCACCCGGTCCTCGTCGACCTCGCGCGCGACGCGGCCGCCGACGCCGGCGTCGACGTCCAGATCCAGGCGGCCGGCACCCGGACCGGGACCGACGCTGACGCGTTCTACACGGTGCGCGGCGGGACCCCCGCGCTCAACGTCTCGATCCCGAACCGCTACATGCACACGCCGGTAGAGGTGATCGACACCGCCGACCTCGACGGCGTCGCCGACCTCCTTGCGGCGCTCGCCGCGGCCGCGGGCGACCGCGAGGGGGCGACGAATCCGTTCGCCGTCGACGTCTGAACCGGCCGCCGTCGGTCCGCTCGGCACGACAAACCGGGGCACGGCGGCGTCGAAACGGAACTGTTTTACAATCGTCTTTCCTACCGTCAATTGCGACGAAAGACGTGCTCTGGTGGTGTAGTCCGGCCAATCATATCACCCTCTCACGGTGATGACCTGGGTTCAAATCCCAGCCGGAGCATTTCTCTCTCGATGCGACCGAACCCGATCAGTACCGGCCGTACTCGACCGCCCGCCGTCGGTCGACGCATCGCTCCGCCTCCGTCGGTCGACGCATCGCTCCGCCTCCGTCGGTCGACGCATCGCTCCGCCTCCGCCGGACCGATCGGCCACCGTTCGAGGTAGCGGCAGGTGTTGAGACGGCGTCCGGGTTTTAGCTGGCGGCGCGCGAGCCACGGCGTATGAGCGACGCCGCACGCCCCGCCCCCACCGCCGACGAGGCGCTCCACACGACCGTCGACCTCCCCTTCGAGGACGCGGTGCCGTTCGTCCAGCTCGAACACGAACTCGCCGACTTCGAGACCGTGCGCGTCACGCGGCTCGACGAGATGATCGAGGGGATGCTCGGCCACGACGACGCCGAGCGGACCGCGCTGATCGTCGTCTGTCACCCCGAGATCGCGTCCGACGCGCTGCGGATCGACCCGACGCTCGCCGGTATGCTCCCCTGTACCACGGTCGTGTACGAACGCGCCGGCGACGACCGCGTCCACGTCCACCACGTGTCCGCCACCAAGGCGATCCGCGACCTCGGCTGCGCGTCGGCGGCCGGGGCCGACGAGGGCGCGGTCGAGGACCTCGTGGCGAAGACCGGCGAGCTGATGGCCGTCGTCTGGGAGAACATCGAGCGGCACGGCCGGGAGTAGCCTCGGACGGCTCGGCCGCGCTCACCGGTTCAGCCGCCACCGGATCACCGCGGCGGCGACGAGGACCGTCCCGAACGTGACGACCCCGGAGATCAGCGCGCCGCGGGCGCTGTTCGCGCCCGTCGCGAACGCGCTCACCGACGCGGAGCCGCCGACCAGCGCCGCCCCGCCGGCTACCCCGCCGAACCCGATACAACAGAGGCTCAACAGGCCGACCGCGGACAGCGACCCGAGGATCCCGTCGTCGCTCATCGCTTCCCTCACCGCGGGCGACGGGGAAATAGGTGGTGGGGTCGGGCGCGACTGGCGCCCCGTCGTCGGGGGGCGGCCGGCGTCGCTCGTCGGCGTCCCGCGGCCGTGGTCGCCGCCCAAGCGAGGGTTTAATTCCGACAGCGCGCGAGGGCGTCGTGTGGACCCGAGCCGGATCCCCGCCGAGTTCCCCGCCCCGAGCTTCCGCGGCGCGCAGGAGCAGGCCCTCGCCGACATCCGCGACGCGTTCGCCGCCGGTAACCGCGTCGTGTTAGTGCGCGCGCCGACGGGCAGCGGCAAGTCGCTGCTCGCCCGGGCGATCATGGGCGCGGCCGAGACCGCGGGCGAGGCGGCCCCCAGCGAGGCGACCGGCGCCTACTACACCACCCCGCAGGTGTCGCAGATCGACGACGTCGAGGCCGACGACCTCCTCGACGACCTCGCGGTGATCCGCGGGAAGTCGAACTACGACTGCGTGCTCCCCGGCGAGCACGACACGCCCGTGAACCGCGCGCCCTGCGCGCGCCAGCAGGGGTTCGACTGCTCGATCCGGCACCGCTGCCCGTACTTCTCCGACCGGGCCATCGCGTCCGGCAACCGCTTCGCGGCACAGACGTTAGCGTACTTTATGCGCACCGCCGGCTCCGAGGTGTTCCGGAAGCGCGACGCCGTCGTGATAGACGAGGCGCACGGGCTCGCCGAGTGGGCCGAGATGTACGCGACGATCGAGATATCGCCCGACCGCGTCCCGGTGTGGGACGACGTCGGCGTCCCGGACGTCGCGGCCGACGCCGGCCCCGAGGAGGACGCGGTCGACCGGACCGCGCGGTTCGTCGAGACGCTCCGCGACGTGGCGATCCGGGCGAAAGACGAGCTGGTCGGCCGCCCCGAGCTCGACCGCGAGGAGGTCGCCCGGCGCGACCGGCTCCAGGAGCTCATAAGCGAACTGGGCTGGTTCCTCGAGGACTATCGCGACATCGAGTCCCCGACCTCGTGGGTCGTCGACCAGCCGGGCGGCGAGGGGTCGGCCCTCGATATCAAACCGCTCGACCCCGCCCGGTACCTCCGGCACACCGTCTGGGACCGGGGGAACCGGTTCGCGCTGCTGTCGGCGACCATCCTCTCGAAGGAGGCGTTCTGCCGCGGCGTCGGGCTCGACCCCGCCGACGTCGCCCTCGTTGACGTCGAGCACACGTTCCCGCTCGCGAACCGCCCGCTGTACGACGTGACGCAGGGGTCGATGACGTACGAGAACCGCGACGAGACGGTGCCGAAGATCGCCCGGCTCATCGTCCGGCTGATGGCGGAACACCCCGACGAGAAGGGGCTGATCCACGCGCACTCGTACGACATCGCCGAGCGGATCACCGAGCGGCTCGGCGAGTTCGGCGTCGCCGCGCGGGTCAGGCGGCACGACAGGCAGAACCGCGACGCCGAACTGGAGGCGTGGAAGGCGAGCGCGGACCCGGAGGTGTTCGTCTCGGTGAAGATGGAGGAGGCGCTGGACCTGAAGGGCGACCTCTGTCGCTGGCAGGTGGTGTGTAAGGCGCCGTACCGGAACACGAACGACTCGCGGGTCGCCCGCCGGCTGGCGGACGGGCAGTGGGCGTGGTACCACCGGACGGCGCTGCGCACGGTCATCCAAGCGTGCGGGCGAGTCGTCCGCGCCCCGGACGACTACGGCGCGACGTACCTCGCCGACGACTCGCTGCTCGACCTCTTCGACCGCGCCGCGGCCGACACGCCCTCGTGGTTCCGCGATCAGGTCGACGCGATGACGACCCCGTCGCTCCCGGCGTTCGACCCCGACGCGGCGCTGGCGGGTATCGACGCGTCGGCGGCGAACGGTGCGCGGAGCGGACGGCGGCGGAGCCGCCGCTCGGGTGGGTCGAGGGGTTCGGATCGCTCGTCGCCTGCCGACGGCGATTCCTCGGTCGGCGACGGGGACGCGACCGCCGACAGCGGAACGACCGACGACGAGTCGGTCCGGACCCGCTCCGAGCGGGACGCGGAGCGACGGCAGAACCACCCGCTGTCGGACGTGTGGGGCGACGGCTGACGAGGCGCTATCCAGACGCGGCCGTCACAGCAGCGAGACGCCGTACGCGACCATGGAGCTCACCATGAGAAACGCGAAGAACAACGCCATGAGCTGTTGTCTGTCCATATCGGCGTTCGACCGCAGAGGCGTATAACTCCTGCGGGCGAGCGACGACGACGCGTGCGTCATATTACCACCTCCGAGCCGATCGTTCGTCAATATATATCGTATAAGGTGTATCAGGGGCCTGAATGAAGTAGTAACCTTCATAATCCCTCACGCGACTACTGGATGTATGGCCACGAACGGGCTGTCGAGTGCGCTGACGCTGTACGGTGCGCGAACCCTGACGCTGTCGCAGGCGGCCGCACAGGCAGGGCTCAGCGAGGCCGAATTCATCGAGCAACTCGAACGCCGCGGCATCGAGGTAACGGAGTCCGAGCGCGCCGCCGCGCTCGGCCGCGAGCAGCCCGCCCGCGCCGACTGAGCGGTGTCCCCCGCGGTCGGGGATGCCGACGCGTCGACGGTTTTCGCGACGCCGTCTCACGAACGATCAGTTCTACGGCCCTCCAGCCGTCCTCGTAGCGCGTTCGGTCCGGCTCGCAGCGATCCCTCAGTTGCCGCTCCGAGCCGACTCCGCGGTCCGTTCCGCCTCGTCGTCGGGCACGAGGTGGACCTCACCGCCGTGTTCGAACGCGAGGACCACGTCGGCGTCGCCGTCGACGAACGCCGGGTTCGGGACGGTCTTCGCCTCGTAGGTGACGGGGTCGAGCACCTGGATCGCGTTCTCGTCTTCGACGGTCACCACGGTGGTCTCCGTCGCGTCCGCGCGGGTCCCGAGCCGGGTCGCGTCGGGGGCCTCCGCGTCCGCGAACGCGGACGTGTACTCCGCGCCGCTCGCGAGCCGGATCCCCTGGAGACGGCCCGAGACGCCCGTGACGAGGACCGGCCCGTCGCCGTCCTCGGGGTCGACGATCTCGCCCTCCGCGTACTTCGGGAGCCGCACCGCGAACGTGACCCGGTACACCTCGTTGCCGTCGCCGTCCTCGGTGACGAGCGTCGGATACGACTCGAAGCTCCCGCCGAGCGACTCGGTGATCCGCGTCGCCACGTTCTGCGCGAGCCGGTTCGAGGAGAGCTTGATGTCCGGCCCGTCGTCCGTCTCGTTCACCTCGGTGATGAACGCCTCGCGGTCGCCGTCGGCCTCCTGGTCGGCGACGTACGACTCCGCGATGTCGAGCGCCTCGGCGCGCTCCGCCGGGGTGAGGTCGCGCTCGTCCGCGCGGACCTGAACGATCCCGGCGTAGTAGCCGCCGGCGATGCGCCCGCAGCGGTCGCAGGTCCCCCGTGATATCTTCACGGGGACCGTCACCTCCGCGGAGCGGAGGGTCCCGCGGACGACGCCCGAGAAGCGGCAGTGCATCCGGACCGTGTTCTCGTCGACCTGCTCGGGCTCGACGCCCCACTCGACCTCCTCGGCGTCGACGTGGACGCCGAGCGCCTCCGCGACCTCGTCGACGGCGACGTCGGTGTAGTCGCGCGCGCCGACGTCGCGCCACGACTCGCCGCGCCTGACGGCGCCGCAGCCGGAACAAACCAACACCTCGATCCGGTCGGGGGCGTCGACCAGGTCGAAGTCCTCGAAGTAGCAGTCGTCGCAGAGCAGCGCGTCTCGCCCGCGCGGCTCGCCCGGAAGGGGGTCGCGCCGCTCGGGGACCGGGTCGCCGCAGCGCGGACAGAACTCCCGCGACTCGCTCATTACCCGCGGCTACGCCGAGGGCCCGTTTAAACGACGCGGACCGTCCCCGTCGGCGTCGACGGTTCTGCGGGCGGCTCCGGCCGTTCCGCGCGGGTCGCGACCTCCGAAATGGTTTTTCGCACGGACCGAGAACGGGTGCGTATGAGCGGTAACCCAGACGACGAGCGGCTCGAAGAACTGCGCGAACAGAAGATGGAGGAGCTTCGCGAGCGACAGGGCGGCGAGGGCGACGCCGCGGAGGCCCAACAGCAGGCCCAAGAGCGCGCCGAGGCCCAGCAGGAGGCGGTGCTGAAACAGTACCTCACCGACGGAGCCCGCCAGCGCCTCAACGCGGTCGAGATGTCGAAGCCGCAGTTCGGCGAGAAGGTGAAGAAACAGGTCGCCGCGCTGGCGCAGAGCGGACGCATTCAGGGACAGATCGACGAGGACCAGATGCGCGACCTGCTCAAAGAGCTCCAGCCCGAACAGAAGAGCTTCGACATCCGCCGCCGGTAGATGGAGCTCGCGCTGCTGTACAGCGGGGGGAAAGACTCCTCGCTGGCCGCCCACCTGCTCGACCGGTTCTACGACGTCCGCTGTGTCACCGGGAGCTTCGGGCTCACGGACGACTGGGAGCACGCCGAGCGGGCGGCCGGCGAACTCGGGTTCCCGTTCGAGCGGGCCGACCTCGACCGCGAAGTGGCCGAGCGCGCCGCCGAGACGATGGTCGCGGACGGCTACCCCCGGAACGGGATCCAGCGCGTCCACGAGCACGCCCTCGAGACCATCGCCGCGCTCGACGTCGACGCCATCGCGGACGGCACCCGCCGCGACGACCGCGTCCCCACGGTGTCGCGGGCGCAGGCGCAGAGCCTCGAGGACCGAAACGGGATCGACTACATCTCCCCGCTCTCCGGGTTCGGCCGCCACGCCGTTGACCAGCTCGTCGAGGCGACCTTCGATGTCCAGCAGGGACCCAGCGAGGAGGTCCCCAAGGCCGACTACGAGGACGAGCTCCGGACGCTCATCGCCGACGAGTACGGCGAGGGCACGGTGGGAGAAGTGTTCCCGGACCACGACCAGACGTACGTCCACGGCCGGACCGACTGACTCCCGCAGACCCGGAAGCGCCGGAACTCCTTTCGACCCCGCGGTCGTAGCGTCGGGCATGTCATCCGACCGAGTCGTCGACCTGCTCAAGACGGCGTACGCCGACGAGATCGAGACCGTGATGAACTACCAGACGAACGCGATCGTCCTCGACGGCGTCCGGGCCGAGGAGATCAAAGAGAGCCTCAAACAGGACGTCCAGGAGGAGCTCGGCCACGCCGAACAGCTCGGGCAGCGGCTCAAACAGCTCGACGCGCGGCCGCCCGGCTCCGCCGAGTTCACCGCCGGGCAGGAGTCGCTCCAGCCGCCCGAGGACTCGACGGACGTGTTGGCCGTCATCAACGGCGTGCTCGACGCCGAGGAGGACGCGATCGCGACGTACCGCGACCTGATCGACGCCGCGGAGGCGGCGGACGACCCGGTGACCGAGGACCTCGCCGTGACGCTGCTCTCGGACGAGGAGGCCCACCGGACCGAGTTCCGCGGATTCCAGAAGGAGTACCAGCGCGAGTAGACGGCCCGCGGAGCCGCCGCCCCTCGGCCGCGACCGCGCGCCGATCCCGGCTGTCCCGCCCCGAAGGGATGCTTTCAAGCGGGCGCTCGCCGAACCGGCGTCCATGTACGACGGCCTCAAAGGCTTCCGCGACTTCTACCCCGGCGAGCAGTCCGCCCGCCGCGAGGTGACCGACGCGATCGAGGACGCGGCGGCCCGCCACGGCTTCCGCGAGATCGCGACGCCCGCGCTAGAGCGGACGGAGATGTACGTGGACAAATCCGGCGAGGAGATCGTCGAGGAGCTGTACGCCTTCGACGACAAGGGCGGCCGCGGCGTCTCGATGACGCCGGAGCTCACGCCGACGGTCGCGCGGATGGTCGTCGAGAAGGGCCAGGAGCTGTCGAAGCCGATCAAGTGGGTCTCCACCCGCCCGTTCTGGCGCTACGAGCAGGTCCAGCAGGGCCGGTTCCGCGAGTTCTACCAGACGAACATCGACGTGTTCGGCTCGTCGGCGCCCGAGGCCGACGCCGAGGTGCTCGCGACCGCCGCCGACGCCCTGACCGACCTCGGACTCACCGGCGACGACTTCGAGTTCCGCGTCTCGCACCGCGACATCCTCGGCGGTCTCGTCCGGTCGCTCGCCGCCGACCCCGACGCGGTCGACACCGCCGCCGCGATCCGCGCGGTCGACAAGCGCGCGAAGGTCGACGACGCCGAGTACGTCGGACTGCTCTCCGACGCGGGCCTCGCCCGCGACACCGCGCGCGACTTCGACGACCTCATCGCGGGGGTGGAGACCGTCGACGACCTCGACGCGGTCGCCGAGGCGGGCGACGAGTCGGTCGAGGCCGCGGTCGAGAACCTCCGGAACGTCCTCGCCGCCGCCGCCGACTTCGGTGCGGGCGAGTTCTGCGACGTGTCCCTGACGACCGCCCGCGGGCTCGACTACTACACCGGGGTCGTCTTCGAGTGCTTCGACTCCACCGGCGAGGTGTCCCGCTCCGTCTTCGGCGGCGGGCGCTACGACGACCTCATCGAGAGCTTCGGCGGCCAGCCCACCCCCGCGGTCGGGGTCGCCCCCGGCCACGCCACTCTCAAGCTGCTCTGCCAGCGCGCCGGGGTCTGGCCGGACGAGGAGCTCTCGACCGACTACTACGTGCTCGGCGTGGGCGACACGCGGGGCGAGGCGGCCGCGCTCGCGAGCGACCTCCGCGCGCTCGGCGACGACGTGGTGGTCGAACAGGACGTCTCCGACCGCTCGTTCGGCGCGCAGTTGGGCTACGCCGACTCGATCAACGCCGAGACCGTGGTCGTCGTCGGCGAGCGCGACTTAGAGAACGGCGAGTACACGGTGAAGGACATGGAAAGCGGCGACGAGACGACGGTGCCTGTCGAGGAGTTCCCGCCCGAGGAGGGGCTCCCGACGTACGAGGACTACGAGTAGGCGCGTCGGTCGCGGCCTGAACCCTTTTCAGGGTCGCACGGGGAACGGGAGACGATGATCCCGCTCGCGACGACGATGCCCCCGACCGAGGTCGCGCTCCGCGTGGCCGCGGGCGTCCTCCTCATCCTGATCAACGCGTACTTCGTGGCGGTCGAGTTCGGCCTGACGCGCCTCCGGCAGTACCCGGAGTCGGAGATGGACACCCCCGGACTGCGGCGCGCCTGGGAGATGACGGACGACCTGGAGTTCTACCTCACCACCTGTCAGGTGTGGATCTCCGGCACGAGCATCGCGCTCGGTATTGTCGCCGAGCCGGGGCTTGCGGCGATCTTCGCGCCGATATTCGAGAACACCGCGCTCGCGTCGGCCGGCGCGGGCTCGCTGTTGGGTTTTTTCCTCATCAACATGGTCCACCTGACTCACGGCGAGCAGACGCCGACGTATCTCGGCGTCGAGCGCTCGAAGCAGGTCGCGAACTACGGCGCTCGGCCGCTGTACTGGTTCGCCTGGAGCATCTCGCCGCTGATCAAGTTCGGCGACTGGGTCGCGAAGGCGACGCTGGGGCTCTTCGGCGTCGAGATGACCGGGTCGTGGACCGAGGCCGAAGGGGAGGTGCTGGAGACGCGCGCGCAGCTCCGCACCCGCCTCGGCTCGATGATGGAAGACATCGAGCTACCGAAGGAACGGCGCGAGGAGATTCTCAACGCGCTCGACGTGGATCGGGTCACCGTCGCGGACGTGATGACGCGGCCCGACGAGATCGTCTCGCTGACCACGACGGCGTCGGTCGACGAGAACCTCGACCGGATCCGGGACACCCCGCACACGCGCTTCCCGCTCGTGGGCGAGGACCGGGGCGACTTCGAGGGGATCGTGTACGCCCCCTCGATCGTGAGCCGCTTCGACGCGCTCCGCGACGGCGACCTGACGTTCGCGGACGTCGCGGCCCCCCCGCTGACGGTCTCCCCTGACGCGAGCGTCAGCGACGCCTACGACCGGTTCCAGGCGGAGTCGCAGGAGCTCGCTCTGGTCGTCGCTGACGGCGAGGTCGTCGGCCTGCTCACCGCGACCGACGCCATGGAGGCGGTGATGGGCCAGCTGGAGGACCCACTGGACGCCGGCGAACTGTAGCGCGCGACACGACTCCGGTCAGTCCTTGTACGCCTCGCGCAGGAACACCAACGCCCCGCCGAGCATCGCGAGGTTGCCGAAGAAGGCGAGCCGCTCGCCGCCCTTGTCGTCCTCGTCGGCGTTCCAGAAGTCGTGCATCGTCGCGGTGACGACGGTCAGGAACGCGACCGCCGCGCCGGTCGCGACCCGCGGGAGCCGCCAGAGCGCGATGCCGACGCCGGCGACGATCATCATGCCGGAGGCGAACGGCGCGGCCACGTCCGGCATCGGAACGCCCGCCGACTCGGCGTACTCGATCGTGTCGTCCATGTCGCGGAAGTCCTCCGAGGCCTGCGCGGCGAGGCCGGCGCCTAGGAGGACGCGCCCGAGCCGCGACGGCGCGCCGCGGCCGGTCGCCTCGTCGCTCGCGTCTGGTGTTTCGTCGTCGCTCATACCGCACACAACGCGGCCGCGCCTCATAAATCGCGGTGGCGGCGGACGCGGCGTCCCGTCGCGCCGCCCCCTCGCGCCGCGTCGGTCGCCCCTCACGCCCGGTCGATCTGCGCCAGCAGCTCCGCGGTCGCCGCCTCGTCGAAGCCCATCGGGCGGCGCCACCAGGGCCCCTTCCCGGAGTCGCTCGACAGGTCGGTGACGATCGGGTTCGCCTCCACCCCTGCGTCGGGCGCACTCAGCGGAACGACCCGGTCGAAGCGGCCGGACGCGTCCGGGTCGCCGACCGCGACGACGCGGGCGTCGAACGGGTCCCGCTTCAGGTGCGCGTTGGTCGGCGCCGCCGCGGCGGCGGCGGCGCGGTCGACGACGCCGTCGCCCTCGGCCGGCGAGAGTACGCGCTCGATCCGGATCCCCGCGAAGAGGTACGCGCCCCAGTCGGGGGCGAGGTCGTCGTCGACGGCGACGCCGTGCTCTCGGAGCCACGCGCCGCCGCGGTCGTCCGCGCCCGCGTCGCCGGGGCGCTCGTCGCCCGGTCCGGCCCAGTCGCGCGGCCGCAGCGACAGCGTCGCGTAGAACAGGAGCCGGTCGCCGGGTTCGAGGGTCGCGATCCGCCCGGCCTTCACCCCGTGCGGGTCGCCGTACGTCGCGCGCTCGCGGCCGTGGACGCCCGGGAACTCGGGGTCGGCGTGGACGGGCACCTCGCGCAGGGCCTCCGGGACGGCGAACGGGAGGTCGAGGTCGCCGTAGGTCGGGACCGGCTCGTCGACCGGGGCGCGCCCGCGCGGCAGCGTCGCCGCCGACTCGGGGATCGGGACGTACGCGAAGGAGCCGTCGGGGTAGACGGGCCCCCGGAACCCGGGTTCGTTCGTGTTGGCGGCGACGTTGACCGCGAGGGCGCGAGGGTCCGGCATCGAAAAAGCGCGGGCTCAGTCCGCCGTCGCCGCGGTCGCCTCGTGGTCGATCTCGGTCCCGAGCAGGTCGAGGAACTGTGCGATCCACTCGGGGTGATCGGGCCACGCTTGGCCGGTGACGAGGTTCCCGTCGGTCGTCACGCCGTCGACCCACGAGCAGCCGGCGGCCTCGACCTCCGGCCTGACGGCGGGGTACGCCGTGATCTCGTAGCCGTCGAGGACGCCCGCCGCAGCGAGGATCTGCGGGCCGTGACAGATCGACGCGACGGGCTTGTCCGCCTCGAAGAAGTGCCGCACCGCGTCGAGCACCTCGTCGTAGCCGCGGAGGTACTCGGGGGCGCGCCCGCCGGGAACGACTAAGGCGTCGTAGTCGGCCGGGTCGACCTCGTCGAAGCCGTGCGTGAGCTCGAAGTCGTGCCCGCGCTCCTCCAGGTACGTCTGGTCGCCGCGGAAGTCGTGGATCGCGGTCTTGACCGTCTCGCCGCCCTCCCTGCCCGGACAGACGGCGTGGACCTCGTGGCCGACCGCCTGGAGCGCCTGGTACGGCACCATTATCTCGTAGTCCTCCCCGAAGTCGCCGACGATCATCAGTATCCGTTGTCCTGTCATGTGTGCGACACCACCTCTGCGTACGCGCTGCTGGCCAATAACGATACTGGCGTGAGATATCATACCACGAACAAGCCGCTTTCGATCACCGACGCGTCGGCCGCACGGCGCCCTCAGCGCGGCGGGCTCGGCGGCTGGAGGTCCCGCTGAAACTCGTCGAACTGCTCGAGGTCGTCCGGGAGGTCGTACTCGATCTCGCGGTCGTCCTGGTTGTCGGGGAGCCGGCCGTCCTCGATCTCCTCGGCGGCCTCCTCCCACCCCGGCTTCACGCGGACACTGCGGGCGGGCGATCCGACGACCACGTGATGGGCGGGCACGTCGCCTTGGACCACGGATCGCGCGCCCACGACGCTGTTCTCGCCGACGCGGCAGCCGGCCCGGACCATCGCGTCGTAGGTGACGCGGGCGTCGTCCTCGACGATCGTGTGGAAGTTCCGGACCTCGGTCTGGTCGACGATGTCGTGGTCGTGGCTGTAGAGGTGGACGCCGTCGGAGATGGAGGCGCGGTCGCCGATCGTCAGCTTCCCGCGGTCGTCGAGGTGGACGTCGTCGTGGATCACGACGTTGTCGCCCACCTCGATGTTGTGGCCGTAGGTGACGGAGATCCCCTTGAAGAAGCGACAGTCGTCGCCGCACTCGGCGAAGAGGTGGTTGCCGAGCATCTGCCGGAACCGGAGCGCGAACTCGACGTTGTCGGCCATCGGTGTGGCGTCGAACTGGCGCCAGAGCCACTGGAGGTGCTTCGAGCGCTGGAAGCGCTCCTCGTCCTTCTCGGCGTAGTACTCCGACTCCAGCGTCGCGTTACACGGGTCGTACCCCTGGAGGCGCACGCGCTCGGCGCGCGACACCGATTCGCCGCTTTGCCACGCCTCCCACGCCTCCCGGTCGCCGTGGAGGTCGATCAGCACGTCACGGACGACCTCGCAGGTGTCCTCGTCCGAGGAGAGCCGCTCGTCCACCTCGTCGATGAACCCTCGGACCCCGGCCTCGGCGCCGTCGGGCAGGGACACGTGTCGCTTTGTCATCGGCCCTCCTTCGTCGCCATCACTCAAATGGATTCGGTTGTGCGACCACGGCGCCTCAGCCGATCAGTACAGTTCCTCGGCGGCAAATATGCCGACGAGAACGCCCGTGAAGGCGATCACGAACGCCGGGGCGATCGCGGCCCTGCCGAACGAGAGCAACAGCGCGGTGACCGCGACGACGGCGATGATCCCGAGCAGGGCGATCACGGCGTCGAGCCGCCAACGGAGGGAGTCGTCCATGGGCGGTCGACGAGCCGGGATCAAGTAATAGGCGGCGGGACGAGCCGAGACGAGCGAGCGTGATCGCCGCCCGCTCCACCGCCCCGAGACCGACAGCGATCGCCGGCCGTTCCACCGCCCCGAGACCGACCGCGCCCGATAAGTGTCCCGACCACCAACCGGTTGGCATGCAACACCGCGAACTCGGTAACTCGGGCGTCGAGGTCTCGGAGGTCGGCTTCGGCGCGTGGGTCGTCGGCACCGACTGGTGGGGCGACCGCTCGGACGAACAGGCGGTCGGGATGGTCGAGGAGGCGCTCGACGCGGGCGTCACCTACGTCGACACCGGCGACGTGTACGGCCACGGCGACAGCGAGGAGATAATCGGGACGGCGATCGCCGGCCGCCGCGACGAGGTGACGCTGTCGACGAAGATCGGCTACGACTTCTACGACAACCCGCAGGCCGGTCACGGCGAGCTCCCGAAGGAGCTGAACCGTGAGTACCTCACCGAGGCGTTCGAGGCCTCGCTGGACCGCCTCGACACGGACTACGTCGACGTGCTCCAGCTCCACAACGCGAACGTCGACGAGGTGACCCCCGAGGTGCGCGACCTCCTCCGCGAGTGGAAGGCCGACGGGCGCGTCCGCGCGCTCGGCTGGGCGCTCGGCCCCTCGATCGGCTGGCTCGCCGAGGGCGACGCCGCCGTCGAGTACGAGGAGTTCGACGCGGTCCAGACCGTCTTCAACCTGTTCGAGCAGGAGCCCGGTCGCCACTTCGTGGACACGATCCGCGAGAGCGGTTCGGACACCTCCGTCATCGCTCGCGTCCCGCACTCCTCCGGCCTGCTGAACGAACAGGTGACGCCCGACACCGTCCTCGAGGACGGCGACCACCGCTCGCACCGCCCGAAGGAGTGGTACGAGACCGGCTGGGAGAAGGTCGACGCGATCCGCTTCCTCGAAGACCCCGACGGCGTTGAGGGGACGCGCACGATGGCGCAGGCCGCGATCCGCTGGCTGCTCGCGCACGACGAGGTCGCCTCCGTCACCCCGACGTTCCGCGACGGCGCCGACATCGCCGAGTGGAGCGCCGCCGCCGACGTGCCGCCGATCTCCGACGCCGAGTACGAGCGGCTCGACGATCTGTACGCCCGCAACTTCGACATCGACCGCGACGACGGGATGGACGTCCTCCGCACCTCCGTCGACGGCGAAGACATCGAGGCCGCCGGCCTCGACAAGCGCGCCGCGTCGTACTGAGCGGCGACCCCGCGTTCGATCGACGCCGATCGACCCGGCCTCTTCGCCTCGAAACCGCCAGACAGCGCCTTGACACCGTCGCTCAGGACCACTTTCACTCCGGGGCGGCTCGGCCGCGCCGCTGGCGGGTGTGGAAACGGTGGCTCGGTCGAAACCCGTCATCACAAGGGGCTCAGTGGGGGTAACCGACTCGTCATCGCCACCACGGTGCGATCTACTCGCTCGCGGGTATAAACTGATCGCGACGGCCCCCGACGACCGGCGGCTGTGGTCGCGGCGACCGCTCGACCGGGCGCCCGGGCCTGCGACCCGTGAGGAGAGAGCGACCGAAGCGAGCGAGTAGGGCGGAGCGGAAACTAACATGATACTGAGCAACTGTTAATCTACATCCCGCTGTATTGGCGACTGGTGCTGTGCTGGCACAAGTCCCGCGCAGTGCGGGTCGCAGTAGCCCGGCCCCGAACGGTGGGTTCACCGACTCCGAAGGGCGTTCGGTAGGCGGGGCGCATAAAACGCCCCGTCGCGTCGCATGACGGCGAGGACCACATCGAAGCCCCACCCTCAACGAGCGAGCCCCCCCAACGAGCGAGCCTGTCAGCGCGAGCGAAGCAGGGTGAGGTCGGTTACTCGCCCCCGCTACAGACGAGGACCGGCCGTTCGGTGTCGAGGATGACGCTCTGCGTGACGCTGCCGAACAGGACCTTCCCGGTGGGGGTGCGCTTCCGCCCGGCGACGACGATCTGGTCGGCGTCGTACTCGTCGGCGACGTTGAGGATCGCTCGGGCCGCGTCACCGCCGTACCCCTCGGGCGTCACCTCGATCCCGGCGTCTTCGAGTCGCGACCGAGCGACCCGAACTGACTTTACCTGTTCGACGGTGCCCCCCTCCCTGTTCTCGCTGAAGGAGTGAACGAGGACCGCCGTCACGTCGTCCGTCTCCAGCGGCATCGACGCGATCGTCTCGGCTTGCGCGCTGGCCCGGTCCTCGTCCGCGTCGATACCCACGACAAAAGTGAACATGCGACAGTCGTTGCGGCACTCGCATTTGACTGTTTCGGCGGACCGGATCGCTCCGCGCGGTGCTCTCGAGCGCCGCGGCGACCGAAGGACTGCCCGCAGGCGAGTGAATCCATCCCTAATGATTATGTAGTACGTTGCTCTGGGTGGTAGGTAGATACTCATGACAAATGATAACACAGGGGATCCGACGAGGCTGTACCGGCGGCGCAACGTCCTGAAGAGCGGTGCCGCCGGAGCGGCGACGCTGGCGCTCGCCGGATGTATCGGCGGCGGGGACGGCGGAGACAGCGGAAGCGGCAGCGGCGGCGGAGGGAGCGGGGGGATGCCCGATTCCGTTACGGTGCCCGGGATATACGACGAGAGCGGCGCGACTTCCGACGTGGGCCGGCCGACGGCCATCGGCTCTCGCGACACCATCACGTACATCAACGAGAACGACCTGTTCGACGTGAGCATTGACCATCCGAACAACGACTACGCCTACGAGGTGCCGCAGGCCCAGCAGTACTACCAGCAGTACACCTCGGAGTCGTCGCCGCCGCTGATCATCGGCTGGGGGACCGCCGACACCGAGGCGCTGGCGGGCACCGTCGCGGACGACGAGGTGGTGTACGTCTCCGCGTCCTACTCCGCGAACCTCGTCACCGAGGAGTTCCCGTACAACTTCTTCGGGAACCTCGATTACACCAGCCAGGCCCGCGCCCACCTGCGGTGGATCGCGGACAACGACCCCGAGGCGACGGTCGGGTTCATCTTCTCTAACACGGCGTTCGGGCGGTCGCCCGTCGAGGGCGGCAAGCAGTACGCCGAGGAGCTCGGGCTCGACGTGGCCTCGGACATCAACCTCCCGCTGACCGCCAACTCCGCGACCACGCAGCTCAGACAGGCCCGCGACCAGGAGATCGACTACCTCATCCACCAGAACACGTCCGCGCCGATGCGGGTGCTCTTGGAGGACCGACAGGACATCTACCCCGACCTGACGGTGTGCGGCCTGACCTACACCGTCGACGAGCGCGTGGTCCAGCAGTCGCCCGACATCTTCGAGGGCGTGCGATACGTCAACGCGTTCCGAACGTTCCAGGGCGCTCTCGACAGCGGCGGCCGGGGCGCGGAGATCATCGAGGCGAACTTCGAGCGCGAGGGGCGCAGCATGGACGACCCGGAGGTCGCCCAACTCAACTACGTGCGCGGCGTGATCCACGCGCTGCTCGCGCTGAAGGGCCTGCAGAACGCGGCCGAGGCCGGGAACGACGTCACGACCGGGCCGAACGTCAGACAGGGGATGTTCGGCATCGAGGACGACGACATGTTCGGCCTCGCTGAGCCGTTCAGCTACGCGGAGGACGACCGGCGCCCGACGATGAACGGGCGGCTGTTCGAGGTCACCGACGGCAGCCTGAGCTTCGACACCAGCGTCGAACTGCCCCGTCGCGACTCCTGGATCGGACTGTGATGGCGACCGACGAGCAAACGACCGCGGACGCGACGGCCGCGGCGGGCGACGGCGATCCACCGGTCGTCGAACTCGACAACGTCGAGATCGTCTACGACCGGCACTTCCTCGCCGTGCAGGGCGTCTCGATGTCGGCCAGCGAGGGCGACATCGTCGCGCTGCTCGGCCCGAACGGCGCCGGGAAATCGACGATACTGAAGATGATCAGCGGCATCGGGCGGAGCGAGCGCGGCGAGGTCACGCGGGGTCGTGTTTTCCTGCGCGGCGAGGACGTGACCAACTACGGCGCCAACGAGATGGTCGGCCGCGGCATCACGCACATCCTCGAAGGAAGGCGGGTGTTCGAGGACCTCACCGTCGAGGAGAACCTCCGGTGCGGGCTCTACCGCGAGGGCCGCCGGTTCCGGTTCGACGAGGACGACTACCAGATCGCCTTCGAGTACTTCCCGCAGTTGGAGGACATCTTAGACCTCAAGGCGGGCTACGCCAGCGGCGGGCAACAGCAGATGCTCGTCATCGCGCGAGCGCTCATCCACCGGCCGAACCTGCTCCTGTTGGACGAGCCGTCGCTCGGCCTCGCGCCGAAACTTGTCAGGGACATCTTCGAGACGCTCGTGGAGATCAACAGGAAGGAGGACATCACGATGCTCATCGCCGACCAGAACGCCAAGCGCACCCTAGAGATCGCCGACTACGGCTACGTCATGGAGAACGGGCAGATAGAGCTTCACGACCCGGCCGACGATCTCGTCCAGCGCGAGGAGATCAAGGAGTTCTACCTCGGCACGTCCAGCGAGGACTCCCGCTACACCGACATCAGGCACTACAAGATCCGCAAGAGGTGGACCTGATGAGCGCCGATCAGGAGGCCGAGATGCGGGCGGCGGCGCTCAGAGGCGGGACTCACGTTTCTCCCGAGGACGCCGCGATCGGCTGCCGGAACGTGACCAAGACGTTCGGCTCGATCACCGCCGTCGACGACGTGGACCTCGGTGTCGCCGACGGCGAGTGGGTGTCCATCGTCGGTCCGAACGGGGCCGGGAAGACCACGCTGTTGAACATCCTCAACGGTTTCTACACGCCCGACGCCGGGAGCGAGGTGTTCCTGAACGGCGAGGAGGTCAGCGGCAGGCCGGAACACTACCGCGCGCGCCACGGCATCGGGCGGACGTTCCAGGGCTTGGAGCTGTTCGAGAGCGAGGACGTCTTAGAGAACGTGATGACAACCCGGGCCGTCGCCGAGCGCCCGAACGTACTCTCGGCGATGCTGTACTACGGGACCGGCCGGAAGACGGAGGCCGAGAACATGCGGTTCGTCGAGGAGATACTCGACTACCTCGAGCTCTGGGAACACCGCCACACGACGGTGTCGACGCTGCCGCTCGGCGTTCAGCGGCGCGTGGACCTCGCCCGCTCGCTCGCGCTCGAACCGGACGTGCTCCTGCTCGACGAGGCGATGAGCGGGCTCACCTTCGACGAGAAGTACGACATGATCCGCTTCCTGACCGACCTCCACGAGGAGGAGGGGCTGACGCTCGTGATGATCGAGCACGACCTCGAAGTCGTCACCGCCGTCTCCGAGCGGATGATCGTCATGCAGAAGGGCGGCGTCATCGCCCGCGGGCCGCCCGAGGAGGTGACGAACGACCCCGAGGTCGCCCGCGTCTACACGGGGGTCGAGTAGATGGCGGCCGACAACGCTGAGAGCGAGGGCGTCGCGTCGGGCGACTCCGACGACTCGGGGCTCTCCGTCGAGCGCGTCCTGACCGCGCCGGAGGGCGAGTCGGTTCCCATCGTCTCCGACCGGGCGCTCCCCGAGATCCTCATCGACCACGCCGCCGAGCATCCTGACGACATCGCCCTGCGCTGGAAGCGGTACGGAGTCTGGCAGGAGTTCACTTGGGAGGAGTACTACGACCGGGTGGAGCGGTTCGCGCTCGGCTTAGAGGAGTACGGGTTCGGCGACGAGGACGTGCTGTTCACCATCGGCTACAACCGCCCGCACCAGCTGTGGGCGTGGATCGCCGCGCAGTCCCTCGGCGGGATGGCGGCCCCGAACTACGAGGACATGCTGCCCGAGGACATCGAGAAGCAGCTCCGACTGCTCGAGCCCGAGGTGGTGTACGCGGAAGACCAAGAGATGGTGGACAAGCTCCTCCTCGTCTCGGGCGACGTGCCGTCGCTGTCGACCATCATCTACCGGGACGACAAGGGGATGTTCCGGTACGAGAACGGCGAGAAGACCGAGCCGGGCGACCCGGAGATCGTCGCCTACGAGGACGTCGAGGAGCGCGGCCGCGAGCGCCGCGAGTCCGGGGCCGTGAGCGACGACTACCTCGCGTCCGAGATCCAGGCCGTGCCCGCGGAGGCGACCGCGATGCTCGCGCCCACGTCGGGGACGACGGGGATGCCGAAACGCGTCCGGCTCTCGCATTTCAACCTCGTGAACCTCGCCAACGCCGCCATCGACATCGACCCGCTGCCGAAGGAGTCGGACTACTTCTCCTACCTCCCGATGGCGTGGGTGGGCGAGCAGATGATCCTGCTCGCGGCCGCGTTCGTCGCCGGCTGGACCGCGAACTTCCCCGAACAGCCCGAAACGGAAGAGGAGGACCTCCGCGAGATCGGCCCGGAGATCATCTTCTCGTCGCCGAAGCGGTACGAGGCGTGGGTCGCGGATATCAAGGCGAAGGTCGAGAACACCACCCGGTTCAAGCGCTGGGTGTACGAGAAGGCGACGAGCATCGGCGAAAAGTACGCCGAGTACGTCATCGGCGACAGGAACGACGAGGAGCCGCCGGCGTGGCTGCGCGGCGCCCACTGGCTGTCGTACTGGGTGGCGTACCGCCCGATACTCGACAAGATCGGGCTGAAGCGCGCGAAGAACGTCTACACCGGCGGGGGCCCGCTCGGGGAGGACCACTTCGAGTACTACCACGCGATGGGCGTCCCGCTCAAGCAGATCTGGGGGCAGTCCGAGGTGTGCGGCTTCGTGACGATGCACCGCGACGACGATGTCCAGGTCGAGACGGTCGGCGAGGTGTTCCCGAACGTCGAGGTGGGCATCACGCCGGGCGGTGAACTCCTTGTCCGCGGCCCGGTCGTCACCTCCGGCTACTACGGGATGCCGGAGAAGACGGAGTCGGCGTTCGAGGACGGCTGGCTCCACACCGACGACTTCGGCGCGCTCACCGACGACGATCACGTGCGGATCTTCGACCGGATGGACGACGTGTTGGAGATGAGCGACGGCACCGCCGTCGCGCCGATCAGCGTCGAGACGAAGCTGAAGTTCAACCCCTACGTGAAGGAGGCGATGGTCGTCGGCGACGACCGCGCCGAGCTCACCGCGGTGCTGAACATTCGGTACGACAACGTCGCGGAGTGGGCCGACCAGCGAGACATCCAGTACGCGGGGTACAGCGACCTGACGCGGAAGGAACCGGTCTTAGAGCTGCTTCGCGGAGTGGTCGCCGAGACCAACGAGGACCTCGACAACCCGATCCGGCGGTTCGTGCTCCTGTTCAAGGAGTTCGACGCCGACGACGGGGAGCTCACCCGCACCGGGAAGCTCCGCCGCGAGGTCGTCGTGGACCGGTACGGCGACCTCGTGACCGCCCTGTACGACGGCAGCACCGAGATAGCAATGGAGCTCACAATCACGTACCAAGACGGCAGAGAGTCCGATGAACGCGGCGTCATGCGCATCGTCGACGTGGACCAACCGGTCCTCGACGACGACCGCGAACTGGAGGTGAGCTAGATGGTCGACTGGGTCACGTTCATCGACATCTCGCTGAGCGGACTCGGACTGGGCGCGCTGTACGCGCTCGTGGCGATGGGCTTCTCGCTCATCTACAAGGTGACCGGTGTCCTGAACTTCGCGCAGGGCCAGATCGCGATGATCGGCGCGTACGGGGTCGTGGTCTTCGGCACGGCCACCGTGCTCCCGGCGGCGATCCCCGCGTGGGCCGCGGTGCTCGTGACGGTCCTGCTCGGCCTCGTGCTCGGGCTGGCGCTCGAACGCGTCGTGTTCCGCCAGTTCATCGGCGAACCGGTGCTGTCAGTCATCATCGTGACGCTGGCGCTCGGCAGCATTCTCGAGGGCGTCGTCTTCTTCCTGTACGGCCAGAACGCGCAGGCGTACCCGTCGGCGCTGACGTTCGGCGGCCAGCTCAGCCTCCCGCTGGGCACCTCGATACAGGCGGCGTACGCCATCGCCGTCGCCATCGCGCTCGTCGTTGTCGCCGTGCTGATGCTGTTCTTCCGCGAGACCGTCACCGGGTCGATCCTCCGGGCGTCGGCCAGCGACGAGCAGGCGGCGATGGTGCTCGGCGTCTCGATCGAGCGCACCATCGCGCTCGCGTGGACGCTCTCGATCGCCATCACCGCCATCGGCGGCATCCTGCTCGCGACCTCTAGCGGCGGGGCGGCGGTCTCCATCGAGAACACGGGGATCATCATCTTCGCCGCCGTCGTGTTGGGCGGCCTCGACAGCATCCCCGGGGCGTTCATCGGCTCGATCGTCGTGGGCGTCCTCCAGGAACTCGGCTCGTACTACCTCGTGGGCGGCACGGCGGTGTACGTCCCGTTCACGGACGTTCAGGCCAACTTCGGCGCGGGGTTCGGGGAGATACTCCCCCTCATCCTCCTGCTCGTCGTCATCCTGGTGAAGCCGTACGGCCTGTTTGGCACCGAGCGGATAGAGAGGCTCTGACCATGAACGGACACAGTTCGCGCGCCACGCGGCGCTCCGGCGGCGTACCGACGACTCGAACGGCTGCGGCCGAAGGGGGGTGGTCGCATGCCCTGCGGTGAGTACTTCACCGACTACGAGTCGCGGATGGGCCTCGTCCGGTGGCGGACGCAGAAGATCGCGCTCGCCCTGGGGCTGCCGATCCCCTTCATCGCGCCGTTCCTGCTCGGCGGCGGGACCGTGACGCTGCTGACGCAGGCGTACATCTTCGCCATCGCGGTGTTGGGGCTCAACGTCATCCTCGGCTACGCGGGCGAGATCGTGCTCGCGCAGGGCGCGTTCATGGCCATCGGCGCGTACAGCACGAGCAGGCTGCTCGCCGTCGGCGCGGGGCTGTTTCCGGCGCTCGCCGTCGGCGGCCTGATCTCCGCGCTGGTCGCGGTCGGCTTCGGCCTCCCGTCGTTCCGGGTCAAGGGGTTCTACATCGCCATCTCGACGCTGGCGCTCCAGTTCATCGCCGAGGAGTGGTTCTTCGTGAACCCGCAGCTCGCGTTCATCCACGGCGGAACGACCCAGTCGGTGCCCTCGAACGTGGGCCTCGTCGGCCCGGTCGGCGCCCTCGGCACGACCATCGACAAGTACCTGCTCGCGCTGGTGCTGTTGTTAGTGTTCGCGCTGCTGTCGCTGAACCTCTCGCGGACCGGGATCGGAAAGACGTTCCGCGCCATCCACGAGAACGACCTCTCCGCGTCCGTCCTCGGTGTCAACGTGTTCAAGAACAAGCTGCTCGCGTTCGCCATCGGCGGGTTCATGATCGGTGTCGCGGGCGGGCTGTTCGGGTTCCAGATCGGCTTCATCAACGCGGAGTACTTCACCCTCGGGCTCACGCTCGAACACTACGTCATGCTGCTGTTCGGCGGCCTCGGGCGCGTGTGGGGGGCGCTGCTCGGCGTCGGCGTCGTCACGCTCGTGCAGGACTACCTCAACGACGGGCTGAACTACCTCGCCGACCTCACGGGAACCAACGCAACCGCCCTGCTGCCGGTGTTCTTCGGTTCGATCATCATCGTCGTGCTCGCCGTCGAGCCGAAGGGGGTGTTGGCCGGGCTGGGCAAGATCAAGGAGTACCTGCGCACGTGGCCGTTCGCGTACTGAGCGCGACGGCCCGCGCGCCGCGATACGGTCGCGTCGCTCCCGTCTGACCTGACGCGATCCGTCTGATCTGACGCGGTCGACCTCGACGCCGCGCCCGTGACGGAGATTTATGTGCCAGTTTTTCGTGTGTTAACGCGATGTACGACGACAGCACACTGGCTGCGGTCGGGGAGCAGTTGGAGCGGGTCGCCGACCGCGACTTCTACGCCGAGAAGTTCGCGGACGCGGGCGTCGACCCGACGGCGGTTGACTCGTGGGCCGACTTCCGGTCGCTCCCGTTCACCACGGCGGGGGAGCTCGAGGCCGACTTCGAGGCCGCGCCGCCGAGCGGGTCGCTGTACGACGGCGCAGCCATGGTCACGTTCTCGCCGATGGGCGAGCAGCTGCGACCGGTGTTCGACACGGCCGACGACCTCGAGGCCCAGGCCGCCGCCAACGCGGACGTGCTCGAACGCGCCGGCGTCGAGCCCGGCGACCGCGTCGTCAACACGTTCGGTTACGAGCTGTTCGGCACCGGGTACGTGCTCCATCGGGCGCTCGAACGCCTCGGCGCGGAGGTGTTCCCGCTCGGCCCCGGCGACTCCGAGCAGGCCGCCGCCACCATCGAGGCGTACGACGTGGACGCCGTCGTGGGCAACCCGAGCTTCGCGCTGAAGATCGGCGCCGAGGGCGGCTCGGTCGACACGTTCGTCGGCGCGGGCGAGCCGTTCACGTCGATCCCCGGCCGCCGCGAGGCGGTCAAGGACGCGCTCGACGCCTCGACCGCGGTGGACTACTTCGGTACGCGGCACATCATGCCCGTCGCGGCCGAGACCGCGGCCGAGGACGGCCTCCGCGTCGTCGACGACTACGCGGTGGTGGAGGTCGTCGACCCGGACACCGGCGAGGTGCTGGACGCCGGCAAGCGTGGGGAGGTCGTCGTGACGCACCTCAGGAAAGCGGGGGTTCCCCTTGTGCGCTACCGGACCGGCGACCTCGCCGAACTCGCGGTCCGGGACGGGACGGTCGTGCTGCCCGACGGCGTCATCGGCCGCACGGACGAGCGGCTGAAGGTCAAGGGCGTGAAGGTGTACCCGGAGAGCATCGAGACGGTGCTCGCCGGCTTCGAGGGACTGACCGGTGAGTACCGCGTCGAAGTGTCCCAGCCCGAGACCACCGACCGCCTCGTCGTGATCTGCGAGGGCGAGGCCGACGCCGACGAACTGCGCGCGGCGCTCGGCGACCGCCTCATCGTGACCCCGGACGCCGTCGAACTGGTCGCCGACCTCGACGAGCCCGGCGTCGTGGACGAGCGGTACTAAGCGCCCGGCGAGCATCGGCGTCGCTCAGTCGCCGTCGAGGAGGCGGCATCGTCGCTCAGTCGCCGTCGAGGAAGCGGCGCGCGGTCCGAGAGAACATGTTCCGTTGCGCCTCGACCGGGAGATCCCGCGCAAGCAGGTGCTCTCGTTCCCGGGCGTACGGATACGGAATGTTCGGGTAGTCGGAGCCGTACATGACCGACTCCGAGAGCTCGATCAGCGTCTCGTCGGCGACCGTCGCCGGGTCGAACTCCATGTACGTCTCGGCCACGCTCGACATGGCGAAGGTGGTGTCGAGGAAGACGTTGCCGTTGTCGCGGGCGAGTTCGACGAACGCGTCCACCTCGTACGTCCCCATGTGCGCGGCGCACACCCGCACGTCCGGGTAGGAGGCGAGGAACGACTCGAAGCGCTCGACGCCGACGTGGGGGCTGTCCTCGAACATCGGCGCCGTCCCGGCGTGGAGCAGGACCGGCACGTCGCGGGCGGCGACGGCCTCGTAGGCGGGGTCGAGCCGCGGGTCGTCGGCCGCGAACCCCTGGACCGGCAACTGGAGCTTCAGGCCGCGGGCCCCGGCGTCGAGGGCGTCCGCGACGACGGTCCCCGGGTCGTCGTCGCCGGCGTGGACGGTGGCGAACGGGACCGCCATCTCGGAGTCCGCGGCAGCCTCGATCACCCACTCGTTGAGGTCGGCCGCCGTCCCCGGGCGCGAGGCGTACGGGAGCGCGACGTACCGCTCGACGCCGGCGGCGGTCAGTGCCGCTTCCATCCGGTCGCGGTCGGTCGGGTGGTCGAACGTCCAGCCCGCGGCCTCGCCCAGCGCCTCTCGGATGGCGGCCATCAGCCGCTCGGGCATCAGGTGGACGTGCGCGTCCACGACGCCGTCGACGGGGAACTCAGTCATCGGTGAGCTTGTAGACGCCCGTGCCGGTCGCGCAGACGGCGTCCCCGGACTCGACTTCGACGCTCGCCACGCCGATGTCGGCGCCGCGGCGGTCAACCGTTGCCGTCGCGTACAGCGGCTCCCGGCCGGCGGCCTCGAGGTAGTTCACGCGGAGGTCGATGGTGGGCGTGAACGCCTCGCGCCCGCCGACGAAAACGGCGGCGCCGGCGAGATCAACGAGCGCGCTCACGACGCCCCCGTGGACCGCGCCGAGGTCGGGGTTGCCCACGAGTCCGGGATCGAACGGCAGCTTGACGCTGGCGCGCTCGGGTGTCACGGCGAGCACCTCCAGGTCGTGCCGCCGGTGGAAGGGGACCTCGCCGTACAGCCGCTCCACGACCGCCGTCCGGTCTGCCTCTCCCGAACTCGGCGCCGGCCGGCGGTCGCTGTCGCCGGCTCCCGGACCGGCGTCGCTCGGGTCGGGCATGCGTGTGCCAACGCACGGCACGCCCCCGCATAAATCAACCGCCCAGGTCGACGAGACCGTTCGAGACGTTGGAGAGCAGCGAAGCGATGGGTAGTCCGGGGGAACGGCTTTGTGGTCACGGCGCGCGCTTGGGGGTATGAACGAGGACGCGATGCGACGGTTCCCCGTGCCCGACTACGAGGACCTCCCCGAGGACCTCCGCGACCGCATCGACGAGGAGACGGAAGACGCCGGATTCACGCCGAACGTGTTCTCGGCGTTCGCGTACAAGCCCAGCCACTTTCGGGCGTTCTTCGCGTACCACGACGCGCTCGTGTCCGACACGCCGCTGGCTCGGGAGGAGGTCGAGATGATCGTCGTCGCGGTGTCGGGCGCGAACGACTGCCTCTACTGCGTGGTCGGCCACGGCGCGCTCTGTCGGATCTACGCGGGCGCGCCGAAGCTCGCCGACCAGCTCGCCACGAACCACAGGCAGGCCGACGTCTCCGACCACCACATGGCGATGCTCGACTTCGCCGTCACGCTCACCGAGTCGCCCGAGGCCGTGACTGACGAGGACGTACAGCGGCTCCGAGACGCCGGCTTCTCCCCGGAGGAAGTGTGGGACATCGCCTCCGTGGCGGCTTTCTTCAACCTCTCCAACCGCATGGCGACCGTCGCGGACATGCGTCCGAACGACGAGTTCTACGCGATGGGGCGCAGCGACTGACCGCGCCCGCGCCGCCACCGCCGACGCACCGCCACCGACGACGCGCCGCCACCGACGAGGACGGCTCGCGACCGGTCCGGAACCCGTTTGAACCTCGGCGACCTCGAATCGGCCATGCGGGAAGTGACGTTCCGGATCCACCACGCGGGGGAGCCGGAGTGCGAGGTGAGCGCGCGCCACCCGGAGGTGCGGTACCGGTCCGTCTCCTCGATGACCGGCAGCGGGTCCGAGCGCAAGCGGATCGCCGAGCTCACCGGTCCGGCGGCGGAGATCGCGGCGTTCGTCGAGGACTTCCGCGAGTTCGACCTGATCGTGTCGGCCGAGCCGCTCGCGCCGATCGAGGGCGCCCACGCCTACGTCGCACTGACGATCGACGTCTCGGCCGCCGACTGGGACGGGATCGGCGAGCGGTTCTCGCGGCTGGGGATCCACTACCGGACGGGGACGACCATCTCCGGCGGCGTCGAGCGCTGGACGGCGTACCTGGAGGACGACGACGACCTCTCGGCGGTAATGCGCGAGCTCGAACGCGGCGGGAACGAGGTGGAACTGGCGCGGAACGTGGAGCTCGCGTCCATCGAGCGCTCGCCGCAGCTCCCCGCGTCCGGCCTCCTCGACGGGCTCACCGACAGGCAGCGCGAGGTCCTCGCCACCGCGATCGCCGCGGGCTACTACGACCACGGCGGCGGCGTGGGCGTCGAGGAGGTCGCCGCCGAACTCGGCCTCGGCTCGACGACCGTCTGGGAGCACCTCTCTCGCGCCGAGTCGTCGGTGATGAACGCGCTGTTCGATCGCTTCGCGGAGGGCGAGCCAATCGACGCCGCGTACGGGGGAGACCGGACCGACTTGTCGTGAGCCGGACTGATCGCCCGCGAGCGGGGCCGGACCAACGCTTTTGTAGCTTCGGGACGGAGCGCCGCGTATGGACGAGGGAACGGTGACCGTGCCGGACGAGCAGTACGAGCGGCTCGCGGCCCTCGCCGCCGCCCGCGGCGTGAGCCCCGAGACGCAGTTAGCCCGGCTCATCGACGACGCGTACGCCGGCCTCGACGCGGACGGCGACGCCCCCGAGTCGCTCCCGCTCGGCGTCTGCGACGGTTCCGACGAGGAATGAGCCGAGCGGCGGCCTGACGAGCCGTCCGCGAGCCGCCGCGCCGGACTCGGGGCCGGCGCCCCGCCCCGCCGGTCCCCTTGCGGCCACGCCGAGAGGCGCTCGCCGAGGACCGACGAGATGCTCACGACAGGTTAAGAAACGATCCGCCCGGAGGGCGTCGGGACCTCTCTACGACCGCTACCGTGTTTCGAGACGATATCGAGCGGGTCCTTCGAGACCGTCAGCAGCGCGACGGCTACCTCTTCCCGGCGTACGAGGACTACTGCTTCGGGAACGTCCCGGACACCGTCCGATCGGTGCTCGACGCCGGCGGCCGCCGCGCCCTCCCGAGCGACGTGTTCGACGGCGTCGAGACGGACGTGGACACGGTCGTCCTCCTCCTCGTCGACGGGTTCGGCCTCGACGGCTGGAAGCGCCACCGTCCACGGTGTGACCTCCTCGACCGGCTCACCGAGGCGGGAACGGTGACCCCGCTCACCTCGGTCTACCCGTCCGAGACCGCGGCGGCGATCACCACGCTCGAGACGGGGCGACTCCCGTGCGAACACGGGTGCGTCGGGTGGAACGTCTACGACCCCCGGTTGGACACGGCGTTCCTGCCGCTCGGGGGGGATGTGAAATCGGGCGCGGCGGCGGAGCGAGTCCCCGAGGGGTCGGTCGTCGGATGCGAGTCGCTCTACGCTCGGATGCGCGACGCGGGGGTCGACTGTCACCGCCTCCAGCCGTTCGACGCCGGCGGCGAGGACGTGACCCAGCACGTCTACGACGGCCTCGGTTCGTTCGGCGAGCGCCTGTCGGCGGCGGTCGCGGCGAGCGGCGACCCCGGATACGTCTACGCGTACGTGCCGCACGTCGACCACGTCTCCCACGCCGAAGGCACCGACGGCCGGGCGTACGGCGAGACGGTGGCGACCGTCTGCGAGCAGGTCACCGCCGCTCTGCGGCGGGTCGATCGGCGGACCGCGGAGCGGACGCTGCTGCTCGTGACGGCCGACCACGGCCACGTGAACACGGACCCCGACGCCAATCTCGACCTCTCGGCGAACGAGGCGGTGACGGGGAACCTCCGACGGCACGCCGACGGCACGCCGGTCAAGATGTCCGGCAGCCCCCGCAACGTTCACCTCCACCTGCGACCGGGAACGGTCCCGGACGCGCGGCGAGCGCTCTCGGACCACGACGCGCGGACGTTCACCCGGCGGGAGGCGATCGACCGCGACCTCTTCGGCGACCGCCCGGTCTCAGACCGGTTCCGACGGCGCTGCGGCGACCTGATCGTCACGCACCGCGACTCGGGAGTGTGGTTCGGCGACGTTGAGCCGGAGAAACTGTCGTACGTCGGGATACACGGCGGGCTCAACCCGGCGGAGATGCTGGTCCCGTTCGCGGCGGCCCGCGCCTCGGCGCTCGACTGACGCGGCGCGCGGTCCGGACTCGACGCCGGCCTCTGCCGGGTGTCTTCCGTCGACCTCCCGGGCTTACCCGTCGTAGGGCCACCGCCCGCCCGTCTTCAGTTCCTCGACGTACCCCTCGTCGATGGCGTCGCGGATCGACTCCCGCGATCGGTGGTCCGCCGCCACGTCACCCGTCGCGAACCGGTAGACGGCCGCGGTCACGAGCGTCGCCACCTCGCGGAGGTCGCGGGAGTCGAGCTTGTCGAGGGTGTCGGCGTGAGTGTGGCCCCAGCCGCGCCCTGACTGGTCGCTCGTCGTCGACGCCATCACGGCCGGGATTCCCTCCTGAACGAACGCCCACTGGTCGCCGTGGGGCGAGATCGTCTCGCCGGTCGTCAGGGGGGCATCGAACGCGTCCGCGACCGCCTCGAACGGCTCGCGCATCCCGTCGAACCCGTTCGTCCCCACGCGGAGGTTCCGCGAGCTACACGCGCCGTCGAGGTTCACCACGCAGGCGATATCCTCCTTCGGGGTCGTCTCCGCCGAGTGGTATGCCCCCCACAGCCCGATCTCCTCCGAGCCGAAGGTGACGAGGCGCACCCGCGTGTCGAGGTCGCCCTCGACCGTCGCGAGCAGGCGACCGACCTCCGCGACGAGCGCCGACCCCGCGCCGTTGTCGTTGGCGCCGTCGCTCACGTCGTGGGCGTCGACGTGGGCGGTGAGGTACACCGCCTCCTCGGTGTCCGGGCCGACCTCCGCGACCGCGTTCACCGAGGTCGTCGGCTCGTTGCGGCAGTCGACGTCGAGCGAGACGGTCGGGCGGTCGGCTCCCGAGCCGCGGCCGCCTCCGCCGTCGCCGTCCGCGGCCGTCTCGGCGAGCCGCGAGAGCCGGTCGCCGACCTCCTTCGAGACGCCGACGGCGGGGATCGGCCCCGGTCGGTTGTGGTACCCGATCTCGCCGGTGGGCGGGAGCGCCCCCTCGATGTGGTTCCGGAAGACGAACCCGACCGCGCCGCGTTCCGCCGCCGCGACGTACTTCTCCATCCGGTGGATCCACCGGTCGTGGCTCTCCGGCGTGCGAGAGGAGGCCATCGCGACCGCGCCGTCCAGCGCCTCGCCCGCGGCCGCGAACTCCTCGTCGGTGCCGTCGCCGACGTCGACGAGGGGGGCCGTCACCTCGCCGCTCGGGGTCCCGGGCAGCGCGATCACCTCGTGGGAGTTCCCGTGGTGCCGCTCCACCGCGCCCGACACCGACAGCGAGGAGTCGCCGCGCCACCAGCCGGGGATCTCGAACTCGTCGAGCCCGGCGTTCCGCAGGCCGGCCGCCTCGAACGCCTCGACGACGCGCTCCGCGCCGCGCCGCTCCCCGGTCGATCCCGCCATCCGGTTCCCGATGTCGGTCAGGTCCGTGAGGAGGCTCCACCCGAAGTCGCTCGTCCGCGCGTCGCCCACGACGCGGTCCGGTAGCTCGGTCATACGGTTCGGTAGTGCCCCGAGCGAAAAGGGGTTGCGGGAGTCGCGGATCGCCTCGTCCGGCTTCGCGAGGCCGTACCGGTTCACTTCCACTCCTCGGCGTCCTCGGCGGCCTGCATCTCTCCTTTAGCTCGTCTCGGCGCCCGCCGAACCGTCAGCGCGATCACGACGACGTAGAACCCGCCGACGAGCGCGAGCACGAGCGCGCCGGGGATCGGCCCAACCGACGCCGTCGCGACGACGCCGTTTCCGGCAGCGGTGAACACCGTGAGCCGCACGACCCACGCGGCGACGAGGACGGAGACGAGCGGCGCGTACACCCGTCGGAGACGCCGCGAGACCGCCTCGACGGCCGGCATCTTGATAGTCGGCTCGCGGAGGTCCTCGCTCAGCAGCGCCCGCCAGTTCGACTGCTCGACGCCCTCCGGATCGAGGGCGTTCGCGAACACGTTCTCCTCCAGCAGCCGGACGCGGGACCGCCACACGTCGAAGGTGCGGTACCGACGCGTCTCGATGCCGAGGAAGACGCTGAGCATGACGAGCCCGATGAGCAGCACGTAGTGCGGCCGCGACGCGCTCGAGAAGGTCCACGTGAGCAGGGACGCGGTCACCACGACCGCCCAGTTGGTCGTGCGGTCGATGCGGGTCCGCCACGAGCTCGTCCGTCCGAGCTCGCCGCGGTATGCGTGGCCCATCAGCGAGAGGAAATCGGACCGGTCGCCGGCGGCCTCGGCGGCGACCTCGCGCTCCTCCCGAGACTCGGGGTCGAAGTCCTCCGACGGTTCGGACATACCGACCCGTACCGAGGCGGGGCAGGTAAAAGCGAGGCGAGACTCAGGCGGGGTCCGCCGCGGTCACCTCGACGTCGACCTCATCGGGGTCGACGCCGATCCGCGCGAACTGCGTCCGGACGTGGTCGCGGGCCGCCTCGACCGCCTGGTCGCGCGTGTCGAACCCGCGGGGCATCGGCTCCTCGAAGGCGACGCGGATCTCCTCGCCGTCGACGACGAGCGGGGAGCCGCCGCTCTCGACCTCGTAGAAGGAGTCGCACACCCACACGTACGGCGCGTCCTCGTCGGGCGCGCCCTTGTACGCCGGCGGCTCTTCGCCGCGCTCGAACACCGTACCGGTGAGGTCCGTCCCGCCTCCGCTGCCGCGAACGAGTATCATGGCACGGGTACGGGGTCGAGCGGGATAAGGGCGCCGCGGGAGGGGTTCCCGTGCGTCCCGGCGGGAGGGCAAACGCTTTCGGCCCAGCGGTCGGTGGATACGCCATGACGCTGGAGGATTTCACCGAGTTCACCGGAGACGGTGACGGCGACGGCGGCGCGCCGAGCGAGGCCGACGGCGGAGGCGACTCCACGGCCGACGGCGGGGTTGCCTCGGCGGCCGACGGCGGGAGTGCGGCCGATGCGGGGGGTGATTCGGCGACCGAAGCCGGGACCGCTGACGCGCGCGGCGACGCGGAAGACGAGGCGTTCGCCGCCTACGACGCGACGCCGGCCGGCAGCGACGCGGGGCTCGGCGTCGTGTCGGTCTCTCAGGGGCTCCGCGTGGCCGAGGAGGAAGACGAGACGTCGCTGAAGGCGTTCGTCACGACCGGCAACCGCGAGTCGGTGCGGCTCGGAAAGTACCTCCTGATCCCGTACCCGGACGGCGAGCGGCTGTTCTGTCGGATCACGGGACTGGAGTACGCGCAGGAGTTCCAGTCCGACGACGCGACCGAGATCCACGCCCGCCGGCAGATGCGCCGCGAGGAGTTCGCCGAGCGCGACTACAAGTTCGTCGCCGACCTGGAGCCGATGTCCGTCGTCTACGGCGAGGGCGAGGGGATGAAACGCCGGATGACGGACCGCGTGCCGAAGCCGGGCGCGGTCGTCGAGGAGGCCGATGACGACGCCGAGATCAAGACGGGGCTGAAGATCCCCGACGACGGCGTCTTCCTCGGCCACCTCTCCGTCGGGGGCGAGAAGGTCCGCACCGCGGCGGAGCCCCCGACGGTCGACTACCGCGTCAAGGACGACTACGGCGACGGCGACCCGCTCGCGTTCCGGCACACGCTCGTCGCCGGCGGCACCGGTTCCGGGAAGACCCACGCCTCGAAGAACGTCCTCCGCCAGTTCCTCGACTCCGACCGAACCTACCCGATGGGCGACGGCCGCGAATCGCGAATGGCAGTCGTCCAGTTCGACCCGCAGGACGAGTACGCGCAGATGCACGACGACAACCCCGACCTCGACGACGCGTTCGCGCGCCGGCTGGAACGCGAGGGGATCGCCCACGGGGGCCACGACGACACCGTCGCCCTCGTGCCCCGCGTCGCGAACGCGACGTACCCCGGCGAGGGGCACCGCGCCGAGCGCGTCGAGTTCACGATCCCCTTCTCGCTGGCGAAGGACATGCCGTGGCTGGTCGCCGGCTCCGGGCTCAACGACAACCAGTACCCCGCGCTGTTGACCCTCATCAACCGGTTCTTCGACAACTACGGCGACGCGGGCACCTACAGCGAGTTCCTCTCGTACCTCGACGACCCGGCGCTCAAAGAGGAGCTCCACGAGAGCGGTCGGATCCACGAGGCGACGTTCGACGCGGTCAAACGGCGGGTCCGCGGGGTCCCGAGCGGGATCTTCGATCAGGACGCGAAGCCGATCACGGAGCTGGACCACACCCTCGTGCGCCCCGGCGGGCTCTCGGTCGTCCCAACCTACCACCTGCCGACCTCCCGGCAGAAGGAGATCGTCGTCCTCGCGGTCGCGGGGCTACTCGTCGACGACAAGCTCTCGAACGACCCGGAGAGCGACCGGATCAAGGAGACGCCGCTCCTCGTCGGGATGGACGAGGCGCACAACTTCCTCGCCGACGCCGACAACGTCCAGGCCCAGAAGGTGGTCCAGAAGTTCACGGAGGCCGCGAAGCAGGGCCGCAAGGAGCGGCTGGGCCTGTTCCTGATCACGCAGGACCCCCAGGACGTGGCCGAGTCGGTGTTCAAGCAGGTGAACACGAAGATCGTCTTGAACCTCGGCGACGAGGACGCGATCTCCAGCGTCAACATCCCGTCGAACCTCGCTGGCAAGGTGCCGTACATGGAGAAGGGGCAGATGGTCGTCTACTCGCCGGACAACTCCGAGCCCGTCGAGCTGATCGGCCTCTCGGAGTGCGTGACGCGGCACGACTGAGACGAGCGCCGCGCGGCCGGCGAGCGCTCCGCGACCGACTGCCCCGCCGCCCGGTCCCGGCCTACGGCCTCGCGGTGAATTGTCGCCGACTCGAACTCATCGCCGCCCTTTTTGTCCGGAGCAGTCGAACCGCCGCGTATGAGCAAGCGCATCCTCGTCGCGGTGGACGGGTCGGAAGAGGCGGCCGAGGCGCTGCGGTTCGCGGCCGACGAGTGGCCGGACGCCGACCTCACGGCCCTTCACGTGATCAACCCCGCCGACTCGGCGACGGGCGCCGACGGCGGGTTCCCGGGCGCGTCCGACCAGTGGTACGAGAGCGCCAAGCAGCGCGGCGAACGGGTCCTCGCCGAAGTGTCGGAGATAGTCGACCGGGATGTCGAGACGCGGCTGGAGGTCGGCCGCCCGACGAAGACGATCCTCGGCGTCGCGGGCGGCGAGAAGCCGGTCGGCGAAGACGGCGAGGACGGCGAGCCGTTCGACCACCTCGTGCTGGCGAGCCGGGGCCGGACCGGCCTCTCGCGGGTCCTCCTCGGCAGCGTCGCTGAGGGCGTGGTGCGCCGCGCCGAGGTGCCCGTCACGGTCGTCCGCTGAGCGCGCTCCGCTGACGAGGCGGTCCGGCTACCCCTCGGCGCGCTCGGCCGCGACCACCTCGCCGACCATCGACCACCCCTCCTCGTCGGGTCCGGAGCGGCCGAGCAGGATGTCCTCGTAGTCCTCGGAGCTGATCAGGCGGAACTCGGCGTCGGCGTCGCCGTCGGTTCGGACGCCCTCGCCGCGGAACTCCCGCTGGAAGAACTCCGTCGACGAGAACTCGAAGACGCCGGTCTCGCCGGAGTCGAGTTCGAGCCGAACCGGTCGGGGCTGGACGTTGTGGATCCGCTTCGCGATCGGGTTGAGATCCGGCATACCGACGTGTCGGTCCGGTCCGCTCATAAGTGGCCGCCTCCGCGGACGGCCCGAACCCGGACGGTGCGGAGGGCACGCACCCCGATGACGCGGACCGCGGTGTAACGGGTCGGAATCAAAAGCGGCGCCGGAAAGCGGAGAGCCGGAAAAAAGCGTTACTCGTCGAGGACGTCGTCGTACTCGCCGGCGTCGACGCGGTCGTCGAACGTCCGGGCGTCCTCGCCCTCGATGGTGACGCCGAGGGAGGCGCAGGTGCCGCCGACCTCCTTGGCGGCGGCCTTCGTGTCGTACGCGAGCAGGTCGCTCGACTTCTGCTCTGCGACCTTCTTCACCTGTTCGATCGACATGTCGGCGACGAAGTTCTCCTGCGGCTCGCCGGAGCCGGTGTCGAAGCCGGCCTCGTCCTTGATGAGCTCCGCCGTGGGCGGCACGCCGACCTCGATGGTGAAGGAGCCGTCGTCGTCGTACTCGACGGTGACGGGCACCTCCATGCCGTCGAAGGCAGCGGTCTCGTCGTTGATCTCCTCGACGACGTCCTGAACGTCCACCGGCGTCGGTCCGAGCTCGGGACCGAGCGGCGGGCCGGGGTTGGCCTGCCCGCCGGGGACGAGCGCTTCGATAGTTCCAGCCATGTCCGTACGAACCCGACGCCGACTTTTAACGGTTGTTCTTTCGGGCAGGGGGCGATAGCGGTTCGCATACGGCGTCCCGACGCCCCGCCGGAAGGAGTTCCCGTCCCGCCGGTCGGGCGGCGACGAGCGCGGCTACGCGTCCGTCGCGACGGGGTCGTTCCCGCCGGCCTCGCCCGCGGCCTGCCCGGGCAGGAACGTCCCGGTCTCCCGTCGGACTCCGAAAAGGAGGACGACGCCGGCCAGCAGCGGGAGGACGGCGCAGGCGGCGTAGATCGGCGTGAAGCCGACCGCCTCGATGAGGGGGAGCGACACCATGGGGCCGAGCCCGCCCCCCACGTCGCCGAGGACGTTGTTCGTTCCCGAGGCGCGCCCCATGCGCTCGTCGGGGGTGAGGTCAGCGAGCAGCGCCATCATCGGGCCGCTCGTCCCGCCCTGTCCCGCGCCGATGAAAACGCAGGCGAGACCCAAGGAGAGGACCGAGCCGGCCCGCGCGAGCAGCAGGAACCCGACGAACGAGACGACGAGGAATGTCAGGAGGATCGGCGTGCGGGAGTCGCGGGTGTCGGAGACGCGTCCGCCGACGAGCATGAAGAACGCCGCCGAGAGGACCGTTCCGGCCATGAACAGCCCGGAGGTGCCCTGCGGGGCGAGACCGAACAGCGAGATGTCGTTCGCGCCGAGGAACAAGACGAGCGTGGAGAACAGCGCGCCGATGTACGCGAACATCAGTCCGAAGTTGACCAGCCCGACCGTCAGCGCCGGGACGGCGGTGTCGATCTCCCACGGCCTGATCGAGTCGTCGGAGCGGTCGCCGGTGACGTGCGTCTCCGGGACGTACCGGTAGGCGACCGCGCTCGCGGTGAGCGCGAAGGCGGCGGCGACGGCGAAGGCGGCGACGTTGCCCACGAGCGCGGAGACGACGCCGCCGAGGACGAGGCCGGCCGGGAACCCCATCGTGATCCCGCCGCGGACGATCCCCATGTTCGTCCCCCGCGAACCGCTGTCGGAGAGGTCGGCCGCAATGGTGTACGCCGTCGCGAACACCGCCGCGGAGCCGAGCCCCCAGAGGACCCGCGCGAGCAGGAACCACGTCTCGGGCGCGACGGCGACGCCGATCGGGGCGAACCACTGCTCGGGACCGACGACCAACGGGCCGACGGCGAACGCGGGGAGCGAGGCCGCGAGTGGACGGAGCGCCTCCGCGGGGGGCATCGCGAGCGCGACGACG
This sequence comes from Halorubrum sp. CGM4_25_10-8A, assembly GCF_005435025.1. Lineage (NCBI taxonomy): Archaea > Methanobacteriati > Methanobacteriota > Halobacteria > Halobacteriales > Haloferacaceae > Halorubrum > Halorubrum sp. CGM4_25_10-8A. Next base: position 64,646 of record NZ_SGTX01000003.1, on the reverse strand, counting down.
TAGCCGAGCGTGGCGACCCCCTCGACGAACAGCCCGGCGACGAACGGCGTCCGGGTCCCGTACCGGTCGACGAGGGCGCCGGCGGGCGCGTTCGCGATGAGTCGAACCCACCGGTTCGCGGAGAGGATCGCGCCGACCATGAACGCGGAGATACCGAGGACTGCGCCGAGGTTCGGGAGGATCGGGAAGACGACGCCGCCGCCGAAGCCGACGAAGAACGTGCTCGCGATCACCGCGAGCAGCACCGGCGGCGGTCGCTCGAACCCGAAGCGGCTCATTCGCCGGGGTCCGTGGACCTGCCGGCCGCTCCGTCGTCGTCGACCGACTCGTCAGGGTCGGCGTCGCCCCGAAGCGCGTCGATCGACTCGTCGAGCGGCGGCAGTTCCACGCCCTCCGCGAGCAGCGGGCCGACGATCCGCCGGAGCGTCGCCTCTGCGACCTCGCGGGTGTAGCCGGCCGCGTCGTCGTCGCGCCCGGCGCCGGCGAGGGTGATCTGTCTGGTCCGGGCGCCGTCGAGGGTGGCCACGAGCAGCGCCGCCGTCTCCTCCGCGTCGACGTCGCGGAAGACGCCGGCATCGATCCCGTCCCCGAGGATGTCGGCGACGGTGCCCCGGAGCAGCCGGTCGCTGCGCGCCAGCTGCTCGCGGATCCGCTCGTTGAACGGTCCCTGCGTGCGCAATTCCAACAGGGCGATGTGGAACGCCTCGCGGTCGGCCTCGTCGGGCGCGAAGACGAACCACCCGACGAACTGGACCAGCCGCTCGACGGGCGGGTCGTCGGCGCGGGCCGCGATCCGCTCCTCCGAGTCGGTGACGACGTAGTCGAGGAAGGCGACGAGCAAGTCCTCCTTCGTGTCGTAGTGGTAGTGGAGCAGCGACTTGCTCTTCGAACACTCGTCGGCGATGTCCTGCATCGTCAGGTCGGCGTACCCGTGAGCGCGGAGGGCGCTGTACACCCCGTCCATGATCTCCTCCGCCGCGCTCGGCGCGTCGCTCATTGACTGACTAGTCAGTCAACGAGCGGTAAATCCCTATCGGTCGGGGTCGGATCGGGTGTTTCGCCGTCGGCGCCGACCGGGCCTACCGCCCGCGGTGGCCCGCGATCCGGAGCGGCCGCTCGAAGGGTGAAAGCGGTCAAAAAGCCGATTCGCCTCGGGTGTCGTCGCCGACTTACAGACGGGTGACGTTCGACGCGCGCGGACCCTTGTCCGCCTCCTCGATGTCGAACTCGACTTCCTGACCCTCTTCGAGGTCCGGACCGCCGACGTCCTCCATGTGGAAGAACACGTCCTCGTCCGCGTCGTCAGTCGAAATGAAACCGTAGCCGCCAGTGTCGTTGAAGAAATCGACTTCGCCTTTCGCCATTGCGACCGAAGAAGCGGGAGTGGAACATAAAAGGCTTCCGTGACGGTGCGGTCCCTGAAACCCGGTCTCACGGGCCGGTCCGACGGCGTCGCGCCGCCGCGAGCCGGCTCTCGCGGAGCGTTCAAAAATTCGCCATTTCGGGTCGTTGCGTCCGTTTCGCGGGCGTTCGTCGCTCGCCGAGATCCGGGAGCGAGCCCCGCCGTGTTAGTAACTACTATACGACCCCGGTTCAGAACCGTTAGGTATGAGTCAGTCGTACAATCGAGGCCTCATCGAGGACTTCGGCCGTTGGCGGGAGTTCGAGGCGGGGATGTGGGCGTGGATCTTCCACAAGTTCACCGGATGGGTGCTCATCGGGTACCTGTTCACGCACATCGCCGTGTTGAGTACGGGGATTCCGGCGGCCGGCGCCAGCGAAGCCGCGATCGCCGCGGGCAACGACGTGTACACGCAGACGATCGTCTCGCTGGAGGGGCTGCTGCTCGTCCGCATCCTGGAGGTCGGCCTGCTGGCGGTCGCCGTCTTCCACATGCTCAACGGCACCCGGCTCCTCCTCACCGACCTCGGCATCGGGTTGGACGCACAGGACAAGAGCTTCTACGCATCGCTAGTCCTCACCGGAGCGATCACCGTCGCGTCCGTGCCGACGTTCATCGCGGGGGCGTTCTGAGATGGCCGAGCGCTACTCCTCGTTCCAGTCGGGCGGCCGGATGTGGCTGCTCCAGCGGATCACGGCGGTGTTCCTGCTGGTCGTGTTGGCGTTCCACTTCTTCCTGCTCCACTTCGTCCACCACGCCGACGAGGTGTCGTTCCTCGCCAGCTCCGGCCGGATGGAGCAGCTGAGCTACTACTCGCTGATGATCCTCTTCCTCGTGACAGCGACGTTCCACGGGGTCAACGGCGTCTACAACGCGCTGGTCAACCAGGGGCTCACCGGCACGAAACGCACAGTGATCAAGTGGACGCTCGTCGCCGCGAGCGTCGTGCTGATCGCGCAGGGAATCCGCACCGCGAACGCGTGGGCGGGCATCGGACTCTACTGAACCGACAATGAGCACGCAAATTCCGAAGCAGACCGAGGAATCGACCGAGGCCGAAACCGAGACGGAGCCGGCCTCGAAGGGCGAGGAGCGCCGCGCCGAGAAGCGGCGCCGCGCGGCCGAGCGCCGCCAGCAGCGACAGGAGGAGGAAGCGGAGAAGGCGGCCGCCGACGAGAGCACGGTCGAGCTGAAGGTGTTCCGCTACGACCCGCAGGTCGAGGGGAAACAGGAGCCGCGGTTCGACACCTTCCACGTCCCGTTCACGAAGGGGATGACCGTCCTTGACGCGCTGATGTACGCGCGAGACACGTACGACTCCTCGCTCACGTTCCGCCACTCCTGCCGGCAGGCGGTGTGCGGCTCCGACGCGATGTTCGTCAACGGCGGCCAGAAGCTTGCCTGTAAGACGCAGATATCGGACCTCGAGGAGCCGGTCCGCGTCGAGCCGCTCCCCCACGCCGAGGTGACGAAGGACCTCGTCGTCGACATGGAGCACTTCTACGAGCAGATGGAGGCCGTCGAGCCGTACTTCCAGACGGACGAGTACCCGGACGGCGAGCTCGAAGAGCAGCGCCAGGACCGGGAGAACCGCGAGAAGATCAAGATGTCCACGCGCTGTATCTGGTGTGGCGCGTGTATGTCCTCGTGTAACGTCGCCGCGGGGGACAACGAGTACCTCGGGCCGGCCGCGATCAACAAGGCGTACCGGTTCGCGATGGACGAGCGCGAGGGCGAGGAGATGAAACAGAAGCGCTTAGAGATCATCGAGCAGGAGCACGGTGTCTGGCGGTGTCAGACGCAGTTCTCCTGTACGGAGGTGTGCCCGAAGGACATCCCCCTCACCGAGCACATCCAGGAGCTGAAGCGCGAGGCGGTCAAAAACAACCTGAAGTTCTGGTAATCCCGACAGACAGTATCAAGGGACTTCGGAACTTACGAAATTACATACCAACAATGCACGAACACGATGTCGTCGTCGTCGGGGCCGGCGGGGCGGGACTCCGGGCGGCGATCGCGGCACAGGAAGCGGGCGCGGACGTGGCGATGGTGTCGAAGCTCCATCCCGTCCGGTCGCACACGGGCGCGGCAGAGGGCGGGATCAACGCGGCGCTGCGCGACGCCGACTCCTGGCAGGACCACGCGTACGACACGATGAAGGGGTCCGACTACCTCGGCGACGCGCCCGCGGTCGAGGCGCTCTGTCAGGAGAGCCCCGAGGAGGTCATCCGCCTCGAACACTGGGGGATGCCGTTCTCCCGCGAGGACGACGGGCGCGTCTCGCAGCGACCGTTCGGCGGCCTGTCCTTCCCGCGTACGACGTACGCGGGCGCCGAGACCGGCCACCAGATGCTCCACACGATGTACGAGCAGGTGGTCAAACGTGGGATCACGGTGTACGACGAGTGGCACGTGATGGACCTGGCCGTCACCGACGAGGACGATCCCGCGGAGCGGACCTGCCACGGTGTCGTCGCGTACGACATCCAGAGCGGCGAGATAAGCGGCTTCCGCGCCGAGAACGGCGTTATCCTCGCGACCGGCGGGATGGGGCAGGTGTTCGACCACACCACTAACGCGGTGGCGAACACCGGCGACGGCGTCGCGATGGCGTACCGAGCCGGCGTCCCGATGGAGGACATGGAGTTCATCCAGTTCCACCCGACGACGCTGCCGTCGACCGGCGTCCTCATCTCCGAGGGCGTCCGCGGCGAGGGGGGAATCCTCTACAACAGCGAGGGCGAGCGGTTCATGTTCGAACACGGCTACGCGAACAACGACGGCGAGCTCGCCTCCCGCGACGTCGTCTCCCGCGCCGAGCTGACCGAGGTCAACGAGGGGCGCGGCATCGAGGACGAGTACGTTCACCTCGACATGCGCCACCTCGGCGAGGAGCGCATCCTCGACCGCCTGGAGAACATCCTCCACCTCGCGGAGGACTTCGAGGGCGCCGACGGGCTCACGGAGCCGATGCCGGTCAAGCCCGGCCAGCACTACGCGATGGGCGGCATCGAGACGAACGAGTTCGGCGAGACCGTCATCGACGGGCTGTACGCCGCCGGCGAGTGCGCCTGCGCCTCCGTCCACGGGGCGAACCGCCTCGGCGGTAACGCGCTGCCGGAGCTCATCGTCTTCGGCAAGCGCGCCGGCCGCCACGCCGCCGGCGAGGAGATGGGTGAGGCCGAGATCGAGACCGGCCGCTCGGGCGACTGGCAGCCCGCCGACTACGAGTTCGGTGTTGAGGTCGGCGAGACGAGCGGTTCGGGCACGGCCGCGGCCGACGGCGGCGCCGTGGCGACCGACGCCGAGAGCGTCCTCGGCGGCGCCGTCGACCGAGCGCAGGAGCGCGTCGACGAACTGCTCTCGCGGAAGGGCCGCAACCACGCCGAGATCCGCTCCGCCGTTCAGGAAACGATGACGGACAACGTCAACGTGTTCCGCGAGGAAGGGCGACTTGAGGAGACGTTAGCCGACCTCCGCGAGGCCCGCGAGGCGTACAAGGACGTCGCGGTGTCGGACCCGTCCCGGACGTTCAACACCGACCTCATCCACACGATCGAGACGCGGAACATCTTGGACCTCGCGGAGGCGCTGACGATGGGCGCGCTCGCTCGCGAGGAGTTCCGGGGCGCCCACTGGCGCAAGGAGCACCAGGAGCGCAAAGACGAGGACTGGCTGAAGCACACGCTCGTCTCGTGGAACGACGGCGAGCCGGAACTGTGGTACAAGCCGGTCGTCCTCGAGGGCGAGAACAAGACGTACGAGCCGAAGAGCCGGTCGTACTGAACCGCCCGGGACGCTCGGTCGCCCGCGGCGGCGCGTCGCGGCTCCGACCTCTTGGGCCGGAGTTCGCCCGGTCCGGTCGCGGCCCCCGATCCGTCCGGCGGCGGCCCCGGATCGTTTCGCCCGATCGATCCGGATCGTTCACGGTTCCTTATCCGTCGACGGTCGAAACCGAGCGTCGATACGCGTCGATTCGCCGTTCGTCGATCGACGTTATCGGTCCGATTTAAGAGAAAAATGGTTTCAGGGCCGTTCTCAGACCGATTCACGCTGTTTCGACGAACGTTGAATAGGGGGTTTATTATCGTCGAACCCGTCATATCGGACAAGATGATCGAGACGGAGACCGCGTCCGCGGCGGCCCCCGCGCTGCCCCGGGAGCTCCAGTCGCCCCGCGCCAAGCTCGTGTACCTGTACCTGACCACGAACGGCGACGCCACGGTGTCCGAGATGGGCGAGTCGCTCGGGATGAAGAAGCTCTCCCTGTACAGCATCCTGAAGACCCTCCGCAGCGAGGGACTCGTCGACTGCGACGGCGACCGGTACGTCCCGAACTGAACGGGCCGCGCCACCGCCGCACGCTGCTTTTCACGCTCGTTCCGCACCGCCTCGTCCTCGTACGGCCCTCCCCGGCGGAGCGTTTAGGGACGCGGAGCCCACAGAGCAACCGTGGACGCGAATCAGACGGATTTCGAGAACCCGTTCGCGATGGACGCCGACTGCGAGAACTGCGCCGAGCTGTGCGGCGCTCGCGACCGCGTCGTTCACGGCTACGGCGACGTCGGCGCGGAGTTCCTCGTCGTCGGGACCGGCCCCACGGAGGCCGCCGAGCGCAACGGCGTCCCCTTCACCGGCGCGGGCGGCGGCGAACGCGTCCAGTCGATCTTCGCCGACCTCGGGTTCGTCCGGTCGGCGCCGGACGCCGCGGAACCGGACGTACAAAACCTCTTCTTCACGAACCTCACGCGGTGTCGCCACCCCGACCGCGAGCCGACGGACCGGGAGGTCGACACCTGCGAGCCCTTCCTCAACGCGGAGATCCGGATGATAAACCCCCAGATCATCGTGCCGGTCGGCGACCGACCGCTCCGCGAGCTGGCGGTCGAGTACACGACTCGCCGGCCCGACTCGTTCGACGTCGACTCGGAACACGCGACGACGATTCGCGGACGCGGGTTCGAGCTCGTGCCGATGAAAGAGCCGAGCGAGATGAGCGACGCCGAGGCGGACGCCTTCTGCGACCACATGCGCGAGAATGTCCTGAGCCGGGACTACCGGCAGACGAAGGGCCGACAGAGCCGCTGAGCGGTCGCGACCTCTCCTGAGCGTCGCTCAGTCGTCGAGGTCGATGTCCTCGATGATTCCCTCCGTCGCGTCCTTGCTGTCCGCGCCGAACGCGCAGTCGACGATGATGTGCCCGCCGAGCGTCGTCGGCGAGATCACCTGGTCGGCGCCGGCGCGCCGGAGCTTGTCGACGTTCTCCCGCTGCGTCACCGCCGCGACGATGCGCACGTCGGGATTGAGCTGGCGGGCGGTGAGGATGGCCAGCGCGTCGTGCGCGTCGTCTTCGGTGGCGGCGACGACCGCCCGGGCCCCGTCGAGGTTCACGTGTTCGAGCGGGTCGACGTCGCTGGGATCCGCGGTGTACACCGGGATGTCGCGGTCAGCGAGCCGCCTCGCGGCGGTCTCGTCCGGCGTCACCACGGCGTACTCGACGCCGTCGCGGGCGTCGAGCTCTTCGAGTATCGGTTCCGTCAGGTCCCCGTAGCCGAGCACGAGGACGTGGTCGTCGAGGAGGTCGATCTGTCTGTCGGTCATCTTTCCGAGCGCCTTGGAGAGCTGCGCCTCGATGGCGGGCGTGAGGAGGACCCCGAGCGCCACCGCGAAGGCGGCGACGTTCACCACGAGCGAGGAGAGCGCGAACAGCTGCGCGATGTCGGAGGCGGGACCGGTCGCGGGGTGGACGTCGCCGTACCCCACCGTCGAGGCGGTGACGACGGTGAAGTAGAAGGCGTCGACGATCGTCTCGATGCCCTCGAACTGGTCTCTGAGGGCGTACGACCCGAGCGTCCCGTACGCGACCGCCCCCACGAGCGCCGCGCCCGCGGCCAACTGCGTCGGGGAGGGCCTGAAGTCCCGGTCGAACCGCCCCCGGTTGACCACGAGCGTCGGCACGGAGAGGAGCGACAGCGCCACGAGCGGGAACGACAGGACGGAGGCCTGCATCAGCCCCTGAAGTGCCGTCAGCGGCAGCAACACGGCCGTGGTGTACCACCCGATCCGGTAGCCGTTCCGGAGCGCGAACCCGCTCCCGAACATCGCGAAGCCGGTTATCGTCCCGGTGAACCCGACCGTCTGGCGGACGACCGGGAGCACGTACGGGGCGAGCGGCCCGTCGACGCCGAGCCCCCCGATCTGGGCCAGCCCGGCGAGGATCGACAGCACCGCGACCGCGAACGTCAGGAGGATCGACGCCCGAACGGTCACCCAGTCCCGGGTCAGCTCCATGTTCCCGGGTCGCCGAGACCGAACTTAAACCCCGCGAGGCCGCCGCGGAATCGATCCGACGGGCGCTCCGCGCGTCGCTCGCGCCGATACTGGTTTAACCGCGCCGCGGATTGGACGCCGTATGTCGCTGCCCGTCGAGATCGTCTTCGGCGTCTACCTCGGCGTCATCACCGGGATCGTTCCCGCGCTGGTGGCCGGGACCCTCGGGTTCGTGTTCAAGTACGTCACCGACGTGACGATCCCCGGGCTCGGAGTGGTCGTGCTGTCGCTCGCGATCGCCGGCGTCAACGGCGGCCTGCTCGCGCTCAACGACGAGACGATTCGGTCGTCGGAGCGCGCGCCAGCGATCCTCACGGCGATCGTCGTGGTGTTGATGATCTCGCTGTACGCCCACGCGCAGGGGGACCGCCTCGGCGCCAGCGCCCCCAAGCGGATCTCGCTCAAGCAGCTCCGCGACCGCACGCTCTCGACGGACGTGATCGAGCTCGTCGGCGGCCGCGGGCGCGTCTCCGTCGAGGTCGCCGGCGAGGTGACCGACATCGAGGGGTACCCGCCGCTGCCGGCTGACACGCGCGCCGCGATCCTCGACGGCGACTGGACGTTTCCGGCCGACCTCCCGCTCGCGGAGCTGGAAGACCGGTTCGCGGAGCGGCTCCGCACCGAGTTCGACCTGGCCGACGTGTCGGTCCGGATCGATGAACAGGCGCGCGCGACGGTGTCGGCCGCCCCGCCGACCGGCGCGCTCTCGAAGCGGGTGCCCGCCGGGAAGCGCGCGGTGTCGGTGTCGGCGCTCGTGCCGACCGGGATCGCCCGCGGCGACGTCGTTCGCGTGATAACGCCGGATATCGGCGTCGAGGGCGCCGTCATCGCCGCGCAGTCGAGCGGGAAGCCGGAGCCGGGCGCCGGGGCGGCGTCGACTGTGGTTCCCCCCGCGGGCGACGACGCGGATTCGGAGGACTTCCGAACCGACGGCGGGGAGACGGACGTTCCCTCGCCCCCGGCGGCGACCGCGCCCACGACGACCGGGGGTGAGGGGCGGGTGACGCTCGCCGTCGACCGCTCCGAGGCGACGGATCTCCTCCGCGCCGACCGCGGGCGCGTGCTGGTGCTCTCGCGAGGCACCCGCCGCGAGTACGAGCTCACGGCCCTGCTCCGGCGGGCGGGGAAGCGGTTCCGCAAGGTCACCGTCGCCGCCGGCGGACCGTTGGACGGGCACACCATCGGCGAGGCCGAGGTCCGCGAAGCCTACGACGTGGCCGTCCTCGCGGCCCGTCACGGCTCGTGGCGCGTCGCGCCCGACGGGACGCAGCCGCTGTCGGCGGGCGACGACCTGTTCGTCGTGGGGAGCCGCGACGCGCTCGACCGGTTCGCGGAGGTGGCCGCGTGAGCCCCGCGCTCGGTGCGGTCGCCGCCGTCGGCGTCTCCCTCGCCGCCGCTGATGTCCCCCTCGCCGCCGTCGAGGTCGGATTCGCGCGGCCGCGACAGGCGGCCGTCACGCTCGTCACGTTCGCGGTGGTCGCCGCCCTCCTGACCGGGGGCGCGGCGCTCTCCTACCGCTGGTACTTCCGAACGGCGATCCCCGAGGGGGTGACCGGGCTGCTGGGCGTCGCGGTCGTCGCGCTGTACCTCAACACGACCTCGCTGGGGTCGGTTGCGATCGGCGATAATCCGACCCTGTTGGCGCCCGAGAGCGTGTTCTTCAACCTCGTCTCGCTCGGCGTCGCAGTGGTGATGGCGCCCGTCGGCCGATACGCGGGCGACAGGCTCGCGGTCGACGTGTTCGCGCTCTCCGGCGCCAAGCAGCTCGACGGCGAACTGAGCGGGGTCGTGCGCGCTGTCGGGCGGTTCACGGCGGTGACGCTCCCACCGGCCGACGAGATCGGCGACATGGAGACGTACGACCCCGTCTCCCCGGAGAAGAAGGACGAGATCGCCGAGAAGACGCTGCTCTTCCCCCGGAAGCTCTCTCCGGAGTCGCTCCGCGAACGGCTCGTCACCCGGCTCAAAGACGAGTACGGCGTCGGCTACGTCGACGTCGACCTCGACGCGGACGGGTCGGTCGAGTACTTCGCGGTCGGCTCCCGCGCCGCCGGGCTCGGCCCGACGCTCGCGCCGGAGTCGGCGGCGGTGGCGGTGGCGGCCGACCCGCCGAACAACGCCACCGCCGGGGACACGGTCCAGCTGTGGCGCGACGACCCGGAGCCGGAGCGCGTCGCGACCGGCGAACTGCGGGGCGTCGCCGGCGACGCGGTCACCGTCGCGCTCGACGAGTCGGACGCCGAACGCCTGACCGACCAAGGCGGCTATCGGCTCGTGACGCTCCCCGCCGAGCCGCGGGCGGATCGCGAGTTCGCCTCGCTGCTGCGGAGCGCGGACGAGACGATGGCCTCGGTCACGGTCGCGGCCGGGAGCGACCTCGACGGGAGCACGGTCGGCGAGGTCGGCGCCGTCGTCGCCGCGGTCCGACCGGCGGCGGGGTCCGTCCAGCCGATCCCGCCGCACGACTACGCGTTCGGCGCTGGCGACCTGGCGTACCTCGTCGGGCGTCCGGACGCGATCCGGTCGTTCGAGGCGGCCGCGTCGACCGCGGGAAGCGCCCAGACGGCGGCGTCGGCCGCGGAGGCCGCAGGCGCCGCCCAGTCCGCCGCGACCGGGGACGGCGACGCGGCGGGGGTCGAAGACGACGGCGACGCCGCCGTCGACTCCGACGGGACGCAACGCTCTTGAGCCGCCCGCGCGGGGATCCGCTATGGAGTGGAAGCTGTTCGCCGACCTCGCGGAGATCGCGGGCGACCGCGCGGTGACCGTCGACGCGGAGCCGGGCGACACGGTCGGCGACGCGCTCGACGCGCTGTTGGACGCGCACCCCGACCTCCGGGACCGCGTCATCGAGGACGGGAGCGTCGCAGACCACATCAACGTCCTCCGGAACGGGCGGAGCGTCCGCCACGACGACGGGCTCGACGCGACGCTGGAGGCGGGCGACGAACTGGCGCTGTTCCCGCCGGTGAGCGGTGGGGCCGCCGACCGATAGATCGGTCGTTTCAAACGCGCGCCGACCCCAGTCGGAGCCATGACCGACAGCGACGGGGACCCCCGAGACGACGCCGCGGACGCCGGTGGCGAGGATCACGGCGGTGAAGGCGATCACGCCGACGGTGACGGCACCGGCGGCGAGCCGAACCGCGAGGAGTTCCACGAGGACCCGGTCGGCCACACGCGCGCGACGGCGGGGATGACGGTGAGCGAACTCGTCGACGGCTACGGCGACGCGGGGATCGGGGCGGCGTCCGTCAACGAGGCGGGCGACGTGCTCGCCGATATGCTCGCGAACGACGACTGTACCGTGTTCCTCTCGCTCGCCGGCGCGATGGTGCCCGCCGGGATGCGCCGGGTCGTCGCCGACCTCATCCGCGACGGCTACGTCGACGCGCTGGTGACGACCGGGGCGAACCTCACCCACGACGCCATCGAGGCCATCGGCGGGAAGCACCACCACGGGCGCACCCACGACCCGGAGAAGAGCCTCCGCGAACACGACGAGGGGCTCCGCGACGAGGGGGTCGACCGCATCTACAACGTCTACCTCCCGCAGGAGCACTTCGCCGAGTTCGAGGGGCACCTCCGCGAGGAGGTGTTCCCCGCGCTGGAGGCCGACCCCGACGCTGACGGGACCGACGCGGTCTCCATCGCCGACCTCACGCGCGAGCTCGGCCGCGCCAACGCCGAAGTCAACGACCGCGACGACGTCCCCGAGGGGCCGGGCGTCGCGGCCGCCGCCTACGAGTCCGACGTCCCGATCTACTGCCCGGCGGTCCAGGACTCCGTGCTGGGGCTTCAGGCGTGGATGTACGCGCAGACGGCCGACTTCACGCTCGACGCGCTCGCGGACATGACCGAGCTGACCGACCTCGCGTTCGAGGCCGACGACGCCGGCTGCCTGCTCGTCGGCGGCGGCGTGCCGAAGAACTTCACGCTCCAGACGATGCTCGTCACGCCGCGGGCGTACGACTACGCCGTCCAGATCACGATGGACCCCGAGGCGACCGGGGGGCTCTCCGGCGCGACGCTCGAGGAGGCGCGCTCGTGGGGGAAACTCGAGAAGGACGCGCGCAACGCCTCCGTCTACGGCGACGCGACCGTGATGCTCCCGATGCTCGTCGCCGCCGCCCGCGACCGCGTGGAGTAGGGTCGCGTCGCCGGTCGCCGGCGAGCGCGCAGGCGATCTTGGCCACGAGCGAGGCCGGACGCCGCACGCGATACGGGGAGAGATATATGCGTGAAGACACCGATACGTGCGCGTATGGGCTCGATCGGCGGCCGGCCGGAACTGCTCGGGGGGCCCGACGACGTCCTCGATCCGCGCTCGCGGCACAACGTCCACGTCACCCGCGCGGCGGACCTCGACCCGGTCGGTCCGTGGTCCCGCGAGACGCTGTACGCGGTCGTGCGGCGAGCCGACGGCGAGGAGCGAGTGGTCGTCCTCGATTACGGTCGTCGCGAGATCTACCTCACGGCCGGGGACGGACTCGCGTACGAGCCACCGCAGGGACTCGGCCTCGCGTCGCCGCCGACGCTCCGCGTCGCCGAACCGCATCGAGTCGCCCCCGACCAAGGGGCGGTCACCGCTATCGACCCCGTCGACGTCGCTCCCGAGTTCGACGTCCTCGTCCCCGCCTTCGACTGGGACGAGATCGACGAGGACGACGTCTTACCCCCGGTTCACCGCCGGCCGTCGGGGGCGCCCGCCGGAAGCGGCGCCGGCACGTCCGGCTGACGTTCGGTGCGCATCGACCGGTCCGCCCCGCCGATGTCGGCATCGCACGCGGGGACAGCTACCCCACGCCGTCGCCACAATTTACACGGGAGGCCCGAGTACGCGACGTATGACGCGAACAGCGGTCATCGCGGGCGTCGGTCCGGGACTCGGCGAGTCGCTCGCCAGAAAGTTCGCCGCCGAGGGCTGTCGGGTGGCGCTCTTCGCTCGCTCGGCGGACTACCTCGAAGACCTCGCCGCGGACCTGCCGGACCCGGGCGAGGGGCTCGCCGTTCCGACCGACCTCACGGCGGTCGAGCAGATCCGGGACGGGTTCGAGACGGTCCGAGAGGCGTTCGGGCCGGTCGACGTCCTCGTGAACCACGCGAGCGCCGCCTCCTGGACGGGACTCATGGACACGAGCGTCGAGGAGTTCGAGGAGGCGTGGGCGGTGAACGGCCGCGGCGCGTTCGCCTGCTCGCAGGAGGCGGTCGGCGACATGCTCGAGACGGGCGGCGGGACGGTCGTCTTCACCGGCGCCACCTCGTCGGTGCGGAGCCTCGGCGGCGCGATCGGGTTCACGGCCGCGAAGTTCGCGGCCCGCGGGATGGCGATGGACATCGCGCAGGAGTTCGGCCCGGAGGGCGTTCACGTCGCTCACGTCGTCATCGACGGGCAGATCGACTCGCCGGGGGTTCGCGAACGGTCCCCGGACCGGGACGGCGACACGTTCCTCGACCCCGACGAGATGGCGGAAACGTACTGGCACCTCGTCGAACGGGACGACGTCGGCACGCAGCCGTTCGAGGTCCACGTCACGAACGGGCCGCGGAACTCCGAGTTCATATAACGGGATCGGTACAGCGGACAACGGACGGTGCGGTGACGCTCAACTGTCACGGAAGAACCGGCCGTGGAAGCCGAACGGCTCCGCGTGGGGGAGCGACGCGTCGGCGAGGAGTGCGAGCGTCCCGGCGTCGAAGACGAGCAGGCGGGTCTCCTCCGCGCGGCTGTCGAGCGCCGGCGCGACGACGACGCCGTCGTCCTCGGCGGTCGCGCCCGGCCGCCGCACGGGGATCGGCTCCTCCACGAAGACGCCGTCCTCCCACCACTCGCGCGTCCGACCGGTCTCGACGTCGAGCTTTACCAGTCCGTTCGTGCCCTCGCGGTCCGTCGCCTGCGCGTACGCGTACCGGTACTCGCGGCCGACGACGTCGGGGGCGACTCGGGGGAGCTCCACGCCGACCTGGTGGAGCGTCGACCGGTCGACTTCGTTGGACCGCAGGTCGACCCGATACCGGACTGGGCGCCCGTCGGGGACGTCGACGTCCGAGGGGTCACCGTCGAGCGCGTCGAGGCGCATCGCGTCGACGATACCGGGGTCGGGAAACTCGACGAGGTCTACGACGACCTCGTCGCCTGTCGCGTACGCGTTGACGTGGTGGAAGGCGAAGACTGGCGGGAGCGCGGGATCTGCGACGAGGTCGCCGGTCTCGCGATCGACGACGAGGACGCGCGTGCCGCGCTCCGGCTGCCAATCGAGGACGTCGAGGATGCCCTCGGAGAACGGGCTCAGCGCGCGGCGGATCGGCATCACGAGCGGCGTCTCGACGAGGACGACGTGATCGGTCGTGATGCTACAGTCGTGGATGTACCCCGGGCCGTCCGCCGCGATCGACGCGACCCGTTCCCTGGCGCGACGGTCCGGGGCGAGCCGGTAGACGTGATACTCGGGCGTTCGACCGAACTCGGTCACGAAGCCGAACCACGCGTCGGTCTCGGGGTCGCGCACGAGGTGCGCGGCGGTGACGTGCTCGCCGAGGTCGTCGTCGAAGCCGAATGCGCCTCGGGTCTCGAGCGTCGCGGGGTCGAACGCGATCCGACGCGGCGCCTCGGTGAGCGCGACGTGCTCGCCGTCGAGGCGGGCGACGTGAACGTTCGCGTTGTCCGTGATCTCCGGCGGGCCGAGCGCCCGCAGCCACGACGCGATTTTCCCCATGCCCGTCCGGTCGGTCCCGAACTGCCCGGAGACGGAGCCGTCCATCGCGTCCGCGTAGGCGTCCGTACGGAGGAAGCGATTCGAGTACGACAGCGCCCCGTCCTCGAACGCGTATCGCCGAAGCATCGCGAGTCCGTCGAACCAGTGCCCGAGTCGCTCACCGCCGACATCGAACAGCCCCGGACCGTTCCGAATGAGCGTCCCCGACAGCCACGACGGGATGTCGCCCTCGACCGGGGGACGGTGGTCCGTCACTTCCGTCGTGAGCGATCGGAACCCGACTCCGTAACCCTGCCCCATACGGACCGCTGATACGGACTGTACGGTAATCAATTGACCCGTCCCTCGAGGCGGAACGGGCGGAACGACCCCGAGCAACCACGCATCCCGGCTCCGGAACTCGCAGGGGCACCACCGGAACTCGTCATGAGGGCCGGTTCAGTCGGCGTCGAGCGCCGCCGCCAGTTTCGTCGCGCCCCCCTCGGAGACGCTCTCGCCGTGCCCGACCAGGATTCGCTCCGGGCGGTAGTCGGCGAGGCCCTCCGGCGCCTCGTCGAGCGCCGGATGGACGCCGACGTCGTTGTCGCCCTCACAGAACCCCGGGAGGGTGCCAAGCGTCTCCATGACGACGAGGGTCCCACCGGACTCGTCGACGAGGACCGCCTCCTCCCACTCGTCCGTGTCGATGAGGCGGTGGGCCTCGTAGTTCGTGCCGGGGAGCTCCGCGTCGAACGGCTCCGGCTCGCCGTCGAGTTTCTCTCGCGTCAGGTCCATCCACTCCGGGACGGACACGGCGACGCCGTGGCGCGCCGCGATCGCTTCGGCGTCCCGCGTGTGTCGGTCGTGGGTCACGACCACGCCGGCGACCTCGCCGAGGTCGCTCAGCCGGTCGTCGAGCCCGTCGGCGTCGAGCGGGTCGACGACCCAGACCCCGCCCTCGGTCGCGAGCGCGTGACTCCCGCGCATCGCGTCTTCCTCGGGATGCGCGACCCAACTGACGCCGCCGTCCCATTCGGTCACCGCCTCGAGCGAGGGTCGCCCCGTCGGCTCGTCGTCGGACATGTGTGCGACTATTAGGCACACGACTAAACGCCTGTCCGTACCGGAACCGAGGCGGGCCGTCCGTCACCTCCCGTCACTTCGACGGTCTGTCGTCGCCACGGTCGCTACGGCTCGCCGTCGGGGCGTCAGTCGTCCGCTCGCCAGCCGTCTGCGCGTCAGTCGGCGCGTAGATCTAGGTCCGTCGCTTCGGCGAGGAGCGCGTGCGAATCGAGCGCGGCCTCGCGGTCCGGCACCGTGTGCTGGATCATCACCTCGTCGACGCCGACGCGGTCGGCCAACTGCTCCAGCAGGCCCGACATCGTCTCCGGGCTCCCGGAGATCGACCGCGGCCACTCGTCGTCGTCCAGCGTCGCCGGCGTCGGGTCCGGCGCGCCGCCTAGCTCGTCGATCGCCTCCTCCTCGGTCGGCGTCTCGTCGCCGAGCTCACCGCGTTTCATACGCCGGAACGTCGCCTCTGCGGGCGCGCGCCGACGGGCCGCGGCCGCGTCCGTCTCGGCCGCCACCGCGTTGACCGCGACCATCCCTTGCGGCTCGTCGAGGCCGCCGGGGCCGGCGTCGGGGTCGAACGCCTCGCGGTACGCCGCGAACGCGCGCTCGGCGAACCCGGGCCGGATGAAGCCGGCGAAGCAGTAGCGCAGGCCCAGCTCGCCGGCGATCTCCCCGCTCGCCGGACTCGACCCCAGCACCCACGGGACGGCCGGCCCCTCGGCCGACCCGGGCACCGACAGGTCGGCGTACGGGTGTTCGTCCGGATAGGCGTCGCGGAGGTGGTTCACCACCGCGGTGATCCGCTCGCGGTGGTCCTCGTTCGGGTTCTCGACGCGGCGGTCGGTGCCGAGCGCGCGGTCGGAGGCGGGCGAGCCGTTTGCGCGGCCCATCCCGAGGTCGACGCGGCCGGGCGCCAGCCCGTCGAGGACGCCGAACGACTCGGCCACCTTGAACGGGCTGTAGTGGTTCAAGAGGACGGCCCCGCTTCCGATCCGGATCGAGTCGGTCGCGCCCGCGACCCGACCGAGCAGCACCTCTGGCGTGGTGCCGGCGAGGCGGTCGCCCATCCCGTGGTGTTCGGCGACCCAGAACCGCTCGTAGCCCAGTCGCTCGGCGTGGCGCGCGGCGTCGACCGTGTTCGCGAACGCGTCCGCCGCGGTGCCGCCCCGGGGGACCGGCGAGAGGTCGACGACTGAAAGGTCCATACCCGCGTTCGGCGACTGATCCGGTTAACGGTTGGCTCGGCGGCGGAGCGGTCGGGGGATCGAAACCGCGCCGACCGCGGGGCCGGGAGGACCAGCCGAGCGAAACGCCGCGGCTAGTCGACGGTGAAGACGAAGCGAAGAGAAGAACCGCAGTTCAGTTGTCGCCGGTCTTCGACTGCCAGGCGTAGTCGCGCCGGGAGGCGGACTCGCCGAAGCCGCACGAGGAGCAGCGCTCCTTCTTGACGTGGTAGGACTTCTCGCCGCAGCGTCGACACTTCACGTGAACCGTCTTGTTCTTTTTCCCTTGGGAGGGCGTACCTGCGCCGGTCATGCTTTGATTGTGACGACGTTATCGCCGCGTATAATCGTTGTGTCTTCGATCGCGACCGCGAACTCGCCGTCGAGGTCTTCGTCGACGCGGCCGTCCACGTCAGCCTCCGGCTCGATGACGACGTTCATGTGCTGGTCGTAGCCGCCGAGGACGCCGTAGTACGTCGTGCCGTCCTTCAGGTGTACCGTCACGGGCTCCTCGAGCGACGCTTCGAGCACGTCGAGGGGTCGTCCACTCATTGTCCGTATCGCCGCCCGTCGCGGTAATAAAAATACCGGGACGGAGCCCCCGAGGCCGGTCGGTTTGACACGAACTTCGCGCTCGCGCCCGCCGCAGTCCGTCAGTCCAGCCGCTCGCGGACGAACTCGCTCGCCGCCGGGACCGCCGCGGCGTACAGGGCGACGTACTCAAGGGTCGCCTGCGCCCGCCGGGCCGAGCTGTACCCCTCCTCGACGCGGTCGGCGACGTACTCGAAGCCGTCCAGCCCGGGGCGGACGAGCCGCGTCGCCAGCGGATCGTCGCCGGCGACGGCCTCGCCGACCGCCGTCCGCGCCCGCTCCGCGGCCGACCGCACGGACGACTCCGAGGGGGCCTCCCGGTGTTCGCCGTCGCGGATCTCGCCGACGGCCGCCCGAAACGCGTCGAGCTCGGCCAACGCAACGCCGGACTCGACGACGGCCGTGGCGCAGTCGCCGGCGTCGACCGCCCGCTCGACGTCCTCGACGGCCGAGTCGGTCCGGAGCTCGCCCGTGGCCACAAGCTCCTGTGCGACCGTCCCGCTCAGGTCCTCGCCGCCGAGCGGGTCGTCGCCGCCGGCGCGCTCCCGCACGGTCGAGCGTGTCCGACTCACGGAGCCCCGCAGCTCGTCGGCGGCCGCGACCAGCGACGCCCACCGCGGGACCAGTCCGTCGCGCCCGTCGAGGTGCGCGTTCCGGAGGCTCTCGGCGTCGTCCGCGGTCGCCCGCGCGCGCTCGACCCGAGCCGTCGCCTCACCGGCTCGGAACGGCTCGGCGACCGGGTCGGCGGGGTACGTCAGCTCCGGCCGGACGTGCCGCTCGCACTCCGCGAGCAGCGATTCGACCGGCTCGTACGCCAGCGCCGCCGCGACCGGCGACTCGGCTCGGTACTCCACCTCGGCGGCGAGCGCGCCCCGAGCGTCCCGGACCGCGCTCCGCCGAGCGGCCAGGTCCGCGCCGTCGTCGACGCCGGTGGCCGCGCGGTACGCGCCGCGCACCGCCGCGGCGTCCTCCCGACGACGACGCCACGCCGAGAGGACGTCCACCGGCCACTCGGCTGTCACTCCGGCGTCCGCCCGCTCCAGCGCCCGCTCGCGGTCGGAACCGATCTCCGTCGCCACCGCAGCGTTGGCTATCCCCGGCTCGGCCGGCACGTCGTCGAGTAGGCTCCGGGTCCGCGCCTCGTGGGCGTCCGCGAGCGACTCCGGTACGGTCGCCGGAAACGGCGACGCCGGCCAGTCGACGGTCCCCACGGCGCCGGACGGGAGCGATACGGACGAGCCGCGGCGCTCCTCGCCGCCGCCGAACGGGAGTCCGGAGCAGCCGGCGACCGCAGCCGTCCCGACCGCCGCTCCGACCCCTGCGAGGAACCGGCGGCGAGAGCTTGAGCCGCCGTGCGAACCGGACCCGCGACCCGTCGACTCGCGGCTCACTCGCCATCACCTCCCGCACCGGGTGCCGAGGAGTTGAACACGGCAGGCGGATCTCCCTGTCGACAGGAGCCACGCATCCCCATTCCGCTCCCGCTCGACCGCTCCGCCGCCACGGGGAGTCGGATCGCGAAGCCGACGGTGTGGACGGCCTCCGGATCGCACTCGACGTCGGCCGGGCGGTACGCCCGGCAGAAGTCGGCTCGGGGGTGGAGGTCGCCGTCGGCGAGCTCCGACGGCTCGACGGCGACAGACCGGAGCCGGACATCGCGACAGGCCGTCACCGGCATCGAGAGAAGGTAGGCCGACGCCGACTCGAAGTCCGTCCCGTCGAGGAACGACCGCAGGCGGTCGGCGGCCGCGGTCTCGGCGAAGTCGAGTGCGTCGAGGCCGTCGCCAGAGACCAATACGCGCCGGGCGCGAGGCCGCCGTCGCCCGCGCTCGTCGGTCTCGTTCGACGGCGTCTCTTCACCGCCGGTGAGGATCGGCTCGCCGCTCTCGTCGCGCGCTCGTTCGAGTTCGTACCCGTCTATCGGTTGATCGCCCCGGACGGGGTAGCTGTTCGACGCGGAGTCGCTACCGGCGCAGCCGGCCAGCGCGGCGATCCCTGACGCGGCCGCGAGGAGGGCTCGGCGGCGGGGTACGTCTGCCATCGCCGGGGGTTCGATCGAGAGCGTGAAACCCTTTGTGGGGCCAGTTCGGGCGCGAATCCCCGCCGCGGGGCCGAACCCGGGAGTTTTTAACGTGCGCGGGAGTACGCCGATGTACCACACTCCCGCGGGACACGGTGAGTCGCGGTGACTCGGCCGTAGCGGGGCCTTCAACGACGCGCGGTAGGACGTAGCGCCGACGGCTCCTTGCGGGGTTTCAGTGACCGGCGCCGACCACGGCGTCAAACACGACAACACCATGGAAATCGAAATTGCGACACTCGGCGGTTACGAAGAGGTCGGTCGACAGATGACGGCGGTCCGGGCGGGCGAGGACATCGTCATCTTCGACATGGGCCTGAATCTCAGTAAGGTCCTCATCCACGACAACGTGGAGACCGAGAGCATGCACAGCCTCGACCTGATCGACATGGGCGCTATCCCGGACGATCGGGTGATGAGCGAACTCGAAGGCGACGTCAAGGCGATCGTCCCCACCCACGGGCACCTCGACCACATCGCGGGGATCCCGAAGCTCGCCCACCGCTACGACGCGCCGATCGTCTCCGCGCCGTACACGATCGAACTGGTGCGCCAGCAGATCGAAGACGAGGGCAAGTTCCAGGTGGACAACGACCTCGTGAAGATGAAGCCCGGCGCGTCGATGGCGATCGGCGACTCCGAGCAGGTCGAACTAGAGTTCGTCAACGTCACCCACTCGATCATCGACGCGATCAACCCGGTCCTCCACACGCCCGAGGGCGCGGTGGTCTACGGCCTCGACAAGCGCCTGGACCACGACCCCGTCATCGGCGACCCGGTCGACATGGACCGGTTCCGCGAGATCGGCCGGCAGGACGAGGGCGTCCTCGCGTACATCGAGGACTGTACGAACGCCGGGAGCAAGGGCCGGACCCCCTCCGAGTCGTACGCGAAGAAACACGTCGAGGACACGCTGAAATCGATGGAGGACTACACGGGCGGCATCATCGCCACCACGTTCTCCTCGCACATCGCCCGCGTGAAGACCCTCGTCGAGTACGCCCGCGAGATCGGCCGCCAGCCGGTCCTGCTCGGGCGCTCGATGGAGAAGTACTCCGGTACGGCCGAGCGGCTCGACTTCGTCGACTTCCAGGGCGACGTCGGCATGTACGGTCACCGGAAGTCGGTCGACCGCGCGTTCAAGCGGATCATGAAGGAGGGGAAGGGCAATTTCCTCCCCATCGTGACGGGCCACCAGGGCGAGCCGCGCGCGATGCTCACTCGCATGGGCCGCGGCGAGACCCCCTACGAGATCGACGACGGCGACAAGGTCGTCTTCAGCGCGAGCGTCATCCCGGAACCCACCAACGAGGGGCAGCGCTACCAGTCCGAACAGCTGCTCCGGATGCAGGGCGCCCGCCTCTACGACGACATCCACGTCTCCGGCCACCTCCGCGAGGAGGGCCACTACGAGATGCTACAGGCGCTCCAGCCGCAGCATCTCATCCCCGGCCACCAGACGCTCAAGGGTCGCTCGCCGTACGTCGACCTCGCGAAGACGCAGGGGTACAAGCTCGGACGCGACGTCCACGTCACGCAGAACGGGTCCACGATCCAGCTCGTCGAATGACGAGCGAGACGAAGGAGGCGCGGGTGCTCGACGCCATCCGCGAGCGGCGTGAGCTCGTCAACGCCGCTATCGACGAGGAGCTGCCGGTCCAGGAGCCTGAGCGACTGTACGAGGCCACCCGATACATCCTCGAGGCCGGCGGCAAGCGGCTCCGCCCGACGGTGACGACCCTGGCCGCTGAGGCGGTCACCGGCACCGAGCCGATGGGCGCCGACTTCCGCGCGTTCCCGTCGCTCGACGGCGACGAGGTCGACGTGATGCGGGCCGCGGTCGCCATCGAGGTGATCCAGTCGTTCACGCTGATCCACGACGACATCATGGACGAGGACGACCTCCGGCGGGGCGTCCCGGCAGTCCACGAGGCGTACGACGTCTCGACGGCGATCCTCGCGGGCGACACCCTCTACTCGAAGGCGTTCGAGTTCATGACCGAGACGGGCGCGGACCCGCAACACGGGCTCGAAGCGATGCGGATGCTCGCGTCGACCTGTACCGAGATCTGCGAGGGGCAGGCCCTCGACGTCGCCTTCGAGAGCCGCGACGACATCCTCCCCGACGAGTACTTGGACATGGTCGAGCTGAAGACCGCGGTGCTGTACGGCGCCTCGGCCGCGACGCCCGCCCTCCTACTCGGCGCCGACGAGGCGGTCGTCGACGCCCTGTATCAGTACGGGATCGACTCCGGACGCGCGTTCCAGATCCAAGACGACGTGCTCGACCTCACCGTCCCCTCGGAGGAGCTCGGGAAGCAGCGCGGCTCCGACCTCGTGGAGGGGAAGGAGACGCTCATCACGCTCCACGCCCGACAACAGGGAGTCGACGTCGACGGGCTCGTTGACGCCGACACGCCCGCGGCGGTGACCGAGGCGGCCATCGACGACGCGGTCGCGGCCCTCGAAGAGGTCGGCTCGATCGAGTACGCCCGCGAGACCGCCGAGGACCTCACCGCGCGGTCGAAGGACCACCTCGGAGTGCTCCCCGAGAGCGGCTCTCGGAGCCTGCTCGAAGACCTCGCGGACTACCTCATCGTCCGCGGCTACTGAGCGGGCCGCGGCGCGACGGACCCGCCGGACGGGTCGGGACTTCCAGACACGGCGTCACGGCCGGACGAGCCGGCACCGGCGGTCCGGGCCGCGACGGACACCGCTTTACCCGCGGCCCGCGTTCGGTCGACCGTGTCACGGTACCGAGACGCCCTCCTGTTCTTCACCCTCGCCCTGCTGTGGGGCGGATCGTTCGTCGCCATCGAGGTCGGCCTCGACTACTATCCGCCGGTGTTGTACGCCGCCTACCGGTTCGACGTGGCCGCGCTGGCGCTGCTGTCGTACGTGTTCGTCACGCAGGACGGTCCGTTTCCGCGGACGCGCGGCGACCTCGCCGCGATCGGGTTCAGCGGCGGACTCTCCGTGGCCGCGAACAACGCGCTGCTGTTCGTCGGCCAGCAGTACACCACGAGCGGCATCGCCTCGATCACCTACAGCCTCGTCCCCATCGCGACCGCGGCGGTCGCCGCCCTGTGGATCGGCGGGGCGGACCTCGACGCGCGCGGCGCGGTCGGGGTCGTCCTCGCGTTCCTCGGCGTCGGCCTCGTCGCACAGCCGGACCCCGCGAGCCTCGGCGGGGGCGTCGCGGTCGGCGTCGGGCTGATCGCGATCGGCGTCGTCGCCGTCGCGGTCGGCAGCGTCGGGCTCCGGACCGTCGAGACGTCGTTCTCCAGCGTCGCGCTCACCGGGTGGGCGATGGGGTTCGGCGCGCTGGCCATCCACGCACTGAGCCTCGGGATCGGCGAGAGCCAGCGCCTCCCCGCCGCGGCGCCGCGCGCGCTCCTCGCGCTGGCGTTCCTCGGGCTCTGCTCGTCGGCGGTGGCGTACACCATCTACTTCACGCTGCTCGACCGGCTCGGCCCCTTCGAGATCAACCTCGTCTCGTACGTCGTGCCGGTCGTCGCCACCGTCGCGGGCGCCCTGCTGCTCGCCGAGCCGGTAACGGCGTTCACCGTCGCCGGCTTCGCGGTCATCGTCCTCGGCTTCGGCCTGCTGAAGCGCCGCGAGATCGCCGACGCGGTCGCCGGGATCAGCCCGTCGGGATAGCGGTCGCCCTCGACGGCGTCGACCGCCCCGATCAGCCGTCGAGCGCGCGGATGTCGTCGAGTATCTCGACGGCGTGGTCCTCGGGGGAGACCCCCTCGTACGCCAAGACGACGGTTCCCTCGTCGTCGATGACGTACGTGTTCCGGAACACGCCGTCGAAGGTGTTCCCGAACATCGACTTCTCGCCGTAGGAGTCGTACGCGCTCGACACCGCGCCGTCCGGGTCCGAGAGGAGCGTGAAGGGGAGGTCGTACTCCTCGGCGAAGGGTTCGAGGTCCTCGACCGGGTCGTCGCTGATCCCGACGACGGCGATGTCGGCGTCCTCGAACGCGTCCCACTCGTCGCGGAAGCCGCACGCCTCGGCGGTACAGCCGGGAGTGTCGGCGCGTGGGTAGAAGTACACCACCGTGTGGCCGGCCGCGGTCGGGTCGACGGTGGCCGTCTCGCCGCGGTGGTCGGTGAGCGTGATCGCGGGCGCGTCGTCGCCGGGTTCGAGCATACGGATCGACGCCGCTCGAACTGGTTAGAGGATTCGGTCCCTTTTTACCGACTACTCGCATCCTACCGGTATCGATGGCGTGGCAACCGACGCCGTACACGGTTCCGCTGCTCGTCGCGGCCGTCGCGTCGTTCGGATTCGCCGCGTACGCGGCCGCGAACCATTCTCGCGGCGGCCGGGCGCTCCTGTGGAGTTTCGTCGGCGTCGCCGGCAGCGCCGGCGTCTGGTCGCTGGCGTACGCGGCGCAGCTGTCGGCGACCGCGCTCGGTCCCACGCTGCTTTTCAACCGCCTCGTCTGGCTCGGGACCGCGGGGCTGGCGGTCGCGTGGCCCGCCTTCGTCCTCTCGTACGTCGACCGGACCGAGTGGCTCGGTCCCCGCCGGTTCGCGCTCTTCTGGGTCGTCCCGGCCGCGACCGCCGTTGCCGTCTTGACGGTCGGCGCCGACCCGCTGTTCTACGCCGACCCCTCGCTCGTCGACGCCGGCGGGTACCGCCTCCTCGGCTACGCGCCGACGCCCGCCCTGCTCGGATTCGTCGGGTACACCTACGCGGTCAACCTGTTCTCCTTCGGCGTGCTCGGCTACGCCGCGGTCTCCCGTGACGGCGTGTTCCGCCGGCAGGCCGCCCTCCTCTTCGCCGCCGGCGTCGCGCCGCCGGCGCTCGGCGCGGCCGGCATCTTCGGGCTCGTCGGTCCGGCGGACGGCGTGGTCGACTTCACGCCGATCGCCTTCAGCGGGACCTCGGCGCTGCTGGCGTGGGTCGTGTTCCGGTACCGGCTGCTCGACGTGTCGCCGATCGCCCGCGACGCGGTGTTCGCGAACCTCTCCGACGGCGTGGTCGTCTGCGACGCCGACGGCCGGGTGATCGACCGCAACGACCCGGCTCAGGCGCTGTTTCCCGACGCCGAACTCGGCGCCCGCGCCGACGAGGCGTTCGCCGACGCCCCGCCGGTCGTCGACGCGGTGACGGAGGCGGGGTCCGACGAGGGGGAAGCGTCGTCCGACGACGAGTTCCGCGTGACCGTCGGCGGCGACGACGCCGCGCCGCGGTTCCTGACGGTTGACGTCCACGACATCACCGGCCCGGGGACGACCCGCGGCGGGACGGTCCTGCTGTTCCGCGACGTCACCGAGCGGGAAACGCTCCAGCGGCGCTACCGCGCCCTCATCGAGAAGTCGCCGAACGTGATCGCGGTCTGCGGCGAGGACGGCCTGATCAGGTACGTGAGCCCCTCGATTGAGCGCCTGCTCGGTCACGCTCCCGCGGCGATCGAGGGGCGTCCTGTGATCGACCTGGTCCACCCGGAGGACCGACGCGAGGCGCAGCAGGCGTTCGAGCGCGCCTTCGAGGGCGCCGAACCCCAGTCGATCACGCACCGGATCGCCCGGGGCGACGGCAGTTGGCGCCGGTTCGAGACGGTGATCGAGCGGCTGTTCGAGGACGCGCGCGAGGTCGTCATCACCGCAACCGACGTGACGGAGGCCCGGCGGTACGAACAGCGGCTCCAGGTTCTGAACCGCGTGCTGCGCCACGACCTGAAGAACGACACCAACGTCATCGGCGGGTACGCCGACCTGCTCCGCGACCACGTCGACGAGGAGGGCGACCCGTACCTCGACGTCATCGACCGGAAGGTACAGACGCTGACGCACCTCAGCGATCAGGCGCGCGAGATCGATGTCGCGCTGCACAGCGACGCCGACAAGACCGAGATCGACCTCGCCGAACTCGTCGACCGCCTCTGCGAGTCGCTGGGCTCGTCGTTCCCGCGGGCGACGGTGACGGTGACGGTGCCCGACTCCGCCGTCGTCGCCGCGGACGAACTGCTGGAGTCCGCGGTCCGGAACGTGCTGGAGAACGCTGTCGTCCACAACGACGACGATGATCCGCACGTCGAGGCGACGGTCGTCGCCGACGGCGACCGGTTCCGGCTCGACGTGGCCGACGACGGCCCCGGCATCCCGCCGGTCGAGCGGACGGTGTTCTCGGAGGCGCGGGAGACGGCGCTCGAACACGCGAGCGGGCTCGGCCTCTGGCTCGTCCACTGGATCGTCACGGAGTCCGGCGGCGACCTCGAGATCGACACCCGTGAGCCGACCGGCACGGTAGTCCGGATGTGGCTCCCGCGAGCGGCCGAAGAGTGCGAGTAGATCCGCCGACCTTCCGGTGTCGGCTCAGACGCGGACGCGGACGACGTGACCCCCGCAGCCGCACCGCTCGATGTACTCCCAGTCGAGGTCGCTGCCGAGCTCCGATTCGAGCGCGTCGACGAGGTACGTCTCCGGGTGGCCGTGGTCGCCGTGGGTGACGAGGTTGACGTGGTTGCCCGCGGCCGTGTGCTCGACCGCTTCGATCGCCTGTCGGACGAGCAGATCCCGGTCGTCCGCGTGTTCGGGGCCTTCGAGGTTCGCGGACCACGAATTCTCGTGGACGTGGTCGGTCACCGGGTCCGCGTCGTGATCGTGGCCTGAGGGTGTACTCGACATGTCCGATCCGACGCCCTCAGTTCCCCTACGTCTTCGAGCGAACATGTTCGCGCGGAGCGTCGACCGACGACCGGCGCGCGAACGTCTTGGGGACAGGAGACACTCCCGCGGGACCCGACGACAGACTCATCAGTCGCGACCCGTTCGGCGACGCGGACGAGCCCTTGGACGCTCGCGAGATAGACGACCCCGACCGGCGACGCGTGGTACGTCGAGGTCACGAACGGGGCGTAGTCGACCGCCCTCCGCAACCTCTTTGCGCGCCCTCGCCGAAGCCGGAGCCATGAGTCACGGACCTCTGGACGAGGACGTGGTCGAAAGCTACCGCGAGGCCGGCGCGGTGCTGGTCGAGGCGATGAACGAGGCCCGCGAGATGGTCGAGCCGGGCCGGACCCACCTCGAAGTCGCCGAGTGGACGGAGGACTTCGTCCGCGAGCAGGGGGCGGGCCTCGCGTTCCCGGTCAACATCAGCGTCGACCCCGAGGCGTCGCACGCGACGCCGGGTCGGGACGACGAGACCGAGTTCGGCGAGGAGATGGTGTGTCTCGACGTCGGCGTCCACGTCGACGGCTACATCGCCGACGCCGCGGTGACGGTCGACCACAGCGGGACGCCCGAACTCGTCGAGGCCGCCGAGATGGCGCTGGAGGCCGCGCTCGACGAGGCCGGGCCGGGCGTCGAGGTCGGCGTCGTCGGGCAGGCGATCGAAGACGTGATCCGCGGCTACGGCTACACGCCCGTCCTCAACCTCTCCGGGCACGGCGTCCAGCGCTACGACGCCCACACCGGGCCCACGGTACCGAACCGCGGCGTCGACCGGTCGGTCGAGCTGGAGCCGGGGCAGGCGGTCGCCATCGAGCCGTTCGCCACCGACGGCCGCGGAAAGGTCGGCGAGGGGACCGACGAACAGATCTTCGAGCAGCAGGGCTCCGCGAGCGTGCGCGACCGGCGGGCGCGGCAGGCGCTCGAAGAGATCGAGGCGTTCGACGACCTCCCGTTCGCGGCCCGCTGGCTGAAGACGGACCGGGCGGGGATGGCGCTTCGTCGCCTGAAGCAGGCGAACGCGATCAAGGGGTACCCCGTCTTGAAGGAGGACGACGACGCCCTCGTGAGTCAGGCGGAGCACACGCTGCTCGTCACCGAGGACGGCGTCGAGGTGACGACCGCGGGCATCCACGGCTTCGACGACTGATGGACCGGATCTTCGCGCCGTGGCGGATCGAATGGGTCGAGCGCGACGCCGACCCGATCGACGGCTGCCCGTTCTGCGTCCTGCCCGAGCGCGAGGACGCCCGCGAGGCGCGCGTCGTCGCCCGCAGCGAGCGCAACTACGTCCTCCTGAACAACGCGCCGTACAACCCCGGTCACGCGATGGTGATCCCGGACGCACACGTCGAGGATCCGACCGGCCTCGACGACGCGACACTCCTCGATCACGCGAAGCTGAAGGCGGCGACGCTCGCCGCGCTGCGCCGCGACGTGAACCCCGACGGCGTCAACACGGGCCAGAACCTCGGCGGCGACGCCGCGGGGGGGTCGATCGACCACCTCCACACCCACGTCGTCCCGCGCTGGAGCGGCGACACGAACTTCATGCCCGTCACCGGCGCCACGAAGGTGATCGTGGAGGCGATAGACCGCACCTACGACCACCTCCACGCGGGCTTCGCGGCCGACGACGCGGTCGTCGATCCGGGAGACGCCGAGGCGGGCGAGGCGGTCGAACTTGACTTCGGCGTCTAACTCGGCGGTGTCGATCACTCATAAACAAACGGCGTGGCGGCGCGTGCCGATGAGCGCCCGTATGGCGCGAATCGCCCGCGCGAGGTCGCCGGCGCGAAACGCCGGCTGCCGGAGAATCTTCGATTCTCGCCGGAGTTGCTGGCTCCCGGAGCGAAGCGACGGGTGCCAGCGACGAGGCTGGGGAGCCGTGAGGTGCGGTCGCTGTGCGGGGTGGGACTCAACGGGGCAGTCGCGAGAAGGCGGGAGGCGATGTAAGCACCACAGCGAGCGGAGCGAGGAGCACAACGGGCGTACCGTCTCCTCGCGACTGGGGCTTTGGAGGTATTCACCGCAGCGTCGTCGATCACCCGACCGGATCGCTGTATTCGACCGATCTCCCGCCTCCCCTCGACGCAAATTAGTACACCAGTTCGCCCGAGATGAACTTCCGGGTGCGCTCGTCGGCGGGGTCGTCGAAGATCTCCTCGGTCGGACCGATCTCCGTGATCCCGTCGTCGAGCAGCACCGCGACGCGGTCCGCGACCCGCTCGGCCTGATGCATGTCGTGGGTCGCCACGACCACGCCGATCCCCCGCGCTTTCGCCTCACCGATCGCCTCCTCGATGACGGCCGTGTTCCGTGGGTCGAGGTCGGAGGTTGGTTCGTCGAGCAAGAGGGCGTCGGGGTCGTACGCCAGCGCGCGGGCGAACGACACCCGCTGGGCCTCGCCGCCGGAGAGCGAGTCGGCGGGCTGGTCCGTCTTGTCTGCGAGTCCGACGACCTCCAGCGACTCGTGGACCGCGTCGGCGGCGCCGGACAGCCGGAAGAGCGAGGCGATCCGCTCGCTCCACGAGCGGCGGACCCGGAGCCCGTACTCGACGTTTCGGGCGACCGATCCCCCGAAGAGGCTCGCCTCTTGGAACACCATCCCGACGCGGCGGCGCAGCGCGAGCCGCGCCGACTCGTCGACGGCCCACGCGTCGGTCCCGTCGAGCGTCACCGTCCCCTCGTCCGGCTCCAGCGACAGCGCGAGCGTCCGCAGCAGCGTGGTCTTGCCGACGCCGGAGGGACCGATGACGGCGACGACCTCGCCCGCGTCGACGTCGATCGTGAGGTCGCGGAACACTCTCTCGTCGCCGTACGACCGCGACACGCCCGTCGCGCGGAGCATCAGCCGGACACCTCCCGCCGCATCAGGCCACCCCCCGATCGCCGAAGCGGACCACGATCGCGTTGACGGTCAACACGAGCGCGACCAGCACCGCGCCGAGCACCATGGCGGTCTCGTACCGCCCCTGCCGCGCTTCGAGCTGGATCGCGGTGGTGAGCGTGCGCGTCTTCGAGATGCCGTCGGCGCTCGTGATGTTCCCGCCGACGATCAGCACGGAGCCGACCTCGCTCACCGCGCGACCGAACCCGGCCAGCACCGCGGTCGCGATCCCGTACTTGGCCTCCTTGATCACGACCAGCGCCACGTCGATCCGCGTCCCGCCGAGGACGCGAGCAGCGTCCCGGACGCCGTCGTCGACGCCGCTCACGGCCGCGAGGCTGATCGCCGTGATCGGTGGCGTCGCGAGGACGAACTGCGACATGATCATCGCCTCGCGGGTGAAGATGAGCTCTAGCGACCCCAGCGGCCCCTGGTTGGAGACCGCGAACAGCACTACCAGCCCGACCACCACGCTCGGGAACCCCATCCCGGTGTTGACGACCGACTTCACGAACCCCTTCCCCGGGAACTCCGCGAGGCCGATCGCGACGGCCGCCGGCACGCTGACGAGCGTGCTCAGCGCCACGGCGGTGAGGCTCACGTACAGCGAGACCGCGATGATGCTCCCGACGTACCCCTCCCTGAACGAGGCGCCGAGCAGGGACGCCGCGGGGCCCGCGCCCGAGTCGAGGAGGGCGGGGGCCAGCTGTGCGACCGGTTCGAGCGGCACGCTTACGCGTCCGAGTCGTCGCTACTCCAGCCTTCCGGAACGTACTGTTGGAAGTCAGGGTCCTCCGAGACGGCCTCGGGGAAGAACAGCTGTTCGCCGTTCACCTGGTACTCTGCGATGGCCTCCTGGACGCCGGGACTGGTGATCCAGCCGATGTACGCCATCGCGAGGTCGTAGTTGGCGTTCTCGTGGACGCCGGGGTTGACCGCCATGACGCCGTACGGGTTCGCGAGGATCTCCGGCCCGCCCTCGATCGGCCCCTGAACGAGGATCGTCAGGTCGATCTCCGAGCGCTGCGAGATGTAGGTTCCGCGGTCCGAGAGCGTGTACGCGCCCTGCTGGTTTGCGATGTTCAGCGCCTCGCCCATCCCGGTGCCGGTCTCCTGATACCAGTCTCCGCCGGGATCCGTGCCCGCCGCGTCCCAGAGGTTCAGCTCCTTCGTGTGGGTCCCGGAGTTGTCGCCGCGAGAGACGAACGTCGCCTCCGCCTCCGCGATGGTCGTCAGCGCCTCGGTCGCTGAGCCCGTCCCCCCGATTCCCGCCGGGTCGCTCTCGGGGCCGACGATCACGAAGTCGTTGAACATCAGGTCGCGGCGGTTGATCCCGTACCCGTTGCGCATGAATTCGTCTTCGAGGCCGCGGGCGTGGACCATCACGATGTCCGAGTCGCCGTTGCGCGCGGTCTCCAGCGCGGCGCCCGTCCCCTGCGCGACGGCGTCGACCGTGACGCCGTACATCTCCTCGAAGTCCGGGTGGATCGCGTCGAGGAGCCCCGTGTCGTAGGTGCTCGTCGTCGTCGTGAGCGTCAGCGTCTCGCCGGCGACGCCGACGCTCTCAGCGCTGTTTCCGCCGTCGGTGCCGTTGCCCCCGGTCCCGTCGCCGCTGCCGCCGTCGTTCGTCGACGAACAGCCGGCCGTACCCACGATCGCTCCGGCGCCGACCGCGGCCACGAACTTCCGTCGTTGTATCGGCATAGATACAACGGCGGGGCGACACGACATATAAGTTGCGTCACGGTGGGGAACGTCGGCCCGGAGCGGCCCGAGGGCGCGTCGAAACCCCCAACACGTCCCGGACGCATCCCCCGAGCATGGGAGAGCCGACCGACTCCGGTCCCGCCCCGGCCGCGGGGCGCGGACGAGCCGCGCTGATCGAGGACGGCGTCGAGTTCGACGGCCGCGACGCGGCCCTGTTGCGCGCGGTCGACGCGGCGGGATCGGTCGCGGGCGCGGCCTCGGAGCTCGGCCGCTCCCGCGCCCGCGCTC
Source organism: Halorubrum sp. CGM4_25_10-8A (assembly GCF_005435025.1). NCBI lineage: Archaea > Methanobacteriati > Methanobacteriota > Halobacteria > Halobacteriales > Haloferacaceae > Halorubrum > Halorubrum sp. CGM4_25_10-8A. Next base: position 33,682 of record NZ_SGTX01000003.1, on the reverse strand, counting down.
TCACCCGGATCGAGACGCTGGAGGACGCTTACGGCACGCTCGTCGAGCGCCGTCGGGGCGGCGAGGGCGGCGGCGGGAGCCGGCTCGCCGCGTCGGCTCGGGACCTCCTCGACCGCTACGACCGCCTTCAGGCCGTCCTCGCGGCGACCGCGTCGGTGCCCGAGACGGTCCTCGACGGGACCGTGGCCGCCGTCGACGGCGAACTCGCCGTCGTCGACACGCCGGTCGGAGAGCTCTCCGGACTCCACGGCGGCACCGTGGACGACGAAGGCGCAGACGACAGGGCCGACGGCAGAGACGCAGACGACGGGGCCGACGGCAGAGACGCAGACGACAGGGCCGACGGCGGCGCGGTCGCCGTCGGCGACGCGGTTCAAGTCCGGATCGGCGCGGACGCGGTCACCGTCAACGACGCGGCCAACGCGGTCGACCCGGACGCGACGAGCGCCCGGAACCGCCTGGCCGGCCGCGTCTCGCGCATCGACTCGGGCGAGACGGTGTCGACGGTTCGGATCGTCGTCGAACCGGTCGACCGGGGAGGGACAGACGACGCCGCCGTCGAGGTCGCGGCGCTGATCACCGCCGAGAGCATCGACCGGCTCGGCCTCGCGCCCGGTGACCCGGTGTCGCTCCGGTGGAAGGCGACCGCGACGCGACTCGTTGCGCAGGTCGAGTGACTCGGCCGACCGGAGTAGACCAGCGTTCTGAACCGGGGGGCGGACCGGCGTTCCGGACAGGCGGGCCGTGCCAAGCGCTCCCGCGCAAGCGAACGGTTTTTGCGTCGACCGACGGGAGAGGTGGTATGGACGAGGACACCCCCGAAGGGACGACGCCGGGCGGTGACGGGCGCGAGCCCGACGCCGACCGCGGGCCGTTGACGCCCCCCCGGACCGACGGCGGGACCGACGCGGACGAGCCGACCGAGGACGTCGCGCTCGACCCGTGGGGGTCGGCGTCGGTCGGGGACTACGCGGACCTCTTCGCGGAGTTCGGCATCGAGGCGTTCGACGAGGTCGACGACGACGTGCCGGACCCGCACTACCTGATGCGCCGCGGCGTCATCTTCGGGCACCGTGAGTACGACGCGGTCGCGGAGGCGATGGCGAACGACGAGCCGTTCGCGGCGCTCTCCGGGTTCATGCCCACGGGGGACCCGCACATCGGTCACAAGCTCGTGTTCGACGAGATCATCTGGCACCAAGAGATGGGCGGCGACGCGTTCGGGCTCATCGCCGACCTCGAAGCGCATTCCGCGCGCGGGATGTCGTGGGACGAGATCGACGAGCACGCGCGGAACTACCTCCTGAGCCTCCTCGCGCTCGGCTTCGACGCCGAGGACGGCGAGATCTACCGCCAGTCCGACAACCGCGAGGTCCAGGACCTCGGCTTCGAGCTCGGCTCGAAGGCGAACTTCTCGGAGTTCGAGGCGATCTACGGCTTCGACGGGGAGACGAACGTCTCGCACATGCAGAGCGTGATCACCCAGACCGCGGACATCCTCTACCCGCAGCTCGTCGACGAGCCGAAGCCCACGGTGATCCCGGTCGGTCCCGATCAGGACCCGCACGTCCGGCTCACCCGCGACCTCGCGACCCGCGTGCGCTACTTCAAGGTGACAGAGGCGTTCGCCTCCTTCGAGCTCGACGACGACGAGCGCCGGCTCGTGCGGGCCGCCTACGACGCGCTCGCGGCCCGCGACCAAGAGAACGACGCCGCCGGAGACGCGGACGCCGCCGCCGAGACCGACGTGCGCTGCGAGGACGCCGCCGAGTGGCTCGCCGACTACGAGCCGCCGGAGAGCGACCGCGAGAGCGTCGACCTCGCGGCCGCGAAGGCGAGCGCCCTCGACAAGCTCGAGGCCGGCGGGAAGGAGCCGCTCCGCCCCCGCGTGCGGTTCTTCGACCGCAACGCCACCGACGAGGCGTTCGAGGCGCTGATCGAGGCCGTGGAAGGGGAAAAACGCGTGTTCGAGGGCCACGTCGACGCGTTCGACTTGACCCGCGACGAGGCCGAGTCCATCGCGCGCGAGGTCGAGATCGACCACGACGGGTTCGGCTTCCGGCAGCCCTCCTCGATCTACCACCGGTTCATGACCGGGCTCACCGGCGGCAAGATGTCTTCGTCGATCCCGGCGAGCCACATCTCGCTGCTCGACGATCCTGAGGACGGCTACGACAAGGTGAAGGCGGCGACGACCGGGGGCCGCGACACCGCCGAGGAGCAGCGCGAGCTGGGCGGCGAGGCCGACGAGTGCCCGGTCTACGAGCTGTACGCCTACCTGCTCGCGGGCGACGACGACGAACTCACCAAGGAGGTGTACTCCGAGTGCGTCAACGGCGAGCGCCTCTGCGGCGGCTGTAAGGAGCAGGCCGCGGAGCTCATGCGCGAGTTCCTCGAGGACCACCAGGAGAAGCGCGCGGAGGCCGAGGAACTCCTCGACGACCTCGACATCGACCTCGACTCCGACCGGCGCGGCACCGGCGGCGAGCACTGAGGCGTCTCTATTGAGGCCGCAGGGCAACTCTCACGAGCTGTTTTATAAACGAACGGTGCGGTGGCGCGTGCCTGCGAGGCCGCCTTGCGGCCGAGCAGCACGCGCGAGGGAGTCGCTGGCTCCCGGAGCGAAGCGGAGGGTGCCAGCGACGAGGCTGGGGAGGCGTGAGGTGCTGTGCTGGGCGGGACTCAAAGGGGCAGTCGCGAGGACGAAGCACGGCGACGTAAGCACCGCAATGAGGGAGCGAACGGAGTGAGCGACCGAGTGAGGAGCACAGCGAGCCGCGCGAGTCCTCGCGACTGGGGCTTTGGAGGCGTTCGCCGCCAATTCACGGGTAGCTGTTTATAACCGAGCGACTGGGGCTTTGGAGGCGTTCGCCGCCAATCCGCAATCGATTTCTATAACTAACAGCGACCGCCTTACAGCTCGTTCTTCACGTACACGCCCAGCAGTCCGCCGAGCGCGCTCAGAACCACGGAGTAGGCGACGCCGCCCAACACGATGAGGGCGGCGACGAAGACGACTCCGCCGGCCGCGAGGCCGACTTCGAGCGGGAACCCGAAGAACCCCAAGAACGGGAGGAAAACCAGCACGAGCAACAGCAGTCCGACGATCGGGATCGCGGCGATCGCGCCGGAGAGCGCGCCGACCCGGAGGCCGTCGTCTCCATTTAAGTACCCGGCTACCGCGCCGCCGAGGAGCGGTGAGATGCCGGTAAACGAGAGCACCGTCGACGCGATAGCGCCGACGACCGCGTTGAGGAGGGTGTTCTCTGTGTCCATGCGCGGTCGAACTCCCGGCGGCGGCATACGTTTTGGGAAGCGCGGCGGCCGGGCCGGCCCGCGCTCGGCACGACCGGACGGCGAGCGAGCCGATAGTTTATGAGGCGGGCGCCACCTCTCACGGGTATGAGCGAGGAGGAGGCGATCCACGTCGCGGACGTCAGCGAGGGGATCGGCGGCGACGCGACGGCGGAACCCGGCTCGCCGGTCGAACTCCCGGTCGTCGACGTGCTCACCGGCCGGTCCTTCATCACGGGGAAGAGCGGGTCCGGGAAGAGCAACACCGCAAGTGTCGTGATAGAAAATCTGCTATCTAACGGATTTCCTGTCATGATCGTGGACACAGACGGTGAATATTACGGTTTAAAGGAAGAATATGAAATTCTTCACGCCGGCGCCGACGACGAGTGCGACATCGTCGTCTCCCCCGAGCACGCCGAGAAGCTCGCGACCCTCGCCTTAGAGCAGAACGTCCCGATCATCTTGGACGTCTCCGGCTACCTCGAAGAGGACACCGCCAACGAGCTCCTCTTGGAGGTCGTCAAGCAGCTGTTCGCGAAGGAGAAGCGCATGAAGAAGCCCTTCCTGCTCGTCATCGAGGAGTGCCACGAGTACATCCCCGAGGGCGGCGGCATGGACGAGACGGGGAAGATGCTGATCAAGGTGGGGAAGCGCGGCCGGAAGCACGGGCTCGGCATCGTCGGCATCAGCCAGCGCCCGGCCGACGTCAAGAAGGACTTCATCACCCAGTGCGACTGGCTCTGCTGGCACCGGCTCACCTGGGACAACGACACGAAGGTGGTCGGGCGCATCCTCGGCTCGAAGTACGCCAGCGCGGTCGAGGACCTCGGCGACGGCGAGGCGTTCCTGATGACCGACTGGGACGAGTCGATCCGCCGGATCCAGTTCCACCGCAAGGAGACGTTCGACGCGGGCGCGACCCCCGGGCTCGACGACTTCGAGCGCCCCGAACTGAAGTCCGTCTCCAGCGACCTCGTCGGCGAGCTCCAGTCGATCTCCGACGAGAAGGAGCGCCGCGAGTCCGAGATCGCCGACCTCAAGCAGGAGTTACAAAAGAAGGACCGGCGGATCGCCGACCTCGAACGCGAGCTGGAGGAGGCCCGCGACCTGAGCGACATGGCCGACCAGTTCGCGCAGGCGCTCCTCGGTAAGGCGGAGGCCCCGTACCGGGGCGGCGGTCGACCTCCGGCCGGCGACGAGCGACTCGGAGGGACGGACGACGGCGACGAGGGCCAGTCCGTCCTCAAGTCGTACGACGAGGCGGTCGCCGCGACCGAGGAGAGCGACGCGGACGCGGAAGCGGAGACCGACGCCGCGCCCGGACCGGGCCCATCGGCCGCCGACGGCGGCGCCGAGGTCGACGCCGACGCCGCGACCGGTGACGCCGCGACCGGTGACGCCGCGGATGTCGACGCGACGGCCGCCGATTCTGCGGACGAACCGAACCCCCCGGACGACGTCGACCCGGTCACCCGCGACGACGTGGCCGAGAGCGCGCTCCGGTTCGACGAGGCGATCGAGCTCGGTACCCGCGAAGCGGTCATCGATGAGCTCCGCTCGCGGATCGAGTCCCTCCCGGAGCTCTCGCGCGGGATGCTCCGCCACTATCGACGCGAGGGCGCGAGCGACCCCGTCGCGGCCCACATCGACGCCGGGGGCGACGGCGACTCCGGCCACGCGTACAGCCGTCACCGCCCGATCCGGCGGGCGGGACTCATCCGCCACGCCGGTCGGGGCAGCTACGCCTACGCGGTCCCGGACCTCGTCCGGGAGGCGTACGCCGACCGCCTCGACGAGGCGCAGGTCGACGAGATCGTTCGCGCCGTCGAGCGCGTCTTCGTCCCGTCCGCCGAACTGGACTACCCGCCGGACGCCGCTCCGGCCGAGGTCGGTGACCGGGCGCCCGCCGGAGACGACGAGGCCGAGGAGAACACGGACACCGACGCGGCCGACGGGGACGAGGAGCCTTCGGCGCCGACCGACGCCGGCCTGAGCGACGCCGCGCGTCGGTTCGCCGAGCGATCGGAGCGCTGAGGCCGGAGTGCCGGGGCCGGAGCGCTGAGACCGGAGCGCTGCGGTCGGCGAACCCCGCGGCCGGCTCTCGAGGTAACTCTCCGCTCGGTAGCCCGGTCAGAACGGGACCGAGAGGTACTCGCTCGGCACCGCGTTCCGTGCCGTCACCTGCGGGTCGACCACCTGACTGATCTCCAAGCCCCCGACGAGGCTGGAGAAGAGATACGCCTCGGTGCGCGAGAAGCCGTGGTGGTGCGCCAGCAGGTCGAGCATGTCGGCGTTCGCCAGCTCGACCGCCCCCTCCAGCGTCTCGGCGCTCGCGAGCGTCTTCACCGCGTCGCCGGTGTCGAGGAGCGGACGGTCGAGCGGCACGGCCGGATCCTCGACCACGGAGAGCGTCGCGTCGACCTCGACCGCGATCTCCGCGCCGGTCCCGCACATCTCCCCGTCCGCCATCGCCGCTTTCGCGTCGCCCAGCGCCAACATGGCGCCCTCCTGAAACACCGGGAAGTAGACGGTCGTCCCCCCGGTCACGTCGGTCGTGTCGAGGTTACCGCCGTGGTCGTCGGGCGTGAGCGTCGAGACCGTCCCGCCGCCGGTGGCGACCCCGATCGTTCCGATCACGGGTTCGATCGGTACGTCGATCCCCTCGAACTCGACCGCCCCGGCCTCCGACTCGTCGGTGTCGACCTCGGTGATCCGCGTCGCGGGGTGGTCGATCTCGGGGTCGTCCTGAAGCAGTCCGAACCCGGGTGCGGTGAGCACACGGCCGCGGTCTTCGGCGACGCGCACGGCCTCGATCTCCACCGCGAGGACGTCGCCGGGGCTCGCGCCGGCTACCGCGATCGGTCCCGTCGCGGCGTTGACCTCTTCCGGGATCGCGTCGAGGAGGTCGTCGTCGCGCTGAATCTCGCCGTTCAGACTGTCGATCGTCTCGACCGTCAGCGACTCGCCGTCGGCGGCCTCGTAGACGGGGTCCATCTCCGGACCGAACTCGTAGACGTGGCCGTCGCGGTGTGAGACTGTCTCTCGCGTCATTACGTCCACCTGGGCGCCCCGGTAACAAAAAGCCCGGCCGGCGTCAGCGCGGCGCCGCCGCCTCGGGCGGGACGAGCAGGACGTTGTTCGTCCCGCGCGCGACGATCGACTCCGCGGTGCTCCCGAGGAGGAGCCGCCGGAGTCGGCTCGTCCCGCGCGCGCCGATGAGCGTCGTCGTCGCGCCCACGCGCTCCTCTTCGGCCGTGATCTCGTCGACGGGGTTGCCGGACCTGACGTTGGTCTCGACGTGGAACCCGGTCCGGTCGCCGAGGTCACTCGCAAGCTCGTCCAGCCGCTCCTCGGCGGTCGCCGTCGACTCCGCGTCTCCGCCGCCCACGTGGAGCAGGTACGCCCGCTCGGTCGCGCCCGTCAGCGCCGGGAAGTAGTCGTAGGCGCGCGCCGCGTTCTCGGAGAAGTCGGTGGCGTACAGCACGTCCTGGAACAGGTGTTCCTTCTTGACCGCGTGTCCGTCCGGCGTCTCCTCGATCCGCTCGACGAGCAGCGGCCTGACGGCCGTCCGCGCGACGTTGCGCACGGTGCCGCCGATGAGCCGATTCTGGAGCGGCGCCTGTCCGCGCGACCCGACGACGATCATGTCCGCGTCGAGCCGCTCGGCCAAGCCGTTGATCCGTCGATGCGGCGTCCCGCGGGCGACGTGCGTCTCCACGTCGAACCCCGCGCGCTCGAACACGCTCCGCTGCGGCGCGAGCGCCTCTCGGGCGTCGCTGGCGGCGTCCATCCCCGGCAGCCCGCTGGAGACGTTGTCCGGGACGACCGTCAACAGGTGAACCTCGCTGACACCGATATTGTCGAGACACTCCAGACAGGTCCGAGACTCGATCGCCGCCTCGTTCGCGTCCGAGAGGTCTGTCGCGAATACGATCCTCATACGCGACTGTTCGTGCTGATGAGTAATATTGTTTTTGTTGTACAATACAAGAGCCTTCGAAGACGGCACAGCGGTCGGTCGGTGACGGCACACTCCGGTTCGGGGCCGGTCGCTGCCGGGGAGCAACCCGCCTCAGGCGTCCGGGTCGGCCGCCGCCGACGGTCCGTGATCGAGGAGCGGTGAGTCCGCGTTCGCACACTCGTCCCGGCCACAGACGCCGGCGTCGTCGCCCGCTCGCTCGACGCCTGCCGTGAGTCCGCCAATCTGCCAGTCGACGGCGTGCCCCGTCGCGCGCTCGTGGTCGTCGAGCGCGGTCCGCGCCCGCCGGAGCGAGTCGAACGCTTCGTCGTACGCACAGTCGGTACAGCGGACGCGAACGGTCGTCGACATGGCCCTCTCTTCGGTCTCGACCACCGTAAGTGCCGCTATCGGCTACTGGGCCGATCCCCCCGGCGTCGGATTCCCTCGGACGGGACTGTATTGAAACAGATACGCAAGATTAAAACACCTGTGCGTAGTATTGTCTTTTGCGCACAAACTACTAACCCATGAGCACCGAACTCGATATCGCGGAGACGCTGGACGTGAAAGGACTGAGCTGCCCGATGCCTATCGTGAAGACGAAGGGCGCGATCGACGACCTCGCCCCCGGTGAGGTGCTGGAGGTCGTCGCGACCGATCCCGGAAGCGTGAGCGACATCGACGGGTGGGCGACGGGCACCGACGGCGTCACGCTCCTTGAACAGGAGGAGGGCGACGACGTGTACACGCACTACGTCCGCAAGGAAGAATGAGCATGGACGAGATCGGCATCATCGTCTCCAGCGACGACCCGAAGAGCCTCGCGATGGCGACCAACCTCGGCCACGTCGCGCTGACGATGGACACCGACGTGTTCCTTTACTTCACCTTCGACGGACTGACGCACCTGCTGGAGGGCGAGAAAGACCTCTCGTCGGTCCAGCCGCTGCTCGACGAGGGGATGCCGAACCCCTACGACATGCTCGACCAGCTGATCGCCGACGGCGGGGAGGCGGTCACCTCGGTCGCGTGTACGACCACGCTGGACATGCTCCAGTGGGAGCAGGAGGCCATCGACGACGACCTGACGACGCAGTTCGCCGGCGCGGTCACCTTCCTCGAGGCCGCCGAGGAGGCCGACCACGTGTTCACGTTCTGAGCGCCGGCGTCGCGTCGGTCCGCTCCACCTTTCCCGCCGCTGTACGTGTGCCCCTGAGACGTATCGCCGTCCGAAACAACTCTCCCACCGTCCGAAACTCCCGCGCCGTCCGAAGCTTGCCACCGCGAGACGTGTCCGACTCGACGTGAGAACGGATCGATCCTCAATCGGGAGCGTACGGATCACAACTATTTTGGAGAGTACTGGAAAAATCACGCACATGCCCTCTGAACAGACCTGTCCGGACTGCGAGGAGCCGCTAGAGGAGATGGAGCTACAGGGAACCGACGCTCTCGGGACGCTCTCCCTTGTCTCCGACGGGTCGAGCGACGGGTTTCTCGGCGGCCTCAGCGCCGACGAGATCCTCACGCCGGTCCCGTACGTGTGCCCCGAGTGCCGGCGGACCCTCATCTACGCGGAATAGCGACCGAAAGTAGCGCGCGAAACCCTGCGACGCCCACCGCCCTCGCGTCGAGTCCGCCTCGTGAGGGGTCTCGGTGCTCCGCTCAGCTCTCGACGGCGGCGCGCTCGGGTTCGTCGTACTTCTCCTCGAACTCGCCGATGAGCTGGCCCATCTTCGCGTACCAGTCGTTGAGCATCCGCTGCATGTCGTCGGCGATCTGGGACGGATCCGTGGGGCTGTACACGTGGTAGTAGCCGCCGTGGTCGTAGTTGATCTGTTCCTTCTGGATGAAGCCGGCGTTCAGGAGGCGCTGGACCGCGCGGTAGGCGGTCGAGCGCTCGCGGTCCACGCGTTCGGCGACCTCGTCGATCGTGAGCGCCTCTTCGGCCGAGACCATCGCTCGGTAGCAGTCCTTGTCCAACCGTTTCAGACCGTGGAAGCACTCGAGTAACCCCTCGCACTCCATGTCTCGTTGGAGCTGTTCGGACATCGAATCGGACATTTTACGTGGTAACTGACGGTTTCCGCCGCAAAAAGTGTTGTGTGTGTCGTACAATCGCGCGCTTCCGAGCCCGGACTCCCGCTCCTCCCGGCGCTGCCCGCGCCGGTCGCTCCCGCCGCGAGGAGGCGCGGCGGCGCGGTTCGGTCCCGGCTCCCGCACGCGGTCGCTACTCGTCGCCGTCGGACGCGTCGTCGTCCGTCTCCTCCGCGTCCTCCTCGTCCGCCGCGAGCCCGGCGGCCTCGACGGCGGCCTCGACCTCGTCGGTCGGGACCGTCCGGAAGCCGTCGGCCTCGGTCACGGTCGCGACCGCGAGGTCGGACGCCTCGAACTCGTCGTCGTGGGCGGCCAAGGCCGCGACCGCGAGTTCGATGCCGTCCTCGAGCGAGAGGTCGTCGCTCCACTCGTCTTCGAGGTGTCCCTGAATGTCCTGCCGGCCGCCGCCGATGACGGTCGCCTTCCACTCGTTGGGCGTACCCGAGGGGTCGGCGGCGAACAGGCGCGGCTCGCCGTCGTCGATGCCGCCGATGAGGAGGGCAGCACCGTACGGGCGCGTGCCACCGCGCTGGGTGTTCTCTTGGATGTGGTCGGTAATGAACTTCGTCAGCGTCTCGACGCCGACGGGCTCGCCGTAGCGGAGGCGGTTCCCCTGCGACTGGCGGCGCGCGAGGTCGATCAGCTGCCGGGCGTCGGCGACGTGGCCGGCGCTCGCGGTGCCGACGTGGTCGTCGAGCTTGTGGAGCTTCTCGATGCTCTCGGCCTCCATCAGCGACGAGGAGGGGCGGGACATCGCGACGAAGACGACGCCGTCAGTCGTCCGGACGCCGACGCTCGGCGCGCCGCGCGAGACCGCCTCGCGGGCGTACTCGACCTGATATATCCGGCCGTCCGGCGAGAACAGCGACGTGCCGCGGTCGTACGCCTGCTGGTCGTTGCCGCCCATCATCGCCGATCACCCGCTCGCGCGGTGTCGCGTTCGGTCATTACCCTCACTTACGTCGGCCCGTTGAAAAAGCATCCGTAACCGGTACGTCTCGGTGGCCGTCGAAACCGCGGGTCCCCGCCGGCCGCGTTCGCCGCCTAGCGGCGGAGTCGAGTTCGCCGACGAAGCGCCGGTAGGAGCCGTCAGCTTCCGTCGCCGACGGATATAACCACGCAGGTCGCGTAGTCATAGTGACATTGACGCCCACACGAACTACAGCCGCGCTGCTGGCCGCGTTAACGGTGCTGTCCGTCGTCGGCGGCGGGTTCGCGGTCGGCGGCGCGGCGGCGGTACCGGACGCGCGGATCACCCTCACCGAGGTCGGCGTGTCTCCGGGCGCTCCGACCGTCGACGAGCGCGCGACCCTGAACGTCACGGTCTCGAACTCCGGCGGCAGCGACGCGGCGGCGAACCTCACGACGGTCCGCGTCCGGGACGCGGACGGCGACGTGCTCGACAGCGCCTCGGGCGTCGGGGCGCTCTCGGCGGGCGACTCGCTGGACGCGACGCTGTGGACGACGTTCAGGGAACCGGGCGAGAGGCGGCTCACCGTCGAGGTCGTCGCGAACCAGTCGACGAGCGGCGAGTTCGTGACTGTCAGCCGCGACGTCGTGTTCGAGGTGCGCCCGACCGAGGTCGCGCTCGACCTCCGCACCCGCGCGCTCGACCCCGAGGACCTCCGGAGCGACGACGAGAGCGAGAGCGCCACCGGCGACCTCGGCATCGGCGGCATCCAGGGCGTCTTCGGCGGGGGCGGCGGGCTCGATACCGGCGACGGCGGTCAGGGCGAGGCGTCGCCGCCGGCCGTCGATTCGCCCGTCGAGGTGACCGTGGTCAACACCGGTACGACGGCCGCCGACCGGATCAGCCTCCGCGCCGTCGGGGCCGCGGTCGACGGTGACGGCGCGGAGACGGTCGACGTCGGCCCGTTCGTCGTCGAGGGCGTGGCGCCCGGCGAGGAGCGACGCGTGATCGTCGATCTCGGACCGCTCGACCGGCGCTCGGACGTGACGGTCACCGCCGCCTTCCGCGCCGACACGGACCGGCGGAACGATCGCGGCGCCGACCGGAGCGCGGAGTCGACGGTGACGTACCCCGTCCGCGAGGCGACGCCGACCGTGACCGACGCGACCGTGCGCGAGACCGCTGACGGCGTCGTCGTCGACGCCAACCTCGGCAACGCGGGGAGCGGCGAGATGACCGGTGCGGTCGTCTCGGTCGGCGACGCGCCCGGCGTCGCGCCGACCCCCGCGGGCGGCGAGTACTTCGTCGGGACGCTCGGCGCCAGCGACTTCGTCGGCTTCGACGTGACGACCGCGGCGAACGTCACGGTCGCCGAGGAGATCCCGATCCGCGTCACGTACACCGAGCGCGGCGTGCGGTACACGGAGACGTTCTCGGTGGCCGCGCCGGAGCCGGCTACCGACGATCGCGACGGCGGCGGCACCCTCGGCCGACTCGGCGCCGGCGGGCTGGGGACCGTGGGGACGGTCGCGAGCGGCCTCGCGCTCGTCGGCCTCGCCGGGGCGGTCGGCGTCGCGGTCAGGACCGGACGACTCGGGGGACCGACCGGGCGACGACGCGACGGGTCGGCGCCGTGAGCCGGAACCGCACGACCGACGAGGCGGAGGATCTTGCGGCCGGTCGGGCGACGAACGGCGCTGCGGCCGACTGGGAGACGAGCGGCGACAGCAATCTCGCTGACGACGACTACGCCGTCGCGCTCCGCGGGGTCGTCAAGCGGTATCCGAGCGGGGGCGGCGAGCCGGTGGTCGCGCTCGACGACGTCGACTTCGCGGCCCGGCCCGGCGAGTTCGTCGCGGTAGTCGGGCCGAGCGGCTCCGGCAAGTCGACGCTGCTGAACGTCCTCGGGCTCCTTGACGACCCCACTTCCGGCCGACGGCTGCTCGGCGACACCGACGTGACGAGCCTCTCCGTCGCGGAGCGAACGCGGGCGCGCAAGGAGTCGATCGGGTTCGTGTTCCAGGACTTCCACCTGCTGCCGACGCTCACCGCCGTCGAGAACGTCGCGATGCCGACGGCGTTCGACCCCGGCGACGCGAGCGACCGGGCCGCGAACCTGCTCGCGCGGTTCGGGCTCGGCGACCGGCTCGACCACGAACCGAACGAGCTCTCCGGCGGGCAGAAACAGCGCGTCGCGATCGCCCGGTCGCTGATAAACGAGCCCGCGGTCCTGCTCGCGGACGAGCCGACGGGGAACCTCGACACCGACACCGGCGAGGCGATCCTCGCCGAGTTCGAGCGCGTCAAGGCCGAGGGGGTCGCCGTCATCGCCGTCACGCACGATCCGCTCGTCGAGGAGTACGCCGACCGCGTCGTCGACCTCACCGACGGCGTGCTGACCGGCGGCTTGCCCGGCGAGTCCGATCCGCACGCCGACGCGGACCGGCGCGGCGGCCGCGACGCCGGCCGGACCGCTCCGGGACCGCAGGTGGGCGGTGACCGCGGATGAGCGGGGACCACGGATGAGCGCCGACGACCGCGCACCGGGGGGCGCCGCCGGCTGGCTCCGCGGCTGGCGCCCCGCGGTGTCGATGGCGTCGCGGAACCTCCGACGAAACCGGGTCCGGACCGTGCTGGCGGTCCTCGGGGTCTGTATCGGGGTCCTCGCGGTCGCGGCGCTCGGCATCTTCGGGAACGTGCTGGCGCTGGGCGCGGACGACGCCATCGGCGATATCGGCACGCAGGTCGTCGTCTCGCCGAACACCGACGCCGGCGTGGAGTCGCTGTCCGACGCGGACATCGCCTCGATCCGCCGGGCGGTCGGCGAGCCCGCAGTGATCCCGCTGTACTCCGACAGCGCCACGGTCGCGCGGCAGGGCGACCAGACGTTCGCGACGGTGTACGGGGTCGAAGAGCCCGCGCTGGCGTACGAGGCAGCCGAGGGGCGACTCCCCGAGCGGCACCGACAGGGCGCGATCCTCGGCGCGGGGATCGCCGAGGACCTCGGCGCCGGCGCGGGCGACACCGTCGAGATCGCCGGCTCGCAGGTCCGCGTCATCGCGGTGTTGGTCGAGAGCCAGACGTTCAGCCCGGTCGCGCCCGACGACGCGGTGTACCTCCCCGAGTCGGCGTTCTCGGCCGACGGCTACGCGCAGGCGCTCGTCGTCTCCGACACCGGCGCCGAGGCGCGGGCGGCCGCGGACGCCATCCGCGAGGCGGTGAACGCCCGCGAGGACCGGGTGGAGCTGTTCGAGCTGGCCGCCCTCGTCGACGAGATCAACGAGTTCTTCGGCCTCCTCTCGACGTTCCTGCTCGGGCTCGGCGCGATCTCCCTCGTCGTCGCCGGGGTCTCGATCCTCAACGTGATGCTGATGAGTACCGTCGAGCGCCGGCAGGAGATCGGGGTGATGCGCGCGGTCGGCGTCGCCCGCCGCGACGTGTTGCGCGTCCTGCTCGCGGAGGCCGGGCTGATCGGCGCGGCCGGCGCCGCGGCCGGCACCCTGCTCACCGTCCTGCTCGTCGCGGGCCTGGTCCTCGCGACGCCCGCCGTCGACACGGCGCTCGTGCTCGACCGTACGAACGCCTACTACCTCCTCTTGGCGCTCGGCTTCGGCGTCGGCGTGGGGCTCGTCAGCGGCGCGTACCCCGCGTGGAAGGCGGCCAACGAGCGGCCCGTCGAGGCGCTTCGGAGCTGACGCGGTCGCCGACATCCACAGCCGAGCGTCCGCGGGACTCCTCGCGACGGTCCGACCGGATCTACTCCAGTCGGCGGTCGCGGAACGCGCGGATCACATCCTGACGCGCGATGATCCCGATGATACGGCCGTCGTCGTCGACGACGGGCACGCGGTTGATATCGGGGTCGTCGCCGACGAGCAGATCCAGCACGTCGTCGACGCTCACGTCCGGCGTCACGGTCGCCACGTCCGCGCTCATCACCTCGGAGACGGGTCGGTCCGCGTTGCGGAGCATGTCGACGCCCAGATCGAGGTCGGCCCACGGGCGCTTCACCTGATACGAGAGGGTGTCCACGAACGGAGGGAGTCCGACGGGGATCCACAGCGTCTCGTCCTCCGGCTCGAACAGGTCGACGAGGTCGGACTCGGTGACGATCCCGACCACCCGCTCGTCCTCGTCGACGACCGGGAACCCGCTGAACTCGTACCGAGCGAACCGCTTGAACGCGTCGGCGACGTCGTCGTCCGGCGAGACCGTCTTCACGTCCGGCTCCATCAGGTCGCGGGCGGTCAGTGTCATACCGGAGCGTCACGGCGGGAGGCCGTAGGCGTTTCGCCCCGACAACGCGACGGGACCGCGAGCTCCGCGGACGCGTCCGGAGACGCGCCGTGGGGGGTCGCGTCTCGACGTAACGGACTTACGGACCCGGAACGCAGTCGTCAACATGTACCGGAAGGGACACGTCGGGGCCTCGCTCGTCGTCTACGCCCCGTTCGGGTTTCTCGTCACCGCCCTCCTCTCGATAGAGGCCGGCCTCGTCGGCGCCGCCGGCGTCGCCTCGACGGCGATGGTCCCCGACCTCGACATGCGAGTTCCCGTCGTCAGGCATCGGGGGATCACGCACACCGTCTGGTTCGCGCTGCTCGTCGGAGTCGTCCTCGGGGGCGTCGGGCTGGCGGTCGGGCTTCAGCGCGGACTCGCCGAGGCGCTGCTGTTCGGCGCCGCCGCGTTCCTGTTCGGCGCCGTGACGATCGTCTCGCACATCCTCGCGGACGCGCTCACACCGACGGGCATCCGACCGTACGCGCCCGTGCGAGACACCGAGTATTCGCTCGACCTGTTCACCGCGGCGAATCCCTTCGCGAACTACGGACTGTTGGGACTGGGCGGCGTCGTCGTCGCGGTCGCGCTCGTCGCCGGCGAGGCGGTTCCGGTGTAGCACTCGATCCGGCGGCGACGGCGGACGGATCGGCGGGGCCGGCGCTCGCCGACCGGTCGGTCGTAGAAATGGCCGGGGTGGGCTCCGAACCCACGATCTCCGCATGTCCCAGGTCCGAGGCTCGGCGGAGCCACGGGAAGGACGCGGACGCTTCCAAGGCGTCACCGCACCGAATCTCCGAACCCTATGAGTGCGGCGCTATGTCCAGCTAAGCCACCCGGCCTCACCTTCTCGTACCGCGATGAGACCCTTTAACCTTCCCATCCGTCGGAGGGTTGTGAACCGATCGCAGATCGCCGCGGCCGGTCGCCTTCGGGAGGATCGCTTCAGGGCTGTCACTTTCGGGAGGATCGTTTCGGGGGCTGTCACTTTCGGGAGGATCGTTTCGGGGGCTGTCACTTTCGGGAGGATCGCTTCGGGGGCTGTCGCTTTCGGGAGGATCGCTTCGGGGGCTGTCGCTTTCGGGAGGATCGCTTCGGGGGCTGTCGCTTTCGGGGGCGATCGCTCCCGCCTCGGGCCGGCGGCGCGGGCGGCGCGTCGGGAGCGCGGTGAACGCGGTGACTGGGCTCGATCGACCCCGAGCCAGCGGATTTATGCCGGGCGCGGCGTATCTCCGGCGTATGAGCCTTCCCGACCTGCTCGCGGGGACCGTCGGCGACGAGGACGTCGTCGCCGAGGTGCCGTTGGGCGGCGACGATCGACTCGCGGTCACGCCCACCCGGACCCTCGTCTACCGCGGCGACGGACTCCTGTCCGACGAGTCCGTCGACGAGTACGGCCACGACGTCGAGCGAATCGAGGTCTCGACGGGACGCCGCAAGGCGAAGATCACCCTCGGGTACGGCCTCGACGGCGACGAGACGCTCTCGGTACCGACCAAGCGCGTCGACGATGTCCTCCACCCGATCCTCGCGGGCGTCCTCTCCGCGAGCGGCGTCACCGGGCCCGGCGAGACGGTCGTGCGCACCTTCCGCTTCTCGGAGCTCACCCTGATCGTCACCAGCGAGCGACTGGTCAAACACGTCGGCTCGGCGGTCTGGGACCCCGAGTTCGAGGAGTTCGGCTACGACGACCTCACCGGGCTCGACTTCGAGGAGGGGACCGTCGCCACCGCGGTCGTCCTCGTCCACGACGGTCGCTCGGAGCGGTTCAAGGCCCCGAACGAGTCCGCCCGGGCGGTCCGGGAGACGCTCGCCGACGCGGTGTGCTCGTTCCACGGCGTCGACAGCTTAGAGGAGTTCCGCGTCGCCGCCGCCGAGGCCGAGGAGGCGGCGTCCGACGCCGAACAGACCGGCACGACCGACTTCGGCGAGGGACCGGACCCGCTGTCGGCTTCCCCGGCCGCCGACGCCGAGGCGGACGCCGACGCGGCGCCCGGCGCCGAGGCGGAGCCAGACTCCGGCGGGCTCGGAACGGAACCGAAGGGCGCGGGCGGACGCGACTCCGCCGGGGGGTCGGAGTCGCTCGCCGGGGGCGACGGGCCCGGAGCGACGACCGAGAGCGCGGAGTCGGCGTCGGTCGGATCGCCGGAACCGAGCGGCGGCAGCGACCCGCTCGACGACCCGCTCGCCGCGGACGCCGCCGTCGACGACGCGGCCGAGGACCCTCTCGCGGGAGACGCGGGCGCGACGGATTCGACGGACTCCCCCGCCGGCGACGCGCCCGAAGCCCCGGCGGAAGGCGCCGAGCGAGGGGCCGGAGGCGAGCCCGCGGCGGCGGTCGGCGAGGAAGCGGTCGCGGCGGACGGCGAGACCGACGGCGTCGTCCCGGACGACGACGCGTTCGACGGCTCGCCGTTCGAGAGCGCCGGCGTCGAGGACGCGGACCTCGCGAGCGAGGTCGCCGCGCTGCGGCGCACGGTCGAGGCGCAGTCCGAGCGCCTGGACCGGCAGTCGACGCTCATCGAACAGCTGATCGAAGAGCTCCGACGCGGCCGGTGACCGGGAGCAGGGCAGTCGCGGCCTCCTTCCCCGCAGCGGTCGTGCCGATTCTCTCCGCTGAGACTCGCGTCGGATCCGTTAACCGAGCGGCGGCGAACGTCAGACCGTGATAGGCGGACTGGGAACGCGGATCGGCGCGGTGTTGAGCGACGTATCGAGCACGGAGGGGCGGCTGGCGGTCACCGCGGCCATCGCCCTCGCGACGCTCGGCGTCGGCTGGCTGCTGCTGCCGCGGGCGGTCCGCGCCGGCGAGCAGACCGTCACCGACTGGGTCGGGCGGCTCCTCGACGAGCGGCTGTCGGAGTCGACGGAGGGCGCGGTGGAGACGCTGCGGGAGGGGATCCCCGCGTCGTTCCTCCTGCGGCTCGCGGTCGGACTCCTACAGCTCGCGCTGTTCGCGCTCGCGGGCGTCGCCGTGCTGACGCTGTGGGGCCGGTTCGCACTCGTGGTCGCGGTGCTGCCGCTCGTGGAGAACGCCGCCCGGGTCGGCGGGCAGGTGATCGCCTCGGCGCTGCTGCTCGGCGGTGCGTACGTCGTCAGCGACGTGGTGGAGACGTACGTCGGCGAGCTGTCGGCGGACAGCGACCGGATCACCGCCCACCAGGAACAGCTGCTCACCCGGCTCGCACAGGTCGGCCTGCTCGTGCTCGCGCTGATAACCGTCCTTGGCATCTGGGGCGTGAACCTCGGCGGCCTCCTCGTCGGGGCTGGGTTCCTCGGGATCGTCCTCGGGATGGCGGCCCGGCAGACGCTGGGCTCGCTCATCGCCGGCTTCGTGTTGATGTTCGCCCGCCCCTTCGAGATCGGCGACTGGGTGGCGATCGGCGACGAGGAGGGGTTCGTCACCGACATCACGATCATGAACACCCACATGCGCAACTTCGACGGGGAGTACGTCGTGGTGCCAAACGACCTCGTCGCCAACCAGGCGATCACCAACCGGAGCCGGGAGGGGCGCCTCCGGATCCACATGGAGGTCGGGATCGGCTACGACGACGACCCGGACGAGGCCAGCGAGATCGCCGAGGATGTCTTAGAGAACATCGGCGTCATCGCGAACAACCCCCAGCCGTACGCGATCCCGTCCGGATTCGGTGACTCGGCGATCCTGCTCGACCTCCGGTTCTGGATCGACCCGCCGACCCCGCAGGCGCGGTGGCGCTCGAAGGCGCTCGCCGTCGAGCGGATCCAAGAGCGGTTCGCGGACGCCGGCATCTCGATCCCCTACCCGCAGCGGACCGTCTCGTACCCGCCGGAGAAGGCGGCGGCTGACGACACGGTCGAACGCGTCGAACAGACCGACGAAAACGGCGACGGGCGGTCGCGAGACCGACCGGCCTGACGCGCCGCCGCGGCGGCGCTCTCGCTACCCGTCTGGCCCCTTCTGCTACCCGCCGGACCCTCCCGCTACCGGTCGGTCGGACCGGTGTAGCCGCTCGGCAGCTCCGACCCGCGGCCGGTGAACAGCCGCTCGAACCGCTCGATCTTGTCCAAGACGTAACTGAGCGCCGCGGTGAGCGAGTCCGCGCCGATCGAGAGCAGGTGGCGCGCCCCCTTCGTGCGGTCGGCGTGGTAGAAGCTGACCTCGCCCTCGGGGTCGGTGTTCCGCTCCGGCATCACCACGAGGTCCTGTCTCGTGGGGCCGTGACGGAAGACGAGCACGTCCGTGAGCGAGTCCGCGCCGTAGGTGACCACGTCGTGGAGGACGCTCCACTTCGGCGGCGTCTCCTCGGCGAGCGCGTCCGCGTCGACGACGTTCCGCATCGTCGTCGCCGCCGAGACGCTCTCCAAGCTCGACGCGCGTCGCTTCCGAAGCCACGCGAGCAGTCGCTCGACGAGGTCGCGGAAGCCGTCCGGCCCCGAGAACCGGCCGGCCGACCGCTCCGCGGGCAGCGACCCCCGCGTCACTTCGGTCCGCTCTCCCATGCGAGTATCCCCGGTCCCATCGCGTTAATAGATATCGGTCGGTACTGTCGATCGCCTCGCCGCGGGGCGACCGGCCTCGCGGCTCAGCGGTCCCGACCGAACCCGGCCGCGACCGTCTCCTCGTCGACCGAGAGGACGGTCGGCCGGCCGTGCGGACAGGCGTACGGGCGGTCGCACTCGCCGAGACGGTCGAGCAGCCCCCGGAGGTCGTCGTGAGCGAGGTCCGAGAACTCGCCGCGCTTCAGCGATGGGTGACACGCCAGGTCCGCGAGCAGGTCGTCGCGCGCGTCTCGCGCCGTCCCCGGGTCCGCCCCAACGAGCGCGGCGAGCGCGTCGCGGAAGGCGTCGGCGTCGGCGGTCCGGCCGAACGGCGCCGGGACAGTCCGGAGGCGACGCGTGCCGCCGCCGAACGCCTCGGTCTCGAAGCCGAGCGCGGCGAGGTCGTCCGCGTGCGCCCTCGCGGCCGCCGCCTCGTCGGTCGACAGCGAGACGGTCGCGGGCGGGTCGAGCGGGGCCGTCGGCACCGGCTCGCCGTCGAACGCGCGGGCCAGCCGCTCGTAGTTCACCCGCTCGTGGGCCGCGTGGCCGTCGATCACGAGGAGCTCGTCGCCGGCCTCGACGAGGACGTACAGGTCGCGGAACGTGCCTATCGGCACGGCGTCGGCGAACGCGCCGGGCCGCGAGCCGTCGTCCGCGCCGACCGGATCGAGGGCGCCGTCGAGGTCGGTGGCGACGTCCGCGGCCCGCCGGAGGTCCGCGCCGGTGAGCGCGTCCTCGACGACCGACGCGACCGCGTCGGCGACCGCGTCGGCGTCGCGGAGCCCCACCTCCCGCTTCGCCGGGTGGACGTTCGGGTCGACCCGAGCGGGCGGCAGCGACACGTCGACCGCGGCCACCGGCTCGCGGCCGTCGGGGAGGAGCCGCCCGTAGCCGTCGCGGACCGCGGCCGCGAGCCGGTCGTTCCGGACCGGGCGGCCGTTCACCGAGACGCGGACGTGATCGCGGGAGGACCGGGTGATCGACGGGTACGCCAGCGTGGCCGAGACCTCGACGCCGACGGCGTCCGCGTCACCCTCCCCGCCGGGCGGCGCGTCGACGCTCGCGGCCACCGTCGTCGACCGGCTCGCGGTGTCGCGGTCGTACACGCCGAGCAGCGCGTCCGTGCGGTCGGTCCCCGGCGTCGACAGCGTCGTCGACCCGTCGTGGTCGAGCGTGAACGCCACCGACGGGTTCGCCAGCGCGTAGTCGGCGACGAGCGAGGAGATCCGCGCGAACTCCGCGTTCGCCCCCGCGAGTGACTCCCGACGCGCCGGCCGGGTCGCGAACAGGTCCCCGACGAGAACCGTCGTCCCGCGGGCGCGGCCCGCGGGTTCGACGCTGACGCCGTCGGTCGAGTCGGACGCGCTCGACCGGTTCCCCCGGTCGGCGGTCCCGTCGACGACGACGCGGGTGCCGACCCCGTCGCCGGAGCTCGTGACGACCTCCAGCCGGGCGGCCTCGGCGATCGCCGCGAGCGCCTCGCCGCGGAACCCCAGCGACGGGACGCCCACCGGGTCGCCGTCGGGCGCCAGCTTGCTCGTCGCGTGGCGCTCGACGGCCCGGGCCGCGTCCGCGCGGGCCATGCCCCGACCGTCGTCCGCGACGCGGATCCGGTCGGTGCCGTCGCCGTCGACCGCGACGTCGATCCGCGAGGCGCCCGCGTCGAGCGCGTTGTCGACGAGTTCGCCGACGACGCGGGCGGGTCGAGTGACGACCTCGCCGGCCGCGATCCGGTCGACGGTCGCCGGGTCAAGCCGACGGACGCGACTCTCGCTCTTGGACCGATCACCGGTACCCGACCGGCCGCGCTCGCCGTCTCGCTCACCCGTCATCGTCGACTCGCGACTGGAGGTCGTGGAGGGCGTTCAGCGCCTCGATCGGCGTCATCCGCGCGAGGTCGAGGTCGCGAAGCTCCGCGGCGAGGCCGGGGGGCGCGCCGGCGGCAGGCCTGTCGTCGTCGCCGCCCGTCGGCTCCGCCCGCTCGCTTTCGGGCGGGGTGTCCGCCTCGGACCCGGATCGGCTGCCGTCCTCCGACGCCTCCTCCGCGAGGAACTCGCGCAGCGACGCGTCGCCGTCCCGGTCGCCCTCTGCCTCGCCCTCGCCCGACCGGTCCGCCGGGTCGACCGCGTCCTCGCGTCCGGCTCCGCTCGCCGCCCGCCACCGGTCCGCCTCCTCCGCGGCGACGAGGTCGCGGGCGCGGTCGACGACCGCCCCCGGGACCCCGGCGAGCTCCGCCACCTCGACGCCGTACGACGACGACGAGGCGCCCGGCACGACCCGGTGGAGGAAGGTAACGTCGCCGTCTTCCCGGGTGGCGGTGAAGTGGAGGTTGAAGACGCGCTCTCGCTCGTCGGCGAGGTCGGTGAGCCCGTGGTAGTGCGTCGCGAAGAGCGCGGTCGCGCCCAGCTCGTCGTGGAGGAACTCGGCGGCCGCGCGGGCGATGGCGCGCCCGTCGGTCGTGGCCGTGCCCCGGCCGACCTCGTCGAGGAGGACGAGCGAGTCGGGGCCGGCGTCGTGGAGGATCTCCGTCAGCTCGCTCATCTCTCGCATGAACGTCGACTGGCCGCCCGCGATGTCGTCGGAGGCCCCGACGCGGGTGAACACCCGGTCGAAGACGGGGAGCGTGGCGGCCTGCGCTGGAACGAACGACCCCGTCTGCGCGAGCACGACGGCGAGCGCGACCGACCGCATGTACGTCGATTTCCCGCTCATGTTCGGCCCGGTGATCACGGCGACGGAGCCGCGCGGGAGGTCCGCGTCGTTCGGGACGAACGCGTCCTCGGCCCGCTCGACGACCGGGTGTCTGCCGCCCTCGATCTCGACGCCCGCGGTGGCCGCCCCGTCCGCGTCGGGGGACTCGTCGACGCCCTCCCGCAGTTCGGGCCGGACGTAGTCGTGTTCGACCGCGACCGCGGCGAGCGACGCCAGCGCGTCGAGTTCGGCGAGCGCGTCGGCGAGGGCCTGGATCCGCTCGGTCTCGGCCGCGACGCGCTCGCGGACGTCGACGAACAGCTCGTACTCCAGCGCGTCCGCGCGCTCTGCGGCCCCGACGATCTCCTCTTCGCGCTCCTTCAGCTCCGGCGTGACGTAGCGCTCGCTGTTCTTCAGCGTCTGCCGACGCCGGTAGTCGTCGGGGACGCGGTCGAGGTTCGCGTCCGTCACCTCGATGTAGTAGCCGTGGACCTGGTTGTGGCCGACGGACAGCGAGTCGATCCCGGTGCGTTCGCGCTCGCTCGCCTCCAGATCCGCGACCCACTCGCGGCCCTCGCGCTCGGTGGCGCGCAGGTCGTCGAGGTCGCCGTCGAACCCCTCGCGGATCACCCCGCCCTCGGTGATCTCCTGTGGCGGATCGGTCGCGATCGCGTCGTCGATCAGCCCGCGGACCCCGGCCAGCTCGTCGAGCCGGTCACCGAGGTCGCGGAGGTGCTCGGTTCGGGGGAGGGCGGGGTCGTCGGTGGTGGGGCGTTCCTCTCCCTCCGCGCCCGCCAGCGTCGCCTTCAGGTCGGGGACGACGGCGAGCGTCCGGTGGAGCGAGCGCAGGTCGCGGGCGTCGGCCCGCCCCCGCGAGACGCGGCTCACCAGCCGTTCGAGGTCGTAGGCGGTCGCGAGCGCGTCGGCGACCCCCTCGCGAGCGAGGCTCCGGTCGGCGAGTTCGCCGACCGCGTCGTGGCGGCTCCGGATCGCGTCCGCGTCGACGAGCGGGCGCCGGAGCCAGCGCTCCAGACACCGTCGCCCGAGCGCGCAGTTCGTCTCGTCGAGCGCGTCGAACAGCGTGTCGCTCGCGCCAAGCCCCCGGTTCTCGAACAGCTCCAGGCTGCGCTGGGCCGCCGCGTCGAGCCGGAGCCGGTCGCGGGGGTCGTACCGCCGGACCCGAGTCACGTACGAGAGCGGGCCGTCGTCGCCCTGCGTGTACTCGGCGTACGCGAGCACCGCGCCGGCCGCCCGCAGCTCCGCGTCCGCGTCGAAGCGCCGCTCGGGCGCGGGGAGGTACGGCTCCAGCCGCTCGGTCGCAGTCCGGCGGTCGAAGGCGCCGGCGTCGTAGTCGTGCGTCGTCCACCCGCGCTCCGCGTCGCTCGGCTCGAAGGCCGGCGCGTCCGGCCCCGCGATGAGTTCGGCCGGGGCGATCCGGTCGAGTTCGCCCGCGACCGCGTCCGGACCGCCGGACGTGACGAGGCACTCGCCGGTCGAGACGTCGACCGCGGCGAGCCCGACGGTCGTCTCGGCGGAGTCGTCGTCTTCGGCCGCCACCGCCGCGACGTAGTTCGTCGTCCCCGACTCGAGGAGGTCGTCCTCGACGACGGTCCCGGGCGTGATCACCTCGGTGACGGCGCGGTCGACGAGCCCCGACGCCTGCGCAGCGTCCTCGACCTGGTCGCCGAGCGCGACGCGGTAGCCCGCGTCGAGTAGCGACTCGAGGTAGGGGGCCGCGTTGTCGATCGGGATCCCGGCCATCGGGTAGTCGCCGGTCGAGTCGGACCGCTCGGTCAGCGTCACCTCGCAGACGCGGGCCACGGTCTCGGCCGCCTCGCAGAACGCCTCGTAGAAGTCGCCGACCTGAAACAGGACGAGGGCGTCCCCGTGGGCGGCACAGAGGTCGGCGTACTGCGAGAGCATCGGCGTGAGATCCTCGCGGGCGGCGGCGATCCCGGGCGGTAGCCCCGTCACCGTCTCCCTGTCCGCCGGTTCCATACGCCGTACCCGGGCGGCCGCGGTGATAAACGGTGCGGAGGCGAGGAGCGGCAAGCGAGTGGGGCCGCGAGGGAGCGAGCGGAGGCGGCGGGCGACGCGAACGCCGCCCCCGACGTGACCCCCGCCTCGCCGGACGGCCGCCGTCGGGACTCTTACGGTCCTCCGTCCCCCAGTACGGCCGTGACGAACCGAACGATCGTCGTGGTGCTCGCCGGGGCGTTCGTCGGCATGACGGCGCTGCTCGTGATCGCGGGGATCGTCCTCCACCCGATCGCGTTAGCGCTCGCGCTGCCGTTCGGCGCCGTCTCGTACTTCCTCTGGTACCACGCCAGCGGACGCCTCGACGACCAGGCCCGGCGGTCCGCCGAGCGGGCGGGACCGACTGAGCGCGAGCGCGCGAGACAGCGCGCCCGCGCCGAGGCCAACCGAGAGCGCGCGTACCGCGCCGCCGGGACCGACGGCGGTCGGAGCGCGCGCGGCCGACGGGCCGGCGCTCGCGGTCCCGGCGGAGCCGGGGGTGGGGACCCCAGTGACCGCGCGCCCGCGGCCGACCGGATGAGCGAACGGGAGGCGTACGAGACCCTCGGCCTCGACCGCACGGCCGACGGCGAGACGGTTCGCCGGCGGTACCGAGAGCGCGCGAAGCGGCTCCACCCGGACGGCGAGGACGGCGACGAGGAGGACTTCAAGCAGCTCAACGAGGCATACGAAGTGCTGAAGGAGTGACCGCCGGCCGAGCGCCTCACGCCGCGTCGAGCGCGGCGGCGACCGCCCGCTCCGCGTCGTCGCGGTCGGACCGCGTGTTGACGTTGGTGAACGTGCGGTCGGTCGTCAGCGAGCGGATCGCCGCGTCGTCGACGACGACCTCGTCCAGCCGGTCCACCAGCGCCAGCACCTTCCGGTCGCCGCGACCGAGCGCGCGGTCGCAGGCGACCGCGGCCGGCTCCGTCGCGTAGACCGCCTGCGTCGTCTGGTACCACCGCCCGTCGAGCCGTGGGACCGCGGCCTCCGCGCCCGCGGCCGCCTCGCGGAGGTGGGCGAGGAAGCCCGGGTCGACGAACGGCATGTCACAGGCGACGACGACGGCGTAGGGGTCGGTTGCCGCCCGGCAGGCGTTCCGGATCCCCGCCAGCGGGCCGGGGTCCGGCGCCTCGTCGAGCGCCCAGCGGACGGACAGCGGGACCGCGGCCAGCGCGTCGGCGATCGCCTCGCGCTGGCCCGGGCGGCAGTTGACGACGAGTTCGTCGACGACTGGGTCGCCGCCGCTCGCGCGGTCGGCGCCGGGCGGGACCGGGTCGTCGGTCCCCGCGAGCCGGTCCGCGACCCGACGGATCATGGGGGTCCCGGCGATCGGCGCCACCGCCTTGTCCGCGTCGCCGAAGCGCGTCGAGCGGCCGCCGGCGAGGATGGCTCCGGTCGTCACGCTCGCGGCGTAGACGGCGGGGAGACTTCGCGGTTGCGGTGGCGACGCGCGAGCGCGGAGCGCGGCCGCGACGGACCGCGCTTCCGATCGCGACTGAACGGCGCGCTCGCCCGTCCATCCGCCCGAAAGCGACCCGTTAAGTGGCCGGCGACCCAAGCTATATTCATGCCAGAGGCCACGGATCTGGAGGAGCTGAAGCGGGGGACCGAGCTGGTCAAGCGCGGCTTCGCGCAGATGCAGAAGGGCGGCGTGATCATGGACGTCGTCAACCGCGAGCAGGCCCGCATCGCGGAGGACGCCGGCGCGGTCGCCGTGATGGTCCTCGAACACGTCCCGGCCGACATCCGGAAGCGCGGCGGCGTCGCCCGGATGCCCGACCCCGAGCGCGTCCCCGAGATCATCGACGAGGTGTCGATCCCGGTGATGGGGAAATCGCGGATCGGCCACCGCAAGGAGGCGGAGATCCTGGAGGCGCTCGGGATCGACATGATCGACGAGTCCGAGGTGCTCACGCCCGCCGACGACGAGTACCACACCGACAAGCGCGACTTCACGTCCCCGTTCGTCTGCGGGGCCCGGAACCTGCCGGAGGCGCTCCGCCGCATCAACGAGGGCGCGGCGATGATCCGGACGAAGGGCGAGGCCGGCACGGGCGACGTGAACCAGGCCGTCAAACACCAGCGCACGATCAAAAACCAGATCCGGACGCTCACCGGCCTCAACCACGAGGAGCGCGAGAAGTGGGCCCGCGAACACGGCGCACCGCGCGATCTGGTCCACGAGACCGCCGAGGCCGAGCGGCTCCCGGTCGTCAACTTCGCTGCCGGCGGCATCGCGACGCCGGCCGACGCCGCGCTGATGATGTACCACGGCTGCGACGGCATCTTCGTCGGCTCCGGCGTCTTCGGCGCGGAGGACCCCGAGGCGATGGGCACCTCCATCGTCGAGGCCGT
This sequence comes from Halorubrum sp. CGM4_25_10-8A, assembly GCF_005435025.1. Taxonomy (NCBI): domain Archaea; kingdom Methanobacteriati; phylum Methanobacteriota; class Halobacteria; order Halobacteriales; family Haloferacaceae; genus Halorubrum; species Halorubrum sp. CGM4_25_10-8A. The sequence continues at coordinate 7,550 of NZ_SGTX01000003.1, read as the reverse complement.
CAACAACTGGGACGACCCCGAGGAGCTCGCCCGGATCGCGAGCGGCAGCGGCAAGGGGATGAAGGGTCAGTCCAACGAGGACATGGCCGAAGAAGAGCAGCTCCAGGGCCGCGGCGTTTAAATACGCGGTCTCGGGCCGCGCGACGATCTGTGATAACTGAGCCCGTGTGGCGGGCGTAGCGACGAGCGACCGTCAGACCGCGAACCCCGCCTGCGACCGTTCCGACGTTGATAGCGACACGCGGCGACCGCTCGACTGCGCCGAACGTCTCGTCGCTCCCGCCGCCGGACTCGCCGCCCCGGCGATCGCACGCTCGTCGGTCTCGAACTGATCGGGCCGGGGGTCGCGAACGGACAGCCTCTTCCCGGTCGACCGTCAGGAACGGACGGACATGCTGATCGCCGGAACCGTCGTGGCCGACTCCGAGACCGTCATCCCCGAGGGCGCCGTCGTCGTCGAGGGGAACACGATCGCCGCGGTCGGCGACGAGAGCATCCTGCGGGACCGATATCCCGACCACGAGCGGCGCGCGTTCGACGTCGTCGCGCCCGGCCTCGTCGGCGGCCACGTCCACTCCGTCCAGTCGCTGGGGCGGGGGATCGCGGACGACGCCGCCCTCCTCGACTGGCTGTTCGACGCGGTGTTGCCGATGGAGGCCGCGATGGACGCCGAGGCCACCCGCGCGGCCGCCGAACTCGGCTACTTGGAGTGTCTCGAGTCGGGCACGACGACCGTCGTCGACCACCTCTCGGTGAACCACGCGAACGAGGCGTTCGAGGCCGCGATCGAGACCGGGATCCGCGCGCGGCTCGGAAAGGTCCTGATGGACCGCGACTCGCCGGACGGCCTCTTGGAGGAGACTGACGCCGCGCTCGCGGAGAGCGAGGCGCTCATCCGGGAGTACCACGGGGCCGCAGGCGGGCGCGTCCGGTACGCGGTCACCCCGCGGTTCGCCGTCACCTGTACGGAGGCCTGCCTGCGCGGCTGCCGCGAGTTGGCCGACCGGTACGACGGCGTGACGATCCACACCCACGCCAGCGAGAACGAGGACGAGATCGAGACGGTCGAGGCCGACACCGGAAAGCGGAACATCCTCTGGCTCGACGAGGTCGGGCTGACTGGGCCGGACGTGACGCTCGCCCACTGCGTCCACACCGACGAGCGCGAGCGCGAGGTGCTCGCCGAGACCGACACGGTCGTCACCCACTGCCCCTCCTCGAACATGAAGCTCGCCTCGGGGATCGCCCCGGTTCAGGACTACCTCGACCGCGGGATGACGGTCGCGCTCGGCAACGACGGCCCGCCGTGTAACAACACGCTCGACCCCTTCACCGAGATGCGACAGGCGAGCCTCCTCGGCAAGGTCAACGCCCGCGACCCCACGAGGCTCCCCGCGTCGACCGTGCTGGAGATGGCGACCGAACACGGCGCCCGCGCCGCCGGCTTCGACCGCCTCGGCGCGCTGCGCGAGGGGCACCGCGCCGACGTAATCGGGATCACGACCGACCTGACGCGCGCGACGCCGGTCCACGACCCCCTCTCGCACCTCGTGTACGCGGCCCACGGCGACGACGTGACCTTCACCATGGTCGACGGCGCGGTCCGCTACGCGGACGGCGAGCACGTCGGGACCGACGCGGCGGCGGTCCGCGAGCGAGCGACGCGCCACGCGGAGCGCGTGGTCGAGCAGGCCGGCATCGACACGGCCAAACCGTAGGTCCGCCGGCGAGAGCGGGCCGCTCACCGTAAACCACCTCGATACCCGATAAAATCGGCTTTATCGGCGCAAATCCGACCGGAGTATCTCTCGTTTATACCCGTCCGCGGCCCGTCCGTCGAATCACCATGACGGACCGATCGCGGACGGCAGACGACGACGGATCGCAGCCGACAGACGACGACCGACCGGCCGACGCGGCCACCGGCGGCCTCGGCCGACGCGAGTTCGTCGCCGTCGGCGCCGGCGCGAGCGCGACGCTCCTCGCCGGCTGTACCGGCGGCGAATCGCCCCCGTCGTCTGGCGGCTCGGACGGCTCCGACGGCTCGGACGGCTCCGACGGCTCGGACGGCTCGGAACCGCTAACCGGCACTTTCCGGCTCCTCATCAGCGACGCCCCGGCCGACATCGACGACTTCGACCGGCTGGACGTGACCCTCGACCGAGCCCGCGTGTTCGAGGCTGGTGACGGCGAGGACGAGGACGACGAAGCCGGAGATGAAAACGAGGACGACGCCGGCGAGAACGTCACCGACACCGACGGTGACGACGGGTCCCCCAACGGAACGGCGGACGACGAGGACGAGGGGGACGACGTGGCAGGAGACGAGAGCGGAGACGACGAGGAAGACACCGAAGGAGACGACGACGAGGAAGACGACGCGGACGAGGGCGAGGACCGCGGCCTCAGGGTCGTCGACCTCGACGGCGCGACGGTCGACCTCACGCAGGTGATCGACGAGGACGCGATCGCCGTCTTCGACGGCGAGCTCCCGGCCGGGGACTACGAGAAGATCGAACTGGCGGTCTCCGCTATCGAGGGGATCGTCGACGGCGGCGAGGTCGACGTGAAGCTCCCGAGCGAGAAGCTCCAGATCACGAGCGGGTTCGAGGTCACCGCCGACGAGCCGGTCAGCTTCGTCTTCGATATCAACGTCGTCAAGCGCGGCAAGAACAACGGCTACATCCTCAAACCCGTGATCTCGGGCAGCGGGGTCGCGGGCCGCGACGTCGAGGTCAACGAGATCGACGAAGACGAGGACGGCGACGTCGAAGAGTCAGAGGCGGACGAAGACGGTGAGGAGGGCGGCGGCGAGGAGAGCGACGACGGGGAGACGACCGACGACTCCGGTGACGGCGACGCCACCGGTGGTAACGAGACGGACGACCCGGAGAACGGGACCGAGACCGGAAGCTAACTACGAGGAGGTCCCGACCGACGATGCGGTCGCGGACGGGCTCCTCGCCCACTGCATCGCGGCGTCGTCGTCGTTGAACGCCTCGGTGTCGACGCCCTCGACGTCGATGGTCCGCTTGAGGTACCGCCGCTTCGAGCGCTGCCCGACGACGGCGAAGCGGTCGACGCCGCGGGCGACCGCTATCTGCGCCGACTCGCGGAGCGCGCGCCGGCCGGCGTCCGAACACGGCCTGCTCGTCCGCACGACGATCACGATCGCGTCGACATCGTCGGGGTCGGTCGCGCTCCGCCAGCGGTCGAGCAGCGCCTCGCCGTCTGCGGGGCTCAGCCCAGTCCCGTGTGGGAACTCGACGACGAGGATATCCTCCTCGACCCGCAGCAGCCAGCGCTCGCTCGGTTCCATGGCACCCGATATCACGTTCCCGATAATAAATCCGCGCTCCCGAATATCACGAGTGGTATTTTCGCGGGCGAATCGGGACGCGACCGCGTCGTTACCCGCGAGCGAGCCGAAGCGACGAGAGACCCCGACGCCGCCTCGCGTTTTCGCTCCGGATATTCGGCGGCCGCGACGGCCGCCTCGACGCGGCCGCGCCGCTGTCGTTCCGCTTCAGTCACGCGACCGCGGGGTCAGCGCGGACCGTCGCCGGACGCGGCGGTCGACGCTTTGCCGGCCGCGTCGACGACCGCGGCCGCGAGCGACTCGAACGACGCCGCGTCGGGAACGACGTCGACGTCGACGCCGCGGTCGGCCGCGGTCTCGGCCGTCGGCGGGCCGATGGCGCCGACGACCGCGTCCCCCAGTCCGGCGCGCGCCGCCTCCTCGACCCCGCGGTCGGCGGCCGCCGCGAGGAAGTGGTCGACCGTGAGCGAGGAGGTGAACGCCGCCGCGTCGAGGTCGCCCGCGGCGGCCAGCTCCGCGGAGTCCCCCGCGGCGGCCGGCCGCGCGAGCCGATACAGGACGGTCTCGGTCACCTCGGCGCCGGCCTCGCGGAGCCCGTCGAGGAGGACGTCGCTGCCGTGATCGGAGCGGGCGACCGTCACGCGCTCGCCCGCGACCCGCGGTTCGAGCGCCGCGACGAGGCCCGCGGAGGTGTACTCTTCCGGGACGACGGCGACCGTCCACCCCGCGTCGCGGGCGGCCGCGGCGGTCGTCGGGCCGATGGCAGCGAGGTCGGCGTCCCCCGGCTCCCAGCCCGCCTCGGCGGCCAGTTCGACGCCGGTCTTGCTCGTGAACACGACGAGCGGCGCGGCGGCGGGGACGGCGCCCGTCGGCTCGACTTCGAGCATCGGGTCGGCGACCGGCTCCGCGCCGAGCGACCGGAGCAGCTCGACGGCCGCCTCGATCCGCTCGTCGTCCGGCCGGAAGACGGCCACGCGCGGGCGGCCACCCTCGTCTTCGCTCACGTCTCGTCACCTCCGACCGACCCGTCGTCGTCTCCCTCCGTCGCCGACCGGACCGGTGCGGAGCCGGCGTTCTCGAGGAAGGTCACGACGCGGTCGCGGGTCGCGGCAACGTCGCCGATCACGGTGATCGCTGGCGGCTCGATCCCCGCCTCGTCGCGGGCGTCGACGATCGTGTCGAGCGTGCCGGTCGCGACGCGCATGTCGGGCCACGTCGCGCGCTCGACGAGCGCGACGGGCGTGTCGCCGCCGAGGCCGGCGTCGCGGAGCTCGGCCGTGTACGCCGGCAGCTTCCCGACGCCCATCAGCACGACGATGGTGCCGCCGGTCGCCGCCAGCGCCTCCCAGTCGACGGCGGACTCGTCTTTCGTCGGGTCCTCGTGGCCCGTGACGAAGGAGACGGAGGAGGCGTGGTCGCGGTGGGTCACGGGGATCCCGGCCACGGAGGGCCCCGCGATGGCCGAGGTGACGCCGGGGACGACCTCGAAGGGGATCCCGACCTCGGCGAGGTGTTCGGCCTCCTCGCCGCCGCGGCCGAAGACGAACGGGTCGCCGCCCTTCAGCCGGACGACGCGGTTCCCCTCGCGGGCCAGCTCGACCATACGCCGGTTGGTGTACTCCTGCGGCGTCCACTCGCCGCCGGCGCGTTTCCCCACGTCCTCGCGCTTCGCCTCGGGGATTTCGCCGAGGATCTCCGGGCCCGGGAGCTTGTCGTGAAGGACCACGTCGGCCGACTCGATCAGTCGCTTCGCTTTCACCGTGAGCAGGTCCGGGTCGCCCGGGCCGGACCCGACGAGGAAGACGGTGCCGACGCCGTCGTCGCGCCGACGCGTCGGGGGTTCGTCCGCGTTCGCTCCGGAGCCCGCGCCGGCGCCGTCGTCACTCATCGGCGTCGGCCTCCTCGCGGGCCTCGGCTATCAGCTCGTCCGCCCCGCGGTCCGCGAGGTCGGCGGCAAACTCGGCGGCGGCCGTCGCGTGTGACCGGATCGGGAGGTCGCGGGTGTCGGCCACCTCCTCGGTGCCGTCGGTCGACAGCACCCGCGCTCTGACGTGGACGTGCTCGCCCTGAACCATCGCGGAGACGCCGATCGGCGCGACGCAGCCCCCGTTGAGCTCGCCGAGGATCGTCCGCTCGACGGTGACCGCGACGCGGGTCCGCGGGTGGTCGACCGCCTTACGGACCGCCTCGATCACGTCGGGGTCGCTCGCGGTGACGGCGATGGCCCCCTGCCCCGCCGCAGGGACGTACTCCTCGCGCGGGAGCCGTGTCGTCTCCACCTCGTAGAAGAGGTTCGAGCGGCGTAGGCCGGCCTCCGCGAGGACGACGGCGTCGTACTCGGTCTCGACCTTCCGCTCCATCGCGTCGCGTTCGAGGTCGGACAGCGAGTCGAACCACTCCTCGACGGTCTCGTCGAACTCCTCGTCGACCTCGTCGCCGTCGGTATCCTCGTCGTCCGTGTCGTCAGCGTTCTCGTCGCCGCCCTCGTCGGCCTCCGCCGTCAGGGCATTCTCCTCGCCCGACGCGATCAGGCGCCGCTCGTGTTCGGCCTGGAGGCCGGGCGCGAGCAGCTTCTCCAGCCGCGTGTCGACGTTGCCCCGGATCGGCTCGACGGTGAGGTCGGGGCGGGCCGCCCGGATCTGCGCCCCGCGGCGGAGCGAGCCGGTGCCGACGACGGCGCCCGCGGGGAGGTCCTCGATCCCGAGTCCCTCCGGCTGGACGACCACGTCGCCGGAGGGCGCCCGCTCGGGGACGCCGGCGACGACGAGCTCCGCCATCTCCTCGGTGGGGAGGTCCTTCAGCGAGTGGACCGCGAGGTCGGCGTCGCCGGCGAGCACCTCTTCGTCCAGGGCGCGCACGAACGCGCCTGTCTTCCCGAGGCGGTGGATCAGTTCGTCGGGGATCTGGTCGCCGCGCGTCTCCACCTGCCGGAGTTCGACGTCGCGGCGCCGGCTCGACAGCGCTTCGCGGACGGTCTCGGCCTGCCGGAGGGCCAGGTCCGACCCGCGGGTCGCGAGCCTGAGCGTTTCGGTCATACCCGGACCGAGGTCCCCCGCGTTCAAAAGCGCACCAGTTCGGCCGCCTCGGCGACCGAGACGGCTCGGTCCCCATTTGCGCGGCGCGGCTCAGGCGGACACCGAGGCAACTCCCGCCACCGTCACGGGCCCTTTATCCGTCGCGCCCCAAGCCGGAGGCGAGATGGCACGCGCGAGCGCCGGGGCGCGGCTCCACTTCGGCTTCTGTAACCTCAGCCTCTCGCACGAGCGCCTGTACGGCGCGCTCGGCGTCGGGCTCGACAGCCCCCGCGTCGTCGTCGACGCGGAACCGGCCCCGGCGGTGCGCGTGGCGGTCGAGCAAGCGGCGGGGACGCCGTCGAAGTCGGGCGATTCGTCGCCGAGCGTGCGCGACGACGTCCGCGGCTACGCGACCGCGGCGGTCGATCTGCTCGGGGTCGACGGCGCCCGCGTTACGGTCCGCGAGTCGCTCCCCCGTCACGCCGGACTCGGCAGCGGGACGCAACTGGCGGCGGCGACGCTCGCGGCGGTCGCGGCCGCGTACGACCTGCCCGCCAGAGTGCGCGAGCGCGCCCCGGCGCTCGGCCGCGGCGGGCGCTCCGGCGTCGGCGTCGCGACGTTCGAGGACGGGGGGTTCGTCCTTGACGCCGGCCACCCCACCGCGCGCTTCACCACCGACCGCCCCGCGAACGGCGAGTGGACCGTGCCGCCGGTGGCCGCGCGCCACGCCGTCCCGGACGACTGGCGCTTTCTGCTCGTCGCGCCCGAGGCGGCCGCCGGTCGGAACGGCGCGGCGGAGGACGACGCGATGCGGACCGCGGTCGAGCGCGCGGAGCCGGGGCTCGCCGACCGCATCGCCGGCATCGTCACCCGGCGCGCCCTCCCCGCGGTCGCGTCGGGGAACGCGGAGGCGTTCGGCGCCGCTGTCGCCGAGATCGGCCGGCTCAACGGGGCGTGGTACGCCGACGAGCAGGGCGGGGTGTACCGGCCGCCCGTGGGGGAGGTCGTCGACTCCCTGTCGGGGGCCGCGTCGGTGTTCGGCGCCGGGCAGTCCTCGTGGGGGCCGACCGTCTACGGCGTCACCGACGCGGCCCGCGCGGACGCGGCGCGCGACGCCGGCCGGCGCGCCCTCGACGCGGCCGGCGTCGGCGGCGAGGTGTCGGTCGTCCGGGCGACCGACGAGGGGGCGCGAGTCGACGAGAGCGCGGGCGAGTGAG
>NZ_SGTX01000039.1:0-5893 GCF_005435025.1 Halorubrum sp. CGM4_25_10-8A | reverse complement strand
CTGGCGACGTGGCGCCAGCAGGGACGCAATCCATACGAAGAGCTTCGTCGAGCCGTCAGTAACAATGAACTGATCTCACGGGCTCACGCTGTGCCGGCTGTCGAGACTCCGGGGTAAACACGTACCATTGCTGTAAGGCAGAAGGATGTACTGTGTGAAGAGGTGTCTTATTATATATAACACAATCAGCGCGATTTCGCGAAACACGCGGAACCACAAGCGCGCTCACACAGGGAAGCTGAACAAGCGCTTCACAGCTGAGTTCACGGTTTCGGTCATTGAGTGCTGGTTGTAGCGATCATCGTCGATTCTGGCGTTGAATGGGTACAACACAAAGAGCCGATGCTTGATCAGCCGTCTGTTCCCAAGCACATACACCGTTTGCGGAGATCGCCCGCGTTCCGACGTGAAGTACCTCGGGATCAAGCCCCGAGGCTTCCCGTTTCCACGACGTGCTTTACAGATTCCGCGAGGGAATCCACAGGGAGCGCAGTCTCCACGGGCGTGGATTCGGAGTTCCCCACTCCTACTTGATGGTCACGGCAGAGCGTCTCGCGGTGTTAAGTTAAGGATGAGGCGGGACGAGGATTCAGTGCTCTATGCCGAAAACCGCCCGCCTCACCGAGTGTACCGAGTGGATCGACTTGGAGTTTGTGGAGTGAGAGCGGACACCCCGCGAGATCATTGAAAAGGGTATTCGTCACCATCTCGCTGGATTATCACTTTCGAATACAGTTATTCTTCTTGAGGAATTGGGTGTCCAACGAAGTCGTGTCGCTGTTCACAATTGGGTACAGAAAGCCGATCTACAGCCAGCTGACGGTGAGAGCCCGGATCGCGTTGCCGTCGATCAGAAAGCGATCCGGATCAACGACGAGCAGTGCTGGCTGTACGCTGCTGTCGATCCTGAAACGAACAAAATCCTTCATTCACGGCTGTTTCCGACGTATACGATCCCGATCGCACGAGAATTTCTCACTCAGCTTTGAACGTTGTCGTGTTGACACTATTGGACCCGAAATCGGAGGAAAAGACGTTCTACGAGGAGTTTACGGTATCGGCCGAACTGGAGAGTGATTCACAGAGGATAATGAAGGCAGCGTTCACGGCGTTTGAACCTCTAGTGGAAAGTGGAGCGTCTGCGGCTGAACCCCCTTTTCCGTGTTCACACCGTCTCAGCCGCCATTTTCGGTCGATTAAGTGTTGGATACTCAACGTTCAAAGCTGAGTTTCTCACTGAATTAGCTGAGAAACACGACGTCGAAGACGCGCTGTTTCTCGTCGATGACGCAGACGATCTGATCGGTGGTCTCCGCCGCAAAAACTACAGCTACCGCGTCGAACAACACGGCTTCAGAAATTCTATCGAACGTGTCTTTAGAGAAGTAGAACGACGGACCTCTTCGTTTTCAAACTGTTTTAGTCACGTTGATCCGCCGACCGCGGAAACGTGGTTACAAGCCCACGCTGTCTGGTGGAATCATGCTTAAGTTAACACGACGGAGCGTCTGACCCGGCTTATTTTCGCCGACTAAGCCAGACGCGAAGTGTGCCGTCACACCACTCTATTTGAGATGTTTCGAGTTAATGGCTTGGTTCACGAGTTGTCGGCTTCATCCACGGGGTCAAGCCTCGTGGCATTCGCCTCGACAGCCTGTAAAATCTGCTTAGTGAGGTCTGTGTCACTTTCTTCCCAGTTCGTTGAGAGAACGCGTATCAAAGATTTAATTTAAGTCGATATCGAGTTCTGCTCGTGGCTACCACAAGTTACGGCTTGTTGGCGTTGGCACCGCCGCTTCTGGCAATCGTGTTGGCGATGACGACACGGCAGGTGCTTGTGTCCCTATTCGCCGGCGTCTGGATCGGCGCGATGATCGTGGCGAACTGGAATCCAATCGCGGCGACAGGACTCACGATGGACTGGCTCGTCGAAGTATTTCGGTCGCCATTCAATACGAAATTCATTATTCTCATAATGTTCATGGGCGCGGGTGCGGCGTTCATTCACCGCTCCGGTGGCATCCTGGCACTGGAGCGGTGGATCGGCGATCGTGTTGACAGCGCCCGCGAGTCTCAGATCCTCACGTGGCTCATCGGAGTCTTCATTTTCTTCAGTTCTTATACCAGCACCATCGTCACAGGCAACGCGACACGGGATCTCGCGCAGGAAAACCACTCCTCCCGGGAAATGCACGCCTACACGCTTGATTCAACGACATCGCCCGTGGCGACCTTCGGGCCTGTGTCATCTTGGATCGGCTACCAAGTCTCAATGATTATCGTCGGGTTCGAGGCGGCTACGGTTACCGCCGCGGAACTCGGGATGACCCCCTTCGGATTGTTCCTCCAGAGTATTCCTTGGAACATTTACTGTTTCATGGCGTTCTTCATGGTCGGGTTCATCGCGATTACTCAGCGATTCTTTGGTCCGATGCTTGACGCCGAGTGGCGGGCGCGTTCCACCGGTCGGACTATTCGGGAAGACGCGACGCCATTGTCCGACGTCTCCCAGGACGTCGGCGAGCCGAGCGACAGGAACCCGACCCTCGTGAATTTCTTCGGCCCCATTTTTGTGTTGCTCGTCGTGAGTTTGGTCTCGATGTGGTGGCTGGGTGGTGGACAAAATCCCGGCGTTAGTATCTCGAAGGCATTCCAAGAGACTGACGTGGCGCTCGGTCTTCTGTATGGGTCTTTCGCGTTCATGCTGTCCGGGTTTGTCGGATCACTCGGCTACCGGACAATGGACCTCGAAACGGCCAGCGATACCATCATCCAGGGATTCAAAACGATGAACATCGCCATCGCGATCATCGTGTTAGCGTGGTCGATCGGTTTAGCTGCCGAGAAGGTCGGCACCGCCCAAGCGATTGTGGATATAATGGTCGGCAGCGGTGTTCCTGGGAGCTTCCTCCCCGTCATAATCTTCCTCGCAGCAATGTTTGTCGCGTTCACGACCGGTACCTCTTGGGGCACCATGGCTATTCTCACCCCACTCGCAATCCCGCTTGGGTATGAACTGGTCGGTCCTTCTATCCTCCCCGTGCTTATCGGGGTGCTGTTCGGCGGCGCTATCTATGGCGACCACAGTTCACCAATCAGCGACACGACAGTTATGTCGTCTATCTTCTCAGGCTCCGATCATATTGATCACGTTAACACCCAAGTCCCATTCGCAGGAACTGCGGCGGGGGTCACGGTGCTCGTCCTCGTGTTGTACGGGCTGGGTCTTCAGACGGCATACTTCGCACTGCCACTGGCGCTCGTTCTGACGGCAATCGCAGTGCTCGTTCTCAACAAGTTCGACGCTAGACGTAAGGGGCTCCCCGAGGTGATGCCTTCCGCTGACGCAATCGAATCCGGCGATGTTGATGTTGACGCCGTTGAACGCGGTGAGGTTGATGGCAACAACGGGAGTCACGACCATCTCACGCTGATCCCGGTACTGGCGGTCATCATCGTCGCTGCGTACCTCGCGCTCGTGGTCGCATTCGCGGCGGTAGGTACCTAAATCGACATGGTGTTCTGATCGTTATCGGTTGCTGATCAAGGACTATATTGGATCGCCATACGGCAGCGAGGTAGGCCGCTAAATCAAATGAGTTGAAGCGGGAGACTTCAGTTGCCTATGACCCAAATCTCCTGCTTCATCGGGGGTACGTGTTTAGCCCCGTCTGATTTCGTCACTATCTCGTAGGTGGTGGCCTATGATAGACACATGGTCTGCCAGCAGGGAGTCAGTCTACATCCTCAGGGATGGTCTCCGAGCAGCGGAGACCATCCCGTCAGCCCTGCTGTCTTCGTTTCGAGGTGGAATCGATGAGCTGGGACGATCTCTCCAAGGACGAACTCCTCTCGCGATTTCTCCAGATGGAGGAGCGAATCGACGAGCTGGAAGAGACGATCGCCCAGAAGGACGAGCGGATCGAGGAACAGAACGAACTGATCGAAGAGCAGCAAGAGCGGATCGAAGAACTCGAAACACGCCTCCGGAAGTACGAGAATCCACACACTCCACCCAGTAAGCGACGGTCGGGGACCGACGGGTCCCCGACCTCGCAGGACGACGAAGACGACGATGTCCGAACTGATGGCGGCACTCCTGGCCGAAAGGATGGTCACGACCCGGAGTGGCGCTCTCCGCCTGATCCCGACGAAGAAGTCGATGTCACCTGTGACTGTTGTCCTGAGTGTGGCGACCACTTCGACGAGTCGGTGGGCGTCACCCCCCGACTCGTCGAGGAAATCCCTGACCCCCAAACCCCAGAAATAACCCGGTACAACCGCCACTACTACCAGTGCGATTCCTGTGGAACAGAGACAGTTGCGGCCCACCCCGACTGCCCCGATGAGGGGCAGTTCGGGGTGAACGTCATCGCTCAATCAGCTCTGTCACGGTACGATCACCGCCTTCCCTACCGGAAGATTGCTGATCGCTTCGAGCAACTACACGGACTCGAACTCTCGGGTGCATCCGCGTGGCACGCGACCGAGCGCGCTGCGCGCGCCGGTCGCTGTGAGTACGAGCAGATCCGTCAAGAGATTCAGGATGCTGACGTGGTTCACATCGACGAGACAGGCATCAAGCGCGACGGTGAACAAGCGTGGATTTGGACGTTTCGGACCATTCAACACACGTTGTACGCGGTCAGGGAGAGTCGCGGAAGTGATGTTCCCGCAGAAGTCCTCGGCGAGGACTTCGCGGGAACAGTCGTCTGTGACGGGTGGACGGCGTACCCAGCTTTCAGCAGCAACCTCCAGCGGTGGTGGGCGCACATTCTTCGAGAGGCTGAGGACGCCGCCGAAAAGCAGCCAGAAGGTGAACCGATCTACCAAGCTCTCAGACAGCTATTCGTCGCTCTCCAGGCTCGGCTGGAGAGCGACCCAAGTTCTCGTGAGAGAGCAGACCTCCAGCGTGTGGCGCGAAGAGAGCTTGAATCGCTGATTGAGCGGTCAGTACCCGACGGACCAGTAGCAACACTGCTGGGGAAGATCGAAGGAGGTCTCGACCACTGGCTCACCTTCGTCGGTGAGCCAGCGGTCTCTCCGACAAACAATGCCGCAGAGAACGCACTTCGTGAGCCAGTGGTTCTCCGGAAAATCATCGGAACGCTCCGTAATGACCGAGGAATGTTCGTTCACGAGACGGTCTTGTCCCTGCTGGCGACGTGGCGCCAGCAGGGACGCAATCCATACGAAGAACTTCGTCGAGTCGTCAGCAATAATGAGGTTATGTCACGGGCTCACGCTGTGCCGGCTGTCGAGACCTCGGGGTAAACACGTACTAGAGATTCAAGGAGAATACCTGACCCTTCAGGGTCAGGATGAATCCGACACTACTCTCCACGAACCACGTTCGGTAGCGTTCCTGAGTTTCTAATCCGTAGTTTCAATTATTGTCACTTCATAGCAACGAGAAGGGTCTGGTCGGAACGGAGCGATTCCGAACGGCCTCCGGAGGCGGTCTATCCGCCACTAACGAGACAGTGTCCGAAACACCAACACGGTGAACACGAACGCAGACACGTTCGCCTCGTGCCTGTTGGTCGAGCAAGCCCAAAGGTAACTCCAAGTCCGTCGAAGCGACGTTGACTCCCTGCTGGCAAAAACAACAGATGAGAGTCAAACGACGCCGAGGATAGGAGTAACGGCGGGTTGGCACCGCCAGTCAGCCGCTGACCACGATGGCTGGGTTAAACGGGTTCCCGAAAAGTGGCAGAGTCATGGTTGCGAACCTGAAACTCCCAACGCTCGGGATTCCTCCGCCTTTAGTGCCTAGTGAAAGTTATGAAGGTAGAGTCTGATGAGGAGGTATGTCTGGGGATCGCCGCAAAGAGATCGTCCGTCACCTCAGTGAGGACGATCTCGATCGACTCCTCGCGGAGTCTACGGATGA
>NZ_SGTX01000038.1:0-8585 GCF_005435025.1 Halorubrum sp. CGM4_25_10-8A | reverse complement strand
CGTTGAGAGCGAAGCGGAATTCAAAGACCTCGTTCAGGAAACTTTTGAGAAAATAACGAAACGCGTCAGCTTCGCAAAGAAGTGGTGTGAACAGTTCCTTGACTTTCGAATGTTATCTTAATCATTACCGGCATCCGGGCGGCCTCCCATGACAGTGCGTCCTTGGCAGGTAGGCCAATCAGAGCCACGCGTTCTATGACGCTGTTGAATCATCGGCCTTTGACCACCCCAGTACCTCTTCACGCACGCTGGGGACTTAGCAGGCTTTCATCCCATCAGAGCCACAGTACTAGCACAAAGTAAGCAAGCTTTACACATGATGGATTGGTAGCTGTTCACAAGTAGATGAGCGAGGGGAGACAAACTGGCGAAGGGATGCTAGTAATCGTTGCCATTGTGGCGCTGCTGCTCTCGGCTGCATTCCTCCCCGTCGTTGATATCTTTGGCGAGGAAAATGGCCCCGGAGCACTCGGACTCCCCGGTGATGAACTGGAAGAAAGCGGACTCGGGACTGCTGGTGAAGGTGGCGAGATGCCGGGCGGGACGTCAGGATCGCCAGTCGGGGGTTCACTCGCCGCCCCCGAGCAAACTAGTATTAGCAGTGGGTTTAATGGATCACTCACTCCGGTGCCCCTGTTTGTCGTTAACTCGTCGGAAACCACGTACTGGCGACAGACCGCATACACGGACTATACGGGTACCGGGTGGGAACAGTCGGCCGACGATCGTCCCATCTCGGAGGGTGTGCCGAACGACGATCGGACTGTAGACAGTCAGATCATAGAATACGAAGTGACCGTGTTGACCGACACCCGGTCGCTACCGACAGCGTGGCAGCCAAAGAGTGTCAGCCTGTCGAACCAGTCAGGAACGACTGTCCGTGCATCGACTGTCGGCGGCGTCAGCACCGACCGCTCACTTTCGAAGGGAGCCACCTACACCGCCACGAGTTCACCTCCCCCTCGCGATGCAACCACCCTTCGGCAGGCTGACGGGCGGGCTCCAGACAATATTCGTCAAACATACACGCAGTTACCAGCTGATACGCCAGATCGGGTCGGCGAGCGCACGGCTGAAATCGTCGGCGGCGAACAAACTCGGTACGACCGCGTGATGGCGGTCCACGACTGGCTCGAATCGAATAAGGGCTACTCGCTCCAGACCGATATCGACTCCAGCCAGCCGATCGCCGATCAATTCCTGTTTGAGGTCGACGAAGCCTACTGCCAGCATTTCGCCACGACGATGGCAGCCATGCTCCGGAGTCAGGACATCCCAGCACGGTACGTAGTCGGCTTTGCCGGGGGGAGCCCTGTTGGCGACGGTGAATCTCTCGTTACAAGCGATCGGGCCCATGCGTGGGTCGAGGTCTATTTCGAGGGTGTCGGCTGGGTGCGGTTCGATCCGACGCCGGGCGGCAGTCTTCCGGTTGACTCGCCACAGCCACCGTACGACCTCTCGCTAAACCGTTCGGCGGTCGTCGGCGCTGATGTCGCGGTGAACGTCGAGAAAAACGACAGCGCGGTCATCGGCGTCCCAGTCTATGTCAACGATGAGCGCGTCGGCTGGACCGATGCGAGCGGCGAGACACCGGCGACCCTACCGTACGCCGAAGAGATCACAATTACCGCTCGTCCTCGCGGCTCGGAGACCAAGTACTCCGACGATTCGGGTTCGACCACTACTGTTGCCGATATCGACGGTTCGGCGTCGACTCTCCTCACCACCGATTTTGATGATGCGACGTCAACTGTGAGTCCACGCCTCGTCGAGGCACTACCGACCGTGGCGAGTAGTCTGCCGCTGGTAATCTCCCGGCTTGGGGGACCGACGATCGGCGCACTCGGTACTGATTTTCATCAGGTGGACGACGCGACTAACGAATCGTCGGTGACCTACGCCCCAGAGACAAACGCGACGATTTCCGTGGGCGGGAATCGGACAACGGGTGGGACCGCTCGACTTGTGGTCGCCGTTCAGGACGTGCCGGTCGCTGACGCGAACATCGACTTCGACGGCGAGACCGTTGGGTCGACCGATAGCGATGGCGTTTACGAACTCTCGCTCGCAAACATCGAGCCGGGTAACTATTCGGTCCGGGCGACTCGCGGGTCGGTTGATGTCTCATCGACGCTCACCGTCACCCCGCCAGAAGGAGGCAACGACTCAGAGACCGCTGAGGACAAACAGCGTGATCCCCTTGCCCCTAATATTTCGGTCTCACCGTCCCTGATCGCACTCCCGGGAACCTCGGCGACTGCGACGGTTAGCCGCAACGGCCAGCCGATATCGGGCACTCCGGTCCGTGTTGACGGCGAGGTCGTCGGCGAGACTGACGCCAATGGGACAATTACTTTGTCGTTCCCCATCGCCGATTCGGTTGTCCTCACCGCCAGCGCCAACGGCGTCACCGGCGAGCAGTCGATAGACGGGCTGTACCGGAACGCCGGGGTCGTCGTCGCCGCGTTGGTTGGTACCCTTGTCGGCCTCATAATGATCGCCCGGCGGTACGGGATCACTCGGCAGCTACTGACACGCAGACTCGCGGCTATTGTTGCCCTTCTTATCTCTATTCCACACCGGTTGACCAATCTCGTGATTCGGTTGGCAGCCGCGTTTGAGGCCGCTATCGTGGGGCTCTGGCGACAGCTCACGTCGTTGCCGAGCCTCCTGACGGGATCGCTTATCAATATCCTCCATCAGGTGAACCCCTACGGGTTGTTACTAGCGGCGATCACGTGGGTTCGCTCCCGACTCCGGGGGCTCCGTCGCAGTAGCGATGATACTACAGCCGACGCAACAACGACGAGAACCCCCGATACAGAACAACACCGACGGATTCGGGCGATTTGGGGGTCGTTCGTCGAGTTTGTACGGCCGCCAAAGCTCACGACACGGACCCCCGCCGAGATCAGTCGGTACGCGATCAGACAGGGGCTGCCGCGGCGACCTGTGGAGTGTATCACCGACCTATATCGCGCCGTAGAGTACGGCCACCGGTCACCTGATGAATCGCGGCTTGAATCCGCCCGCGAGGCGCTGTCGACGCTCCGGGAGGAGGACGACGAATGAACCGTGAGCATCTATTTCGGACCCTGCTGTTGTTGATCGTAAGCGCCGTCGTCCTCGGGTTTGCCGCCGTTGTTGGCTACCGCCCCGAACTCCTGCCGCCAGAGATTATGATGCAGTTGGATCGACTAACCGAAGCTGTCGGGGTACGGACTGCGATCCTCGCCGCCGGTGCGGTCCTCGCCTGTATCGGGCTGTTGGGCTCGTGGGCGTGGCGAACGAACGATCAGACGGCGGTATTGTCAGACCTGTCGCCCGAGCAGCCGGATCGGGAGGTCGACGTGACGGGCGCGGGCCTCACTAGCGTGTTCGAATCCGTGCGGAACGGGCGGTCTGGCTCTGAGACCATCGAGGAGTCACTCCGGACGGTCCTAGTAGATCTATACGGTCGCAAATTTGACGACCGCGAGCAGGCCGAACAGTACGTCGACAACGGGGAGTGGACCAACGATCAGGTAGCTGCGGCGACGCTGACGGCGACCAATTCAGTTGAGTTCCCACTTTTATACCGAGTGTACGCGTGGTTGTATCCTGACCACGCCTACAACTACCGAACGCGGCGGACGTTGCGCGCAGTTGAAGATACCTGTGCAGCTGAGTTAACGGCTTATAACCCACCAGCACGGCGGCGAGGGCGGTTCGGTCAGTTACGGGCTCTCTTTGACTCCGGAGGTGGCCGACAGTGAGACACACCCGCTACCGGATCATGCGGGCTTATGCGATCATCCTTGTCGGCGCCGGAATCGCAACTGGATCGCTCTCGCTGGTGCTTGCCGCGGCCGTCCCTCTGGTATTCGCTCTCTACGGGGCGCTGTCCGGCTCGCCGGTCGTCAAAGGTAACATCGAAGTTAACCGAGAGATCAGCCCTGAGACCCCATTGCCCGGCCAGCCCGTTGACGTGACTCTGACGGTCCGGAACACGGGAGACACGGCAATTCCCGACCTCCGTTTCGTTGATGGCGTCCCCGAGGAACTTGGCGTTACCGAGGGGTCGCCCCGCGCTGGCAGTGCAATCGCAGGGGGTAGTAAGCTGTCGACGACTTACACGCTCGCTGCCGACCGTGGAACCTACACCTTCGACGATGTCACCGTCAGCGCGCGTAACCTCAACGGCACGCGAGTGGTCGGAGAGGAAATCGACGCAACAGGCGTCACCGACTTCGAGTGTCGGGTCGCAGTCGAGGATATCCCAGTCCAGCAGACTACCTCCTATACCGGGCAGCTGGCGACGGACTCGGGTGGACCGGGCGTCGAGTTTTACGCGACTCGAGAGTACCGGCCCGAAGACCCAGTCAAACGAATCAACTGGCGACAGTATGCGAAGACTGGTAAACTGGCGACGATCGACTACCGCGAGCAGCACGCCGCCCACGTCGTCGTCCTCACCGACAGCCGCCCGTCGACTCACACTGCAGCCTCCCCGACTGATCCGACAGGGGCGACCCTGAGTGCCTACGCCGCGACAATCGCCATCGAAGTGCTGATCAACGAGGGTCACCACGTCTCGCTGGGTGCACTCGGGATTGCCGACCCACAGACCGATATCGAACCTCCGGCGTGGGTCTCGGCCGACGAGGGCACCGCCTTCACCACCCACGCGACAGCGGTGTGTAACGCCGCGGCGTCGAGCGCGACCGACAGGATTGATAACAGAGATCACTCCAACAGCTCTACCACTGTTGGGCCGACCAGCACTGAGCCGCACGGAGAAGCCGCATCTCCCCCAGTGGCTGACGGCGGCATCGACTGGCAGCGGCTCCAGTCGCTCGTGCCGCCCGGCGCGCAGGTGATGTTGTGTACCTCTGCGACCGACGGGGCGATCGTTGACCTTGTCGAGTCACTCCGAGGCGACGGTCATGAGGTGACGGTGCTCTCGCCACAGACCGCTCCCGAGACCGTCGGCGGCCGGATAGTCGCGCTTCAGCGTTCGGTCCGGCTTGATCGGCTCCGGTTTCTCGGGGCGACGGTTATTGACTGGGAACGAGCGGAGAAACTACCTGCCGCGCTTGCCCGGGGCTTGGATGCGGGGGTGCAGTGATGGCCGGTCAAACCATTCTGCCGAAGCCGAATACAACACGCCTCGGCTCGCTTTTGATCGGCACTACCGTGGCCCTCGGTGGCTGGCTCCTCACAAGCGCGACCGGGACAACTCGGCCCGGCCTCGCTGCTGGGGTCGCCGGGGGGCTGTTGGGAACCATTGTTCTGGTCCGTAATACAGAGACACCGCTCGGGACTGCAGTTGCGACGCTGCTATTGCCCGTGCCGAGCCTTGTCGGGTTGGTTGCCGTCGGCCTCCCGCTTCGTGAGCTGGTACCGCTGACAATTGCGGGCGATCCGTTTGTTCGGCCGCTGATCGGTCAGCTTGGCGTAACAGTCGCTGTCGGAATAGCTGCCTTCGGCGTCATCGCCACGCTTGATACAGGCGTCGGGGAAGGCGCAGTTGCCAAACTTTGGGGGACGGCCGTGCGGGCGCTGATTGGGATCGGTGTGCCACTCGCTGGCCTGCTAGTCCTCCAGTTCGATGCTTTGACTGCGGTTCCCGTCTCCATCCCCGGGATCGATGGTTCGACCCTCACCACGTTTCTGTATCGGCCCTCTGAATCCGTATTCGTCCTCGTCAGTTTCTGGCTTCTCGTGACCCTCCAGATCGCGGCGCTCAAACTACTAATTGTGGTGGCCCCCGTCATGGAGTTGACACCACAGACGAATCAGGAGTCCGTCGGTCAACTACTCTCGCGAACTCATTCCGTGCTTAACACGGCTTTTGTGCCGGTGCTCGGGCTAACCTTTGTATCGATACTGCTTGCGTTTGGGGTGTCAGATCCCCGGGCGCTTCTCGCTCGCTTCCCGGTGGTTTTTGAGCTTCTCGCAGCCCCCAGCCTCCGCCGCGGCCTCGTTTCTGGTATCGGTCTCGTGACGCTTGGGGTGGTATTGCTAAGCGGGTTGCAGTTTGTCGCCGGTCGGGTAACCGACACTGTCGGCCGCCTTATTCCGTCCATGCTGGCCGGGGGAAGTGCGGTAGCGGTCGCCATCGTCGGCTCACCATTGGTGCCACAGACCGTCAGCCAGATCCCTGAGACACCAGTTCCGGTCGATGAAGTAGTCACCGCGCTGACGCCGGCGGGGGTTGTTCTTGCGGGTGTCACCGTCGCCGTGGCGCTGTTGACCGGCGTGCTCGCCATGATTGTAACCGCAGGCGGAATGAAATACATCCCCCGGCGGACCGCGGGCAGCGCCATCGCCAGCGCGGGGCTCGGGATCGGTACGATCGCTGCTGGGATCGGCGGTACCGATGTGCTTGTGGTCTTCGCCGCTGTTGCCGTCTCAATCTTCATCTGGAACACGGGCGAGCGTAGCGTCACGACGCAGGCTGAACTGGGTCCCTCCTCATCAATCCAACTGGAAGCTATCCACATGTTCTCGGCACTCGGTCTCGCGGTCGTCGGCGTCGGATTGGCGTGGGGGCTGTACACGAATGCCCTCAGTCGACTGATCGTTAGCGACGGGACGCTTGTCGGCGTCCTCGCGTCGACTGTGGGTGTCCTGCTGCTGGTCGTCGCAATTCGAGGGTGAGTAGAGGCGTTAGTCGGCAGTCGTCGCTGCGCCCGGTACCTCGACGCTGTCGAGAAGGTCGGTGACGATTGCCTCGGCGTTGATATCCTTAATTCCGGCCTCAGAGGTCAACACCAGCCGGTGGGTCATCACCGGACGGGCGATAGCCTTGATATCATCGGGCGTCACGTAGTCACGACCATCGATCAGCGCGTGGGCCCGAGAGGCTTCGAAAAACCGCTGGATACCACGTGGCGAGACGCCCACGTCGACTCGCGGATCATCTCGACTCGCTCGGGCGAGGTCGACAAGATACTCTTTGACCGACTCCTTGATACTCACCTGTTCGGGCAGCTGGCGGAGAGTGGTCACCTGCGAGGCGTCGACAACCGGATTGACAGTCGGCATCTGGGTGTCCCGACTCGCTCGACGGCTAATGAGATCGATCTCGCCGCCGCGGTCGGGGTAGCCAATCGAGGTCTTAACGATAAATCGGTCCCGTTGTGCCTCTGGCAGGCGGAAAGTGCCCTCTTGTTCGATGGGGTTCTGAGTGGCAAGAACAAAAAACGGTTCTGGGAGGTCATATGTTGTCCCACCGACAGTAACCTGTCCCTCATCCATTGCCTCCAAGAGCGCCGACTGGGTTTTCGGGGGTGCACGGTTGATCTCATCGGCCAGCACGATATTGGCAAAAACGGGTCCGCGCTGGAACTGGAACTCACCGTGCTCCTCGTTATAAATCTGTGAGCCGGTAATGTCGCTTGGCAGCAGGTCAGGTGTAAACTGGATGCGAGTAAACTCCAGATCGAGTGCATCGGCTAGTGCAACGGCGGTGAGCGTCTTCCCCGTCCCCGGAACATCTTCCAGTAGAACGTGACCACGAGCCAACAGGCCAGTCGAAACGGTTTCGAGAAACTCCCTGTCGGTGATGACTGCCTCGCTAACCCGATCCATTACCGCAGTAATCCGTTTTGTTGCCTCCTCCATCCGCTGACCATCTCTCATACGACACTATCACTGCTTGGTATGGACTTATCAGTTGTTGTGACTGTACTGCCCTGTTGACTCGATGGAAACGCTGCTATCCCTAGAGAACGTGAACCAAGATATGGGGCGCAAGAGACCGATAAGGACTCCGTGCCATAGAGCACGTTCTGTTGACTGGTCCATGCGCGAAAGAAGTCGAGTCATGGGCGCTACAGCCCGGATGCCGCGGCCCGGCATCCGGGCGGCCTCCCATGATAGTGCGTCCTTGGCAGGTAGGCCAATCAGAGCCACGCGTTCTATGACGCTCTCAGCTTTGAACGTTAGCGTCGGCTGTTGAGTGAACGAAGAGGTGATCAATCTCTTCCATCAGGTCGTCGACGCTACGATCATCGTTGTCTCGAACCCACGAGAGAAGGTTGTAAACGGCTTCTTTCAGCGAGTGTTCGAGGTTCGCTCGAAGCGATGACGCTTTCGAGCGAACCGTCCCCAAGGCGCTCGATTCGGGATCAAGACGGACGAGACTGTAGGCAGCCATCAGAAGGTGCCAGTGCCGACTGGCACCTTCGTCGGTCTGCATCTCGCAGTCTCCCAAGCCGAGATCCTGCTTCGAGTCCTCGAAGAACGTTTCGATGCGCCACCGCATCCCGTAGGAGCGAATAATGTGCTCGGTCGGTGCGTCGATCTTGTTCGTGACGAGGTACTTGACCGGGTTCTCTTCGTCTTCTTCGTCAGTTTCTTTCTCAGCGAGCACCAGCTTCACGTCTCCCAGTTGGGAGACGGGAAGCTTCTTTGTCCAGATGTGGTAGGTCTCGTCTTCGACGTCGCGTTCAACCGTGTCGATGCGCTCTGTAAGCGCATCGACGCGGATCTCTTCGCCGCCGTAGGTCACCTGTCGGTTGCTCCGGAGCGGGCCGATCCAGTCTTTGTCGGAGGATTCGATGAGTTCAGGAAGGCCAGAATCGTGGGCGAACCACGAG
>NZ_SGTX01000037.1:0-11069 GCF_005435025.1 Halorubrum sp. CGM4_25_10-8A | reverse complement strand
TTCGCGCAGTACAGGTATTGCTGGGCGGTTCGGTGGAGTGCGTCGCGTTGCTCGTCGGAAACGGCGAGTTTCACGACGGCGGTTCGACGCACGCCCATAGTTTCAGAGAGTACCCGACGGTACTTATATGGTCGGGAGTCAGTCGGTCGAGGTGTGGTGGTTGTGTCGTCCCATGTCGGTTTCCTCCCCGACCTACTCGCTCACTCCGTTCGCTCCTTGAGGTCGGGGGCTCCACCTCGAAAATGCTGATCTCCGAGCGGTGACCGTTCGGGACGCCCTCGATCCCCGTGCGACGGACTCGATATCGCGGCGCACGCTCGTGAAAACGGGTACGTGGTGTTGACCGCAGATGACGACTTCTTCGAACTATCCGACCAGTGCGGATGTCTCTACTTCGACCAGGTCGACCAACCGCCCGTTGGCGACGTGCTGACTGCTATCCGCCGGATCGACGACGCGTACGCCGATCGAACGGCGATAGTCGAGGTCGTACCAGATGGGTGGATCTGAGCGGCGGACACGACCTCACTGTGACCGGTGTCGTGGGCGGCCCCGGCTGCGCGCCCGCCTCCGTCAGGGGCCGTCGACTCTCACAGCTCGCCCACCCTGTTGTCGGCCTACGGAAGCACGGAATTCTCGATGACGCGTGTGAGATCCGATACGGACGGCCGAACGACGACGGCAACCATGCTGACGCTTGGAAGTGGGTGGAAGTGATCCCGTGAGTCAATAGACGACGTGATCTCCAACCCATTCCCTCTTCGCGATGGGATCAGGACACATTTCACGCAGGGAAGCGACCACCTCGATATGCGTATTCTCGTCACCGGCGGGGCCGGCTTCATCGGCGGCCACCTCGCGGAGGCGTTCCTCCGCGACGGCCACGACGTGACTGTCCTCGACAACCTCGAACCGTTCTACGACGTGCGGCTCAAAGAGCACACCCTCGACATCCACCGCGAGGTCGCGAGCGAGCACGACGGGTCGTACACGTTCCGCGAAGGAGACGTGCGCGACGCGGAGACGGTCCGGGAGGTCGTCGCCGACGCCGATACCGTCGTCCACCAGGCGGCCCAGGCGGGCGTCCGGACGAGCGTCGCAGAGCCGCGGAAGGTGACCGACATCAACGTGGGCGGGACGGTGACGCTGTTGGAGGCCGCGAAAGAGGCCGCCGTCGAGCGCGTGATCCTCGCCAGCTCGTCGTCGGTGTACGGGAAGCCGAAGTCGCTCCCCTACACGGAGGACCACCCGACCGAGCCCGTGAGCCCGTATGGCGTGACGAAGCTGACGCAGGAGCACATGGCGCGGGTGTACACGGAGCTCCACGGGCTCCCGACGGTGTGTCTGCGCTACTTTACGGTGTACGGCCCGCGGATGCGGCCGAACATGGCCATCTCGAACTTCGTCTCGGGGTGTGTGAACGGCGAGCCGCCGGTGATCTACGGCGACGGCCAGCAGACGCGCGACTTCACTTATGTAGCCGACGTGGTGGATGCGAACCGGACGCTGCTGGAGTCCGATGCCGCTGACGGCGACGTGTTGAACATCGGGAGCTCGGACAACATCTCGATTCAGGAGCTAGCCGAAACGGTACGAGATCAGTTAGCGCCCGAGATAGAGATCGAGTACGAGTCCGCCCGTGAGGCCGACGCCGAGCACACGCACGCCTCCGTCGAGAAGGCCGCCGAGGTGATCGGCTACGAGCCATCGCGGACGATCGCGGAAGGCGTCGGGGAGTTCATCGAGTGGTATCAGGCGAACCGCGAGTGGTACGAACCGTTAGTGCGGGAGTCGTAGTTGAATTCCGCTTTCGTCCGGGCCGTTAAAACTCGACGCAGACGGGCGCCTCGGGCCTGTATTCGTCGGGGGAACCGCCGCCTCGTTCGCCGAGAAAGACGATAGCGTCGAGTTCCCCGCGTGTGAACCGTGCTTCGCACGACCAGTGAAATCCGTCTTCGATGTCGTCGCTCCGCCCGTGGAACTCGAAACTGCCGTGCATATTGTGATCGAGCCAGAACTCCTCGTCGACGGTCCGAGAGTCCGGCGCTCCAAGACCGATTCCACGTTGGATGCGGTCATCTGGGTCGGCGTCATCACAAAATGAGACGTACTCGTTCCATGATTCAAAGCCGTGATCGGCGGCCACCGCCTGCTTTTCCG
The DNA here is from genome assembly GCF_005435025.1 of Halorubrum sp. CGM4_25_10-8A. Lineage (NCBI taxonomy): Archaea > Methanobacteriati > Methanobacteriota > Halobacteria > Halobacteriales > Haloferacaceae > Halorubrum > Halorubrum sp. CGM4_25_10-8A. Next base: position 8,909 of record NZ_SGTX01000037.1, on the reverse strand, counting down.
CAGACGTTTTCTCACGGAACTCCCGCTCGCGGCGCAGAAGCCGTCCGTCTGCGGTAATCTTGTACGCTCGCATGGCTGGCCGACCAATCGCTTTCGTCTGCCACCCGATATCGGACGGACTGGCGTCGGCGGGAAACTTCGGCAACCTGACGCCGTCTGCGACCAACACGTCGTCGTACAGGCCCATGCTGGAGTGTCGTTGAACGTCGACAGACAAAACACTCACCCAACTCGATACGTCTGTCTCGACGGTCCGCCGGTGATGGACAGGGACGACCAGCAGACACGTGACGTCACGTATGTAGCCAATATGGCGGATACGAACCGGACGCTGCTAACGTCGGACGCGGCCAACAGCAACGTGGTGAACGTCAGGAGTTCGAACAACGCCGGCGCTGAAACTGTGGGCGGCCTTCTTGTACTGAAACCCGGAGAACGATCGCCACAACGGACCCGAACAACTATTATGAACACGGTAATATTATCACACGCATAATGATAAACAGAGAAACTGAACTCGAATGGCTCACGTCGCATCTCTCACGAGCCGAGCGACAGCTCCTCGTCGTATACGGGCGACGGCGGGTAGGGAAGACGACGCTGGTGACGACGGCGCTCGACGCACTCGAAGACACGTCAGTCTACTATCTCTGTGACGAGCGGGGCGCAACGCACAACGCTCGGCGATTCGCGGCACAGTGCGCTGCTGCGTTGGACGATATCACTCCGGATGTCGACGGGTTCGTCGAGGCGTTTCAGTATCTCACGGCGCGCGTCGACGGGCCGTGCGTGGTAGCGTTAGACGAGTTCTCGTATCTCGTCGACGAGGACGACACGATCCCGTCGGTGTTTCAGACCGTTGTCGACGACGTACTCGCAGGAACGGACGTCTCGCTCGTGTTGTTGGGGTCATCGATTTCGATGATGGAGGAGGGCGTGTTGAGCTACGAGAGCCCGCTGTACGGGCGCCGAACCGGACAGTGGAAACTCGCCCCGCTCTCGTTCGCGGACGTTCGCGCGTTCTTCCCGGACGACGATCTGGAGACGCAGATCCAGCTGTATAGTGTGCTTGGAGGCGTTCCCGCGTATCTCGAACAGTTCGATCCAGGACTGAGCCTCCTCGAGAACATCGAGCAATCCATCCTCTCGAAAGGTGAGTTCCTGTACGAGGAGCCGGAGTTTCTGTTACGCCAAGAGCTCCGTGAGCCCGCGACGTATATGGCGATCCTCGAAGCCATCGCCGGTGGCGCGACACGCGTTACCGAGATCGCCAACGAGATCGGCCGCGACGCGAGCAGCCTCTCCCGATATCTCCAGAACCTCACGCAGTTGGCGATCCTCGAGCGGGAGCATCCAGTCACAGACCCCGACGGCCGGGGACTGTATCGGCTGACGGACGATTTTCTCCGGTTCTGGTTTCGGTACGTGGCACCTAATCGGGGAACGCTTGAACAGGGGCGGACGGCACCGGTTCGATCGGCGATCGCCGAGACGCTCCCAACGCACACGAGTCGGACCTTCGAAACGGTGTGCCAGCAGGCGGTCCGGACGCCGGGGTTTCCCGTCTCTTGTTCACGCGTCGGCCGCTGGTGGTACGGCGGCGAGGAGATCGACATTGCTGGAGTCAATCGAGAGACTGAGACCTTGCTTCTCGGGGAGTGTAAGTGGACCACGGAACCCGTCGGGCGAGCGGTGTTCGACGATCTGGAGGCGCTCGAATCGGAGGTTCGGTGGCAGGGAACCGACCGGGAGGTACAGTACGTGGTCTTTTCACGGGCCGGCTTCACGGACGAGTTACGGGCTATCGTCGATGAGCGGTCCGACGCGTCGCTGTACGGAATCTCAGAGCTTGCGACGCTGTTCGACTCCGAGTAGTGAGCGAGCGGTGCTACCACGGGGTCACATCGAGGACCGAGCGTGGCTGTATCGACGATCTACCGGTGATCTACGGGGACTGCTAGTAGACGCGCGACTTCACGTACGTGGCTGGCGTGGTGGGGGTGAATCGGACGCTGTTGGAGTCGGATGCTGCTGACGGCGACATGGTGAACATCGGAAGTCGGACAACATCTCGATTCAAGAGTTAGCTGAGACGGTGCGGGATCAATTAGCGCCTGAGTTGGGGATTGAGTACGAGTCCGCGCGGGAGGCCGACGCCGAGCATACGCACGCGTCCGTTACGAAAGCTGGTGAGGCGATCGGCTACGAGCCCTCGCGGACGATCACGGAGGGCGTCTGCGAGTTCATCGAGTGGTACCAGGCGAACCGCGAGTGGTACGAGCCGTTAGTACGGTCCTCGTAATCAGTCGAGCGTCACACTCGTGTGGTCTGTCGCCATGCTGACGGTCGCGTCCGTGTACTCGCTGACGGTGTTGGCAAGTTCATCGGCGTGCGGTTCCGTCTCTGGAAACAGATGTGTGAGCAGGATGTGGTTGACGTCGATATCCGCGAGCAACTTCCCGAGTGCCGTGGGTGTTGAATGTCCTGGTGACTCCGTCCCGTCCGGATACGCACACTCGTGGACAAGCACCTCTGATCCGTCGGCGAGCGAACAGACCGGTTCGGTTGGTGCCGTGTCGCCGGCGATCGTCAGGCGTTCGTTGAACCGATACGCGTACCCGGGCTTCGAATGGTCGGTCGACGCGCGTTCGATATCCAAGTCGTCAATCGTGAACGGGTCCGTCCCAGCCGTGAGTTCACGAACAGAGAGGGAGAGTCGCCCTGCGAGATCGTCGATGGCGAACAACGCGTCGCAGACGTCTTGTGTTCCTGGTGGCCCGACGACTGTGAACGTGTCATGGCCGTCGAGCAGCCGGGCCTTCGCGAGGGTCGGAAGGTCCGCAACGTGATCGAGATGTGTGTGCGTGAGGAGGACGGTGTCGACAGTGCGGTAGTCGATATCCGACTGTGCGAGCCGGTGGGTGATGCCGCTGCCGCAGTCGACAAGGAGAGTTGACTCGGCGTGTTGCAAGACAGCGCCCGTCTGGAGCCGCGTCGGTGACGGGAGGGCGCTTCCGGTTCCAAGCAGAGTCAGGCGCATAGGCGTTCGTATTTGATCGACCGGCAAGAGAGTGTGGGGCAGTTAGGCCGGTTCGAGAGGGTGTTGTTAAGAAACGATCTCGACTTGAGGCGGTGGGGCGCTCGACAGCTGAAGGTTCGGAGACCGACGGCTTGAGGTGGCTCGTGGGTACCAATCCTCCTATGGATACGGTCTCCCCGCTACCGGGCAGAGCAGTCGGTTCGGTGAGCTGACGGCGGACCGACCGAAGGGGGCTCGTCGACGTGACAGGACGACCCCTCCTCGCGCACGTCTTTGAGACGGCGGTGGAGGCCGGGGCCAACGCGCTGGTCGTGATCGCCGGGTACGAGGCGGCCCAGACAATCGACCGGTTCGACGACGCCTTCGAGGGGGTTCTTACGGCTGGGAACGTCTATTCGGACAGTGTCTCAACGACGTCATCAACAGTAAACAGACCGAGGTCGTCCCTCTCCTCGGCTGCTTCCTCCAGTGACGACGCGAACCCGCTTCGGCTAAACAGTACGTACTCGTAGTTCACGTCGCCGTCGGTCGGCGACCACTCAATCTCGGGTGCCTCCTGTTCGAGCTGTGCGAGAACATCGTACCTCATCGGTTGCTGTTGGAACTTCGCTTCCCCGACCAGTAACGTATCGCCGTTCGTCGGGGCCACGATATCGATCTCGCGTCCGTCGGTGTCCCACCAGTGACCCGGAGATTCCGTGAACGTGTATACATCCCCGTACTCGTACAGGACTGCCCGCTGACAGAGACGTTCGAACGACGAACTGACGAAGTCCGGGAGGTGTGGTTCGACGAGTTCGTCGTACGCATCCGCCCCGAACACTTCGTACCGGGACGAACGACCGTGGACGAACCGGAACCAGAACGCGAACAGTTGGTCCCGGATCCGATATCGGCTGTTCCGACTCCGGGAGGGGTCAACGGTGACTGGGTACTCCTGCTCGATTATCTGGAGCTCTCGCAGGCGGGAGAGGTAGTAACTCGCGCTGTTAGCGTTGATGCCGGCAGCCTGAATGATCTCGTTTCGCTTGTGATTCCCCTCCGCCATCGCTTTCAGAACGGCGAAATACCGATCCACCTCGTCCAGTTCCCGGTACAGGACATCCTCGGGCTCCTCGTGGAGGCCGCCATCACGGAGCAGCATGGTGTCCGTAATGTTTCCCTGGAGTGACTGCGTGTCGTCTACAGCCCGGAGGTATTCCGGCGTTCCTCCGAAGACACCGTACGCGATCACTTGCTCAGCCGGCGCGTAGTTCGGGAAGAACGTCATCGCGGCGTCGAACGGTAACGGGCCGATCTCGAGTTTCCCGTTCGGTCGTTTCGAGATCCGGCCATACAGTGGTGAGCTCCCGTCGATCGCGATCTCGTGTATCATCCCGATCGCCGAGCCAGTCAACACGAAGGTCGTTCCCGTATCGGCGACGTTGTGATCCCAGAGCCGCTGAATGAGAGAGGGGAGCGCTTCGTTTTCGTCGACGAGATACGGGAACTCGTCGAGGATCACGATCGCATCCTGTTCGGCAAGATGCGTGAGAACGTTCTCCCAGTCTTTCCGAATCCGGTTGATCCCAGGAAACACCGTCGCAGCATCAGCGATGAAGGCGTCGAGTTGCTGCTCCGTCGTCCCGTGTGCTGCTTGATGGTACACCGCGTCATCGCGATCCTCGATGGATTTGACGACGAGTGCCGTCTTCCCCATTCGCCGACGTCCATAGACGACGCTCAACTCCGCGGAATCACTTTCGTACAGCTCGTGAAGCCTGTCGAGTTCCCGTTCTCGGTTGACGAACGTGGGCATGTGCTCACCGTCGGCTCCCCGGTAGATAAAGCGCGCGGTCAACGTAGTTTGGACTATCGTAGCTTAGACTATCGTAGTCTAGACTACTGTAGTCGGGACTACTATATCTGAAAGTATACGATTAGGGTCCGCCAACGGATTGAGATTGCTGGTGTGTGCTAGTGTCGGTATGGACCCCGTGATACCCGCCGCTGGCCGGGGGAGTCGGCTCGGCGAACTCACCAACGGCCGACCGAAAGGACTCGTCGATGTGGCGGGGTGGCCCCTCCTCGCGCACGCCTTCGAGACAGCGGTCGCCGGGGGCGACGAGTGGTCGTCGTTTCCCGCATTCAAATCGGGATAATCCGTCTAAGAAAGTTTTATAACGTGTTGAGCCGCATCGTGGGATATGGAGGATCCGGGTTCGGATATTCAAGCCGACACCGACGAACGGGCGCCGAACTTCGACGCGCTGACCCCGCCGGAGGAGGTCGTTCGTGGTGATCGAACACGGGACGACTTTTTCGATGCCGTGCTCGGACTCGCCGACCCGGCGACAGCAGGTGACGTTGCCGAGCGTGCGGGACACGGGGTCGACGCCGCACGTGAATACCTGGACTGGTTCGAACGAATGGGCATCGTCACGAAGGTCACGGATTCGCCAGCCACCTACGAACGGAATCAAGAGTACCTGAACTGGCGACGCGTCCAAACGCTTCGACGCCAATACACAACTGAGGAGTTGCTCGACCTGCTCCAGTCGGAATCAGAGCGGGCGGATGCACTCGCAGCTGAATTTGCCGCCGAGTCCCCGGCGAGCGTCTCGATCACACGGTATGCCGCAGCAAGCGACCAGTCTATCGAGGCGGTCTGGGAGCAACTCTCGGCGTGGGAAACCGCGCTGCGTCGTGTGTCTCTCCTCGAACGAGCACTCACTCCCACGTCCGGCGAGGCTACAGATCGCGAATCCGCAGTATGACTGCCGACCCCGATGACGAGACGGGGGATTCAATTTCTGGCGGGCCGGTCGATTTCGACCGGCTGGCGGTCATCCGCGAGCGTCTCACGACGGACGATCGGTTCAGCGAGGTCGGTGACCAGCCTAGCTTCGCGCCCGAACGACTGGTCTGTCAGTACGATCGGCAACTCTACCCTGACCGCGTTCGAAGCGCTCGTCTGGAGATCGTCTGGTTCGAAACCGGGGATTTCTCGCTCCATTATCACGAAACACACAAGACGGGGGCGTTCGATCACCGATGGGATAGACATCCGTCTGGGCACAACACTCGTGATCACATCCATCCGGGGCCGGACGCACCGACACCGGGTGACGATACGACACACCCGAATGACTGGCGTGACGTCCTCTCGACGGCACTTTCGGAGATCGAAGCCCGCCAGCGCGGCTTCTGGACCCGGTAGTCCCGTCGATGGGGTTAGGTGACCGGCGTGTGGGGTCTCGCGTATGGACGCAGTCATCCCCGCTGCCGGGCGCGGCAGTCGGCTCGGCAAGCTCACCGACGACCAGCCGAAAGGCCTCGTCGATGTCGCGGGGCGACCGCTGCTCGCACACGTGTTCGAGACGGCAGTCGAGGCTGGGGCCGACGAGTTGGTCGTGATCGTCGGCTACGAGGCGGCCCAGATCGTCGACCGGTTCGGTGACACCTTCGAGGGGGTTCCGATCACCTACGTCCACCAGCGCGAGCGACTGGGGCTCGGGCACGCCGTGCTTCAGGCCGAGCCACACGTCGACGGGACGTTCCTGCTCGTGAACGGCGACAACGTCTTCGCGGGGAGCGTCGAGCCCGCAGTCGAGGCTGTTGGGGAGGCTAACGCGGTGCTCGCGGTCGAGGAGGTGTCGGCGGAGGTCGCGGCGACGACTGGCGTGATCGAGACGGACGAGCGGGGGCGCGTGACGGAGATCGTCGAAAAGCCGGACGACCCGCCGTCGACGCTCGTGACGACTGGGTGTTACGTGCTTCCGGAGGATGTGTTCCATGCGTGTGCGCTCCTTCGGCCGTCAGCCGAGGGTGAGTACCAGTTGAGCGAGGCCGTGGGGTTGTTGTTGCGGGCTGGGTACGAGGTCGAGACCGTGCGGCTAGGGGAGCGCGTGAATGTGAACACATCGGAGGACGTGGAGCGGGCGAGTGAGTTGGTGCGTGAGGAGAGCGGGACGGGTTCCTGATACTCCACCATGTCGAGTGCTTTTTTCACTGGGCAGTAGTCGACCCCTACACCCCACCGTGTCGAGTGTTCTCGGAGACGACCAACCACAGGTCTCTCATCACACCCCACTGCGTCAACTGTTCGAGACGGGTGGCGCTCGCGTTCGAGCAGGAGGTTACGACGCGTATCTGCGAGCGTAGTCGCCGCATCGGGGTATGCCGGAAGCTTCCGAGTTTCACGGTGTGTGAGTCCGCCGCGCGCTCGTACCGCGTCTTGATCGTCTTCGAACGGGCCGGCGTCGCGCCTCGTTCTTCGAGGTACGCGAACGTTTCGAGCAGCGGTTGGGCGTGCTGGGTCTGGTCGCAAATCCGGTTGCGTAACCGACCGTGCTGGACGAGGTCCTGGGCCTCGACGATGTTCGAGTCGTCAACGCCGTCGTCGCTGCGCTCCTTCACCACCTCGCCGTCGACTCTGAACATGAAGCAAGCAGCGAGTCGGTGGGCCGAGCGCTTGACATCCCACCGTGTCGAGTGCTTTCCTCGTTGGAGTAGCCAGTCAGATCCCCCACCCCACCGTGTCGAGTGTTCTCGATGAGAATTGAGGGTATGTCTCAGAACGCACCCCACTGTGTCGAGTGTTTGAGACGGGTAACTGAGTATCTCCGTGTCCCACCCCACCGTGTCGAGTGTTCCGTTCGGTTATTATCGATGAGGACTGACCGAGTGACATCCCACTGCGTCAAGTGCTAAGCGATAGACTGTGACTATTTGATCATACATACGACGCATTTGACACGGTGGTTTTATCAGTACGCACCGAATCAAACGTGACAGAGGATGGCGACGTTCACACGAGACACGGAGATCTTCCGCAATGAGGACATGCTCCGCGAGGATTATCAGCCGGATTCGATTACCGCTCGCGAGGACGAAATTTCGACGTACACAGCAGCTCTTCAGCCGATCGTTAACGGCGCACAACCCCGGAATATCTTCCTGTACGGTAAAACGGGCGTCGGGAAGACCGCGGTGTCCCGCTATCTATTGAAGCAGCTACAACGAGATACAGAGCAGTACGACGACGTCGAACTCTCGGTCTGCTGGCTCAACTGTACGAATCTCTCGTCGTCGTATCAAGTTGCGGTCAACCTCGTGAACCAACTGCGACCAGTAGACGATCAGATCAGCACGACCGGGTACCCCCAACAGCGCGTGTTCGACATTCTGTACGAGGAGTTAGATCAGATCGGCGGGACGGTGCTCCTGGTCCTCGACGAGATCGACCACATCGGCAGCGACGACGAGATTCTGTACGAGATCCCGCGAGCCCGCTCAAATGGCTACCTCTCCGAGGCGAAACCCGGCGTGATCGGCATCAGCAACGATTTCGGCTTCCGCGACGACCTCTCTCCGAAGGTGAAAGACACCCTCTGTGAGGAGGAGATTCACTTCTCGCCGTACAACGCCCCGGAACTGCGCGCCATCCTCGAAGAGCGTGTGGCCGGTGCGATGTACGACGACGCGGTCGACGACGCCGTGATCGCGCTGTGTGCCGCGATTGCGGCCCAGGACACAGGGAGTGCCCGTCAGGCGCTGGATATCCTGTACAAGTCCGGTGAGATCGCACGGACAAACGGTGAAGAGCGACTAACCGAGGGTCACGTTCATCAGGCCCGTGAGCGGCTCGAACAGAGCCAAGTCGAACACGGGATGCGCGAACTGACGAAACACGGGCATCTCGCGCTCGTCGCAATGTTACAGCTCGCCTTTGAGCAGGAGACCCCGGCACGGATCCGCGACGTGTACCCGCTGTATCGACGTATCGCCGAGGGCTCTAACGTCGACCCGCTCGTCCGTCGCCGCATGCACGATCACCTCGCGGATCTGGCGATGCTCGGCATCCTCGATCGGCAGATGAAAAACGAGG
>NZ_SGTX01000036.1:0-12330 GCF_005435025.1 Halorubrum sp. CGM4_25_10-8A | reverse complement strand
ACGGGATGGGCTCCACGACGGAGCCCATCCCTGAGAATCATCGCGAACCTCTGCTGCCAGTTCATACAGGCTAAGTTGTGCGCCTTCTATGAGATAGCAGCGAAATCAGTTCGGGCTAAACACGTACTAACGCTGCAAAGAATATTGGCGTGCGGTACGCTCGGAAGCGACAACACAAACTCCGTTCCTCGCCCAAGTCGGAGAGCGGAGACGCACCAGTAGACGTGCGTGTGACTGGTGGGACGTTGAACGGTGAGAGTCACCAGCCTATTGCTGGCGACTAATTGCCGGGAGTCCACATCAAAGCCCTACCCTCAAGGACCGAGGCGCGGAGCGCCGAGGGAGTAGGGTAGGGTAGTTTACGAGCCGGAGATCGACTCATCCGACCCAACGAGAGTGCGAACACGGCGCGCAAGAACCGTGGGCGGGAACTGTCCATACACTGACCTTCGGACACACCCGAACGTTTCGACACTGGCGTGAATTGTCGCTGCTGAGCCGAGTTCCTGCTGGAGGATGTGCTCGTAGGCGGCGATCTGGAGTTCATACCGCGGTTGCGTTGCGTCGACGTCGTCAGTCAGCGCAATCTTGAGATCGGCCAACTGCCACTCGCCTCCACCCAGATCTATGAGGATATCGGCCTCACCATGAACTTCTACCTCAACCTCCCCAGCAGTCACGAGTCCACTCAAATCGTGGTCGACGTAGACCGCCTCCGCCGCTTGGATCTGGGCCCACAGGTCGGAGTTGAGGAAGTCCGACACGACCGACGTGTGGAAGAAGCTGACGAGGCCACCACGCTCAGTATCTGGCAACATCTCGATCGACTGCGGCGTTATCTGTTCCATCGCGTCCCGAAGTGCGCTTCGGACGGGCTTGCTCCACGCATCGATCTCGGTGTCCGGCACGTCCATCTCGATGAGGGTGAGTAATGCCTCGTGGAGACAGGTCCCGACGGCCTCTGGCCCAAGCGTCTCGAACGTGATCGGGAGGCTGTCGGCCACCGCCTCAGTTTCGGTATGAATGGCCTCGTCGAGGAGGTGGGCACCCACGGTGGCGTCGACATCGTCAGTCAACGGATAGGCCGTACTCGGGTCGAGAAAGCGTGGGACCCATGACTCCAACTGGTCGCGTCGAGGCGGGACGGCGCCCGTCACCGATAGCGTCGTGTCGTACATCTCGCGTGTCATACGGCCCTCGACGTCATTCACACCAATCGTCAAATCACCGGCACTGGACGGCTCGTCGATCGCATACGTGGGTGTCCGTCCAGGCGAAAACTCGAGTGTCTCAAACAAGGTATCGAGCCAGCGATCACGCGGCTGTGCCGTGCCGGGTAACGTCTTCGGAAGCGGGATGACGAGATGGTCACGTGCCCGAGAGAGTGCCACATACAGGAGTCGCCACGCCTCCGCACGCTCGTTGGCTGCGACTGACTGGAGCTGGTCTGGACCAAGCAGGTGCGGGGCCCCACTGTCGGCGTCATCGAGCCAGTGCTCGGTCGCCCACCGCAACCCGACATCGCGTGATGCAGCACCCTGTTTATCGCGACTGTCACCGCTTGGCGTGTAGAGTCCCCCATCGAATGGTGGCAGTTCGATATCGGGTGCTGTCTCGACGTTCGTCGGCGGGGCCAACGCCGCAACGCCACCCTGCGTCATGAACCGCTGAGAGAACGGGCCGGTGTCCCAGAGCTTGAAGCCCGGCGTTGCAAGCACAATCACGTCGTCTTGATCGCCTTTGAGCCGATGAACTGTGCTAAAGACGACATCGGCATCGGTGGTCACACTCGGGATATCGGGCCCCTCGCTCGGGGCCGCCCGAAACGGCGCAAGTAGGTCACCGAGGGCAGCTGGTGGGTACTGCGTGTCAGCTTCCCAGTCGGCGACGGTGCTCGTGAGCGTGTCGAGCGCGGCTACTCGTTGTGCTGCCGGCAGCTCGGTGAACTGGTCGCTCGGGTCGGCTCGAAGCGCGAGTTGCTCGATGATGTCTTCCAGGTACACCGACGCTGGAACGCGATGGAACCGGCCCAGCTGATCGCGAAGATCGCGCAGGCCACAGAGGATGTCTCGGGTTTCGGCGTCGAGGTCGTCGGCCGCACAGATGAGATCAAGGTCGTACCCAGCCCGCTCGAAGCAGTCGTGGGCTGCTGTGAAATCGAACGGCGAGTCAGTCAACAACGCACGTGTCTGGGCCCGATCGGTCGGCGCAGTGAGCCAGTCACAGACGGCGAGGACCGCCTTGACCACGGAACACGCAAAGAGTCTCGAACTCGCGTTTTGGACGGTCAGTCCTTCGGCCTTGAACGCGTCTTTGTACGCGTCCATCCGCGTTCGCTTTCTGAAGACGACGGTTATCGACTGTGGCGACCCGGTCTCGTCAGTCAATGTCCCATCAGCGAGGCCCTGTGCGATGTACGTCGCAAGGATGTTCGCCTCGCCAGCGCGGCCGTCGGGGTTGACCCACCGTGTCTTGTCGGGCGCTGCCCCACCGGTGAACGCGGTGACGTGGATGCTCGGGTCGGCGGTTGGATCCCGAGATGCGTCGAGGCCGGGGTAAGTCGCCGCAAAATCATTGAGCCCCCCGCGAGTTGGATCGTCAAAGACGGGCCGCATGATGGTGTTGATGCCGGCGGCGATGTCCGGGGTTCCACGATAGGTTGTTGCGGCTGTCACCGTCGCATGGGTGTCCCAGTCGATACCGAGATACTGGCCCTCGCGACAGGCGCTCGTGAACAGCGACGGATCGGCATGTCGCCAGCGGTAGATGCTTTGGAGCGTATCGCCACACGCGAGGACGCGCATCGAGGGAGTGACAAGCTGTGACAGCGCTGCGTGTTGGATAGTGGAGACATCCTGTGCTTCATCGATGACCACGCTATCGAGCCGCGCGTGGTACCGCTGACGAAGGGCTGTGTGCTGGTCGGTGGGTGGCCCATCGCCATCGACTGGCCAGTCACGCTTGAACACACTGGTGATGAAGAAGGCGACGTCGGTGTGAGAGACCACGCCATACTCGCGGATCAGGGCTCGGTACTGCTCGCGGTACGCTTCAAGCACGTCACCAAACGCTGTCAGCGTCCCCTCCCATGCGTCATAGAGGCGCTGGTCAGCAGCCACAAGGTCGTCCCACTCCGCTGGTGAGAGAGCCGCGTCGGTGTCAGCTGCGGCGTCGGCGTCGACGATGTCTGCGATCGTCGTCACGATATCCGCACGACTGCTGGTTCGTCCCCCGGGATACACTGCCTCTTGTGTGGTACGGAGTTTGCGTTCGAAGGCGGCCGTGGTGAGTCGCTGATCGCGACAGTACTTGACGGCGTCAGTGAGCATCTCCGCAGGAGTGGCTGACCAGCGGCCATCCGGGTATGCTGCTTCCAACTCGGCGATCGCGTCTTCGTGGGCCGGATCGGCAGCGACGGCGTCATAACACGCGTTGTGAACCGTTTTCAGCAACGCCTTATTCCCGATCGATGGCGTCTCCTCGAACCCCAGGTCGGTGGCCAGCTCTCCGAAGACATCACGCAACACGCTGTCGACAGTACCGATGAACGGTGCGTGCCGGACCCGCGTCACGAGATACGCGACATCTGACTCGGTGAGTGACGCTGCCTCGGGGATCAACTTATGATTCACAATCTCCCGAATGTGTTCACAGACACCGGGTCCGATCGCGGCCGCCTCATCGGTGGTAAACGACATGACGGCCACGCTCTGGGCAGGTGTCCGATCGCCACGAGCGTACCGCCGAATGATGGTTTCGGCCGCGATTCGCTGCATCGTCAGTGATTTGCCAGCACCGGCGACACAGTTCATGGTAAACAGTCCCGACTCGGCATCGACGAATCTGTCTCTGATCGTTGCTTGTGCGTTCCGGAGTATCCGTGGGTCGTCGTCGTTACTCATGAGGTGTCTTGGTGGGTGCTGGAACGGTATCTGTACTCGCAGAGAGGAGCGCGGCAATCGGCTCAGGAAGCTGCGGTGTCGTGCTCACCAGTTGGGTGCGGGCCTGCTCGGAGACAGTCTCCATCTCGAGTGACGCAAGAAACGGCGAGGGGTACACAACACCACCGTCGGCGGTCTGTGTGTACCGCGTCACGATCACGCCGCGCTCGGCGGCACGCATCGCATCGGCGAAGTGATCGCGATCACGGCCGTTTCCCCACGCGGTTCGCGGCGCAACGGTATCTGTCTCACCAGCCGCAGCGAGAACGGCTTCCTGGAGCTCTGTGGGAACGACGCTGTCAGTCTGGGCCGGCCACTCGGCTGCCGTCGCGCCGACCGCGATAACGAATGGGACAGACAGCCCCCACACGTCGTTTGCCTCCATAATGTCGATGGCCCAGGCGTTCGAGTGTTCACGGCGGCCCGGGCGTTGTGTCGCCAGCAGCTCACACAGCTCCTGTACAGCGTCCCACGATCGGGAGACCGTCCCGTCTGCGAGCCATTCGTCGTATTTGTGCGAGACCTGCTCGACGAGCCGAGTGACCCTGACGGTTGCTCGCGCGGCCGTCTCCGTCGCCATGAGCGCCGGTGAGTCAGCCTGCTTGCGGGCGGGCACGCTCGTCTCGCGATACGCATCGATCGACGCCCCCAGAACCGTTCCAACTGTCTCTGGCGTTGGCTCGCGCTCGGCATGCGACAGTAGCCAGTCACAGTAGGTTGTGAGTCGCTCGTCCGTGGTGTGTGTCTGTATCGTCTCGGCCCACTCGGCGATCGATCGATGCCCGGGGGGAAGGGCCTCAAGAGCGGCCTGGATCGTCGACTGTTCGAGTGGCCAGCTGGCTGTATCCGTGAGTGGTGCCCACCGCTGCGCTAATGGTTCCAACAGCGTTGCAGCAGCGACGTCGCCGGCGCCAAAGAGCGTACAAAGCGCCGCTATCAGCGCGTATGGTTCGGTGCGGGTTACGCGCAACTGTGTCCAAAATACTGGCGTCACCCCATACTGGATGGCTGCCCGGGTCAGCGGCTGTTCATACGGATCAAGATCGCGAGCCACGACGACGATATCGCGGACGTCCACGCCACGATCGCGAACTTCGCTGATCGTCGCCATCACAGCACGCGCTTCCTCGCGACGCGTCGGTGCGGGCAATTCGACAACAGGACATGACGGTGCTGGCAACTCGCCAGTGAGTGCCGTGCGGTGGGCGTGGGTCACAGATTCACCTCTCGCCCGGGATAATCAATGGACAATAGGTCCGGAAGTCGCGCTGTGAGGTACTCGCTGGTTCCGGGGCGGAGGTGGAGTTCGATATCTGCCGTCGTTGCTGTACAGAGACCATGTAGGAAGTCAACTTCTGGTGCCGGGATGCTGCTCACACCGACGAGCGAGATCCGCTCGATATCGGGATAGCAATCGGTCCACACCTCGTCGCCGCCGATGAGGCGACGCGTCGCCCGTCTGAGGAGCGCCGTCTTCGAGACCGCTTTGTCAGTCTGGTCGCGCAGCCACGTCTCGACGGCGAGGCCACCATCAACCAGTGTGGTCGCCTCGTCCGCGATGGGGCCTGCAAACTCGTCGGTGACATCGCGCAGCGCCGCAATCCGATCCGGATGGAAGTTCGTCATTGATTCGACCTCTGAACGGATCTGCTCAAGTTGTTGGGGACCGACGTCTCGACGGGCAGCAAGCAACGGACGGAGTCCCGATGGCTGATCCGGTGTCGTCGTCGGAAGCGACTGGAGGAGCGCTAAGCGATCGACGCGATCGAGGCTCGTCGGGGCCGGGTCTGCGACTCCAAGCAGTACTTCCGCAACGGTTTTCGGATCGACGAATTCAAACGCATTCTGTGGCTGTGTACGCTCTCGCAGTCGCCGTTGGAGGTTTCGTTGGTGGAGTTCGGTCGGCGCCAACACGAGTTCTGTCGGCGTCGCTGTGCGGTCAGCACGATTGAGAAGCCGTTCTTCCTCGCCACAGTAAATCGAGATCTGCGAGGCAACATCGTCGTCAGTCGTGTGGAGGTCCGTTGTCGACATCAGCGAGATCAGGATATGGGGTACGACAGGGTGGATATAAGTCTCTCGCCCCGGAGCGGAAGTGGACCGATCTGTCGGGGCATTTTGGTCGTGGTGTTCGACTGTGGGTACCTCATGACAGGGGCACCATTTGGAAGGCCTCGGTGAAAGGTAGGCCCCGCACCACGGAGAAAGACTCGCGCTTCAGTGCAGAGAGGATGTCAAGGCGTGGCAGCCGTCGTGTCGCCAGCCTCTGGATCGAACGGGAGGTTGATCAAGAGTTCGTCGAACCAGACGACCGGGCGCTTACTCTGACCGTTTTCCTCAAAGAAGATGATACCCAACTGGGCGAGGCGGCTGAGTTCCTCGTGGACGTTCTTCACGTCCCGGTCAACGACCCGTGCGGTTTCGTTGATGCTGGCTGGCTCTTCCCTGCGGATAGCTTCGATGAGATCGAGGACACGCGGCGTCAGCGTCTCCATAAGATCGTCGTAACTGGTGAACGAGAGCGTCGGTGTGAAATCCACCGCGTCGCCTCGTTTGAGCGCCTCGATCCCGTCGGTGATGTCGCCGTGGAACTCACTGGACGAGTTCACGGTAACGACGAGAGTTGATTCGGCCCGAAGCTGTTCACGCTCCATCGGGTGCAGCGGCGGCGTGGTGTCGTTCATGGGTATCACCGTGGTGAGATGGCCTCACTTGACCTCGAGCTCGGACTTCGGGATTTCGCTCCAGAACCGTTTCCAGAGTTCGACTATTCCGGGAAACGTGATGCTATCTGGGTGAGGGTCTGGTGCGACGTGTAGTTCGTGCCCTTTGGTGTCCTCGTGCGAGTTGTCGTACCGACGAATCGTCCCATCATCAAGCGTGCGGGGCGGGTCCGGCTCCGTTGCGCCGTAATGAAGCTTGTAGGCCCACCCAGACGGGTACGCATCGCGATCTGTCCGCATACAGAACACGCGGACTACAGCCCCGTCGGGGTACTTTCGCCCCTCGCTCACGCCATCGAGGTCGTCGTCGGTCAGTGAGGCCATCCTCATTCATTGGTACATAGACCAATAAAATAAGTATATTGGTTTGAGGACCAACAGTAGGCGTCACACTCCCATACTCGTACTTCTGGCAGACATGTCCACGCCGATGGAAATATACCGGTTCGAGCTCCTCCAGAGTATTTTGATCGAGCGCCCGGATAGCATCCGCCGGCTGGCCTCACTCCATGCGGGGCTGGAAGCCGTAAGTGAACGAGCGGAACTCATCGGCGTGAGCGACGAGCCACCCCTCCACGCTGTACGGAGCCTCAACGCTCTCGATCAGCGCAAGGTGAACGCGGACTGTGGCGTCGAACCGTGAAGCGTTTCGGTCATAGTCGGTCAGTCAGGCCACCCCCTCTGGGGCAAACCCTCGTCTCCGGACGAGGGCGATAATGTTGCCCCGCGACTGTCAGCCCGTCAGTGGGGGTGCGGAAGCGACCTCGCCGCTGTCGACTGGTCCGTGGGCGCAACGCGTGTGGAGCGAAGCGACTCGCGTGATGCGTCCGCGTCGACCGAGCGAGGTCGCAAGCGGAACACCACGGAGTCGCTGTCCGCGTGGTCGAGCCCACCGAGCTGGCCAGAGCGTCACGTCGGTCCGATAGCGCAGAAAAAATGGAGACCGGCTGTCTATAGTTCTTCGGTCTCAACGGTGAAGTCGTCAGGCGAGAGCTCCACGTCGTCGACGAGGTCGGCCACGATCTCGGCGGCCGCCTCGATAGCCTCCTTGACGTCGAACCCGAGCGTGGCCTCGATGACCTCGCCGTTGTGGACGACGGTCGCGACGACCGGCTGCTGGGTGTAGACGATCAGGTCTTCCTCGAGCGACTGGTACGGGCCCGCCGAGACGAACTGGCGGGCACACTCAAGCGAACAGAAGCCGACCGTCCCGTAGTCAGCGACCATCCCGCGGGCGTCACACCCGAGCAGGAGTTTCAGCTGGTCGTCGACGTCGTCGTGACAGCCCTCACAGGCACACTCGATCTCGTCGTCAAGGGTAGTCGTCAAGTCAAACTCGGACTGAGGCGTCGAACCGCGAAGCGTTTCACTCATAGTCGGTTGGTCGGGTCACCCCCTCGGGGGAAACCCTCGTCTCCGGCTGGGGGAGATAATGTCACCAGCTGAAGCCCCGACAAGACTCGGCCGTAGCCGGTGTCTTCGCCACCGTGCTGAACGGTGGGTTAGTAGTTACTGCTAACGTCACAACCAGTCGTCCCATTGGGGCCACCACGAGTGGGGAGTCACAGAGAGTTTCCCCCACTGGTAACCCCCCGAAATCGACCCCGAGATCGACCCCGAACAAACCCGACTGATCGACTGTCTCCACTACAGGCTGGTTGCGGTTCCGTTATCTGCCGCAACAAACCCACCAGTCACCGGGCTGTAGCAAGGGGGTCTCGACCCCCGCGAAGAAGCCGGTCAGAGGACCCGGCGTTTGCAGTCACTACACGCCACGTCACCACCCCCGAGACGAGTCGCGGCGTCACTCGAACAGAAGTCGCACCCCTCCGATCCACTCCGGGCGTTCATCGACAACAGAGCAGCGAAGACGATGCCGATGAGCAGGGCGATTGCGGTGCCGAACGAGACGGTGAAAACGACGAGTGCGAGAAGCGTATTCATCTTGGGAAACCTCATCGCTGGCCCGACCGAAATAATGCTATCACTGGGTTGGGGCCTGCCGACACTCCGTCTGGATTGAGACGGTGTCGTCTCACCGTGTTGAGACAGAACGAGGCCCCACCGAAGGTGGGTGGCTCGTGGACGCCATTCTGTATACCAGATTGCTGAGAGATTCTCGGTGGGGATACTGGCGAGGACTCCCGCCAAGAGGGAGTCGTCGAGGTGGGGGCAACCCACCCAGCGGTGCGACGGCCAGCTGCCCTCGAGGCGTGTCGGTCGCGACCACTGTTGGTGGGGTGGACCCGACACCGTTCGGTCCCCGTCGGCTGTCAGACTCGAAGCGGTCACCTGCCGTGTCTGTGGTGGTGGCGATCCGTCGCTGGTGACGGCCGACGGCGTCGTAGTCAGAATACTGAGAGGTCTACCTCGCTGTGGATCCTGATCGTCGGATCCGAGCCGATGACCACCGATGGTGAAGCGGCGACTGGTCGCCGCGTCTGTGGCCTCGAGGAGAGGCGGTGTCGATGCCGATTGGTGACCACGTCGTGACCCTCGGTCGGGAGACGCCGCGAGTCGAGATCGACGAGTCGAGTCGCATCGACAAGCCCACCCGGACGAGGGGATCAGTGGAGTCGGTCACCGACGTCGGAGGTGAGAATCCCGCCGGGGTCGAAGCCGTTCCACACGGCGTGTGATCGTGGCGATGGTGACAGCCGGTCGGCGTCTGCGGTCGACTTGTCATCGGCTGACTCATCAGGTTCCTGAAACAGCGACCAGAGCCACGACTCGGCGGTGAGAGACTGGTCGACAGTCGGTGTGTTGAGGGAGTCTCTCGTCTGTGGATCAAGGAGTGTGTCGACGGCAGTCGACTGGTCCTCAAGGGGACTGTCCCGGTGGTGGTCATCGACCGTCAGGAGATGGGAAGTCTACCGAGACGATCGCGGTCGTCGAGACGACGAGTCGTGTTGCGTCCGGGGTCTACCTGACCCGCGGGGGAGTGTGCTGAGGCTATTTCGAGATTCTGAGAGGATTCGTGAGTCACACAGTGTTGGTGAGGCGGTGGCAGTGTCGACCGCCGTGTAGTGGTGTCCCCGTCTTGCTGGCCGACTGCCTTCTGCGGTCAGTCTCGATCTTGGTGGTCGACCAGCTGGTGGTGCTTCTGTCTGAGACCCTGTCTCTTCATGTCCCCTTCAGGGGACTGCTGGGGTGATCCCGGTTGCCTGCTGTATCAGGCATCTTACTCTTGGCCTTCTGGCCTGAACACCCCCACCCAGAGGGGGTATTACCCGGTATATCACAGACGTACCGGGTCAAAATGGGGGTGTTCTGAGAGGGTGAAAATAAGTCGGTCTCGGAAACCGGCTGAAACGGCTTTCTAGAACACGCTCAGGTATGCGAGCGAGTCATATTTGATTGAGCAGTGATTTTGGTGTGATGACCCCCGGACCACCCGTGCCGTCTTGCGGTTTTGTGAGGTGGTCCAAGGGGGGTGAGTTACCACCCCCTCAAATTGTGGTAAATCCCACCCCGTATGCTTATTTTCAGTCTTTAGCGGCGATGTATCTGAAATAGTATACTTTATTGTGGAAAAAAGGCAGAAATCACAGTACTGTACCCCCCGGACCACCGCTGCCTTCATGCGGTTTTGTGGAGTGGTCCAAGGGGGGTCCGGATATACTGACTACCCCCCGGACCACCCGCTACGTCTGGTTATTTTCACAAATTCAAATATGCGTTATTCCTTAGCGATATTGGTGAAAATAACAGTAGATATGGCTTGTAGTTCATTACTGCCGAATTGACTAAGAAAACAATAACTGGTGCCCACATGCTGGACCCCCCGGACCACCCGTGCCGTCTTGCGATTTTGGGAAGTGGTCCAAGGGGGTGTTTTCGGCTGAATTGCTGCCTCGAGTTATGGATCAGATAGCAACTACTGCGAGCCCCGTCTGTTTGAGACACCCATCAGTTCTGTGTCGTCGCAACGTTCACAGGTACCATCTAAGCTAGCGACGAAGACCACCAACTCTAGCCCGGCAGGAAGATCAGAATCATGCGTCAACTCCCTGCGCTATGTTCGTATAAAATATCTGGTTGGTTCGAGAAAGAGACTGCCAATAAAATTTGGTCGAGGAATACGTTGGTTGCTCTGGCTACGCGAACTTCCCCTCGAGTTCCGCAAGGGTCGAGCCTTCGTCGGTGAGCTCGATACCGAACCACACACGTTCACGCTCACCGCTACTGAGTCGCGGCCGACCTTCCTTCAGTTCGACGTCGACTTGCGCTTTCAGCGGCCCGGTGAACGCACCCGGCGCGTACTCTTGGATCGCCACGTCATCCACCGACGTATCAGTACTGTTACGAATGTGTCGAAGGCAGATTTGCGCCCATGAGTTGAACGCATCACGGAGTTCGGCCTTCGGAACGAACACCGTCTCGTCGGTGTCGGTCGTGATCGTCTCGTCTTCCGTGTTGGTGTAGCGACGGAGGAACTGCTTCAGTGGGTCGGGCATGTCGTCCCCGATGAGCGGCTGGCCATACTTCCGGTGGATGCTGTCGAACGCAACGTCTTCTGTGTCGACCGAGGGTGTTGTCGAACCGCTCGCATCTCCGCCCGAGTCACCACCAGATCTACTACTGTCCGCGAGGCGTGCGGGCGTGTATCCTGTCGTGTCCTCGATATTTTTGAGAACTGGGAAGTAGACATCATCCGGGAGCTTGAGGTTGCGCTTCCCAGCTTTGTTCCCGCCCGGTGAGTCGGTATTCTGTTCGTCCGAATTATCGTCGGAATCATCGCTATCCCCGCCGAATTGTTCGAGGTCGTCAGGCTCGCAATAATCGTTCTCGATCGCGTATCCCACAAGCCCCTTCAGCGGGATGGGCGTGTGCTCTGGAACGAGGTTGTTCTGGCGAGCGTAGGTCCACAGATGGAGGTACTCCAAATCATCGAGATTCTGACCACTCGCGGAATCCTTCGGGTCGCGCTTGCCCATGTCACAGAGGGCAAAGTGTTGGAAGTTATAGAGTGCTTCCCGCTTGTGGCAGTAGGCAGTTTCGTCGTCGATCACGACGAAGTAGTTCTCCGATTCACCGAAGTGACCGAAGGGGTTTTTCCCACGGGATCCGGGCGTGAGTCCAAGGTCGCGCAGGTCGAGGTTCCAGAGGGGGTTGTGGCTCCCAGTGAACTCGCGATAATCCCCTTCTTCGATCCGGTCTTCGATCTCCTGTGGGTCGATGTCCATCGCGGTGCTGGCGTCGTTCACCAGCCCCCCAATGTTGCCCGTCGCGGCGGGGTGTTGTGACGGGTGGATTGTGGGGATGAATCCGAACAGCGAGAGGGGTGGATACACCGCGTTTTGTTCAGGGACAGGATCGAGAACATTACCCTCGCCGCGAAGCGTGTTCGCGTCGCCAACAGGCCACCTGTGAGCGGCTGTCAGCGCCCCCGTGTCAGCGTCGGGATCAGCCGGGATGATGTGGGGGTCACGAACCGGCAAATCCACACTCGTTTCCGTCCGGTCGATTGCCCCGACAGTCTGGGAGAGGTCGTGGGCTGTGGGGTAGCCAAGCGACGCCGGATCCATCCCGGTTGGGTATAATGATTAAGATAACATTCGAAAGTCAAGGAACTGTTCACACCACTTCTTTGCGAAGCTGACGCGTTTCGTTATTTTCTCAAAAGTTTCCTGAACGAGGTCTTTGAATTCCGCTTCGCTCTCAAC